>CALGGM010000027.1 GCA_937915925.1 uncultured Clostridia bacterium | reverse complement strand
CGTATATCAATCTCTTTCGGAATGTGCCACTTTACACCGCAAGACGACACAAGTGCGGGAAGCTCTGATTTGATCTTATTCTGCAGCTTCGTTCTGGACTTTTCCGTACCCTTCTTCCATACAAAGCTATACCGATTCGCATTCGCTTCGATCTTTGTTCCGTCGATGAATACCGATTCCAGACTGACAAATCCCCATTCTTTCAGCATTGCCGTCATCTGCTCCAGCAGTTCCTTCTCATGTCCGACGAGGTACTTGGATCGGAACCGGCAGATCGTATTGTGATCCGGCGGCGGATACCCGCCCAACAGATACATAAAATGGAGATTCTCACGGCAGGCACGTTCAATCTCTCTGGAACTGTAGATATGCCGGATATAGGCGTACAGCAAGATCTTCAGCAGCACTCTCGGCGGGTACTCGATTCTCCCCATTCGGGAGTAGGAACGCGTGATATTTCTGATATCCATCCTTTCCACTACCGCGTTCACCAATCGCACCGGCGCTGCCTTCTCGATAAAAACTTCCGTCTCGATCGGCAATTTCAGTTGCATTCCCGTTTCATATACGGTATAATCCGCTTGTGTATGATTCTTTTTCACACCACAATTATACGCCGACAGCCGACTCTTCTCAAGAGCCGGCTGTCGTTATTCTATACTTATATTCCATGCAAAGAGGCTGCCTCACTAATGAGACAGCCCCTTGCTTATTATGCCGTTTTACGCAAGCAGCGATTTGCCCGTCATTTCCTTCGGGATCGGAAGCCCCAGAAGATTCAGAAGCGTCGGTGCAAGATCACTTAGCCTTCCGCCTTCACGAAGCGTGACGTCCTTTCGCGTATCGTCGACGAGCACGCAGGGAACCGGCAGCGTGGTGTGCGCGGTAAACGGTGCGTTCTGCTCTTCGTCCCACATCAGCTCGCAGTTGCCATGGTCCGCGGTCACGATGCAGCGGCCGCCGGTCTTTAAGATCGCTTTCACAACGGTATCGAGGCATTCGTCCACCGCGTGGACCGCCTTCACCGCCGCGTCCATGACGCCGGTGTGACCGACCATGTCCGGGTTTGCGAAGTTCAGAATCATCACGTCGTACTTGCCGCTTTCGATCCGCGCCTTTGCTTCCGCCGCGACCTCGTAAGCGCTCATCTCAGGCTTGAGATCGTACGTTGCCACCTTCGGAGAGGGGATAAGGCAGCGATCCTCGTTCGCGTTCGGCGCTTCGACACCGCCGTTGAAGAAGAACGTGACATGCGCGTACTTCTCGGTTTCCGCGATGCGAAGCTGGGTGAGCCCCTGGTCCGCAACATACGCGCCGAACGTGTTGTCGAGCGATTCGGGCTTGAACGCCACATGCAGCAGCGGCTCGAACGTCTTGTCGTACTGCGTCATCGAAACGTAGTACAGCGGGAACATGCCAAGCCGTCTCTCGAAGCCGTTGAAGTCCGCAAACAGATACGCGCGGGTGATCTCTCTCGCACGGTCCGGACGGAAGTTAAAGAAGATCACGCTGTCGTTCGCGCCGATCGTTGCGGTCGGCTTGCCGTCGGTAAGGATCACGGTGGGCTGCACGAACTCGTCGGTATCGCCGCGATCGTAGCTATTCTGCATCGCTTCGGGACCGGACGAAGCGGTGAGCCCTTCGCCGTAGGTCAGCGCCGCATATGCGCGCTCGACGCGCTCAAAGCGGTTGTCGCGGTCCATGGCGTAGAAGCGTCCCATGACGGTCGCGATCTTGCCACAGCCGATTTCTTTTAGCTTGCTGTCGAGCTGTTCAAGGTACATCTTGCCGGAGGACGGGGGAACGTCACGCCCGTCCATGAAGCAGTGGATGTAGACCTTAGAAAGTCCATTCCGCCTTGCAAGCTCCACCAGCGCATAGAGATGCTCGAGGTGGCTGTGTACGCCGCCGTCGGAGCAAAGTCCCATCAGATGCAGCGCGGAGTCGTGCTGCTTGCAGTTCTCGATCGCGCCGACAAACGCCGGGTTCTCAAAGAAATCGCCGTCTTGGATGGACTTTGTGATGCGGGTCAGCTCCTGATACACGATGCGTCCTGCGCCGATATTGGTGTGACCGACCTCGGAATTGCCCATCTGTCCGTCGGGAAGACCGACGTCCATGCCGCTCGCGCCGATCAGCGTGTGCGGGTAAGCTTTCCAAAGGCGCATGAAATTCTTTGCGCCGTCGGTGAGGATCGCGTTATACTGTTTTTCCTCGCGATAGCCGAAGCCGTCGAGGATGATCAATGCGGTGATCGGCTTCATCAGAAGTGAACCACCTTCGAGAAGTCTTCCGCCTTGAGGCTCGCGCCGCCGATGAGACCGCCGTCGATCTCCGGCATCGCCATGAGCTCAGAAGCGTTTTTCGGGTTCATGCTGCCGCCGTACTGAATGCGGACCTTCGCTGCGGTCGCATCGCCGAAGACGTTTGCGATCGCCTTACGGATCACGCCGATGGTCGCGTTCGCGTCTTCCTTGGTCGCGGTCTTGCCGGTGCCGATCGCCCAGATGGGTTCGTACGCGATCACGACGGACTCGACCTGCGCATTCGTCATATCCTTCAATGCCGCAACGGTCTGATTCGAAACGAGCTCGTCGGTCACGCCCGCTTCACGCTGTTCGAGCGATTCGCCGACGCAGATGATGGGGGTGATGCCCGCGTTCAAAGCGGCAAGCGCGCGCTTGTTCACGGTCTCGTCCGTTTCGCCGAAGTACTGACGGCGCTCGGAGTGACCGACGATCGCGAATTCGACGCCGCGCGCTTTCAGCATGTCCGCGGAGATCTCTCCGGTGAACGCGCCCTTTTCCGCCCAGTGGATGTTCTGCGCGCCGAGCTTGATGTTCGTGCCCTCGATGAGCTTCTTTACACAGCAAAGATCAACGTACGGGGGGCAGACGACGACGTCGCAAGCCGCGTCCGCTACCAACGGGATCAGCGCCGAAACGAGTTCTTTCGCCTCGTCGGGCGTCTTGTTCATCTTCCAGTTGCCGGCAATGATCGGGCGTCTGCCTTCGACCTTGTCGTTCAGAACCGCCACGCCGGGAAGGATCTTGCCTTCGAGGAACTCGAGGGAAGCGCCGCCGCCGGTGGAGATATGGGTCATCTTATCGGCAAAGCCGAGCTTTTTCACTGCGGACGCGGAATCGCCGCCGCCGATGATCGTGGTGCCGTCGCACTCCGCGCAGGCAGCCGCAACCGCCTTGGTGCCTTCCGCAAACGCCGGGAACTCGAACACGCCCATCGGTCCGTTCCAGATGACGGTCTTCGCTTCCACGATGGTTTTACGGAACAGCTCGCGCGTCTTTTCGCCGATGTCCATACCCATCCAGCCCGCGGGGATCGCGTCGCTTGCCACGGTCTTGTGCTCGGCGTCCGCCGCGAACGCGGTCGCAACGACGGTGTCGATCGGGAGCAGGAGGTTCACGCCGCGCTCCTTGGCTTCCGCCATCAGATCCTTCGCGAGGTCGATGCTGTTTTCGTCGAGCAGGGAGGTGCCGATCTCATAGCCCATCGCCTTGAAGAAGGTATACGCCATGCCGCCGCCGATGATGAGGCTGTCGCACTTAGCGAGCAGGTTTTTGATGACGCCGATCTTATCCGCGACCTTTGCGCCTCCGAGGATCGCAACGAACGGACGAACCGGGTTTTCGAGCGCTTTGCCCATGACGCCGAGCTCCTTGCCGATGAGGTAGCCCGCAACCGCCGGGATGTAATTCGCTACGCCCGCCGTGGACGCATGTGCGCGGTGCACGGTGCCGAACGCGTCGGAAACGAACAGGTCCGCAAGGCTTGCAAGCTGCTTTGCGAATTCCGGATCGTTCTTTTCCTCTTCCTTATGGAAGCGCGTGTTCTCAAGAAGTACGATCTCGCCTTCCTTCATGTCCGCGATCGCCGCCTTTGCGCTCTCGCCGATCGTGTCGGTTGCAAACCAGACGCGCGTGTCGGGCAAAAGCTCCGCAAGGCGCTGACCGACGGGTTCCAGAGAATACTTCGGGTTGACCTCGCCCTTGGGTCTGCCGAGGTGCGAGCAGAGGATGACCTTTGCATTGTGCGCGAGCAGATACTTGATCGTGGGCAGCGCCGCAACGATGCGCTTGTCGTCGGATACGGTTCCGTCTTCCGCGAGCGGTACGTTAAAGTCCACGCGTACGAGGACTTTCTTGCCTTCTACGTTGACGTCTTCAATCGTCTTTTTTGCCATAGTGTTTATATTCCTTTCCTGAATTTACTGTATCATGAAGCGGATCACCGCGTCATTTCAAATTTCATAAACAGCGCCCTCGACCGCGTATGCCGAGCGTTCATCAAAGAGCGAGGGATACGCCGTTTCGCCGCCGAACAGGTGCGTGAGGATCGCACGCTTGCAGCCTGCGTCCCTTCGAAGCTGCTGAACCTCAAAAACGGTCATGTGGTTACGGAGCGCCTTCGGGTTCGATTCGTCTTTGAGGCACGCGTCCGCAAGCAGCAGATCGGCGTCCTTTGCAGCGGCACAAAGCCCGTCGAACAGGCAGGTGTCGCCGGTGTAAAAGAGCGCATGTCCCGCTGCGTCCGTGACGCGAACGCCCACGGTCGGCACCGCGTGATGCACGGCGGTAAAGCGCAGGGTCAGAGAGCCGACGCGCGTCTGCATCCCGTCCGACGTCCGTTCGGCGTCGAAGACCGGATAGGAAAGCCGCTCCGTCTCGGGAGAGAAAACCTTCATCGGCGCGTGCAGCACGCCGAACTCCAGCATGTAGCGGAACAGGTCGATCTCGCCCGCGTGATCCGCATGCATATGCGAAAGCACGATCGCGTCAAGATGAAGTCCCTCCGGGAAACGCGTTCGAAGCCGTCCCAAGGATCCGCTGCCGCAGTCCAAAAGGATCCTTGTATCGCCGTCCTCGACAAGGTACGAGGAACAGCCGCCGCCGGGCGCGGGGAACGGACCGTATACGCCGAGTGCGGTCAGCTTCATGCGTCGTCCTCAGTCGCGGCAAGGATCTCGTCGATGATCGCGTCCACGTCGGAACCGCTGTCGCCGTTTGTGCCGGAGGCGATCCGGTCGACCGTCCAGAGCTGGTCGTCGGCGCCGCTTTCACGGCTCGGCGTAAAGGACAGCGGATGCGAAGCGTAATCGGGCATGTCCTCCGAGAGATAGGAGGGGTCGTTTTGCACGTCGTCCTTCGCTTCCTCGACCGGCTTGTCGAGACCGGGCAGGGGCGCGCCGTCGGTTCCGATCAGCTTCGGGACCGCGTCGTGCAGCGCGACGAACAGCTCCGCAAAGCGCCGCGCGCCCTCCTGTGCGGAAGCAAGCTGCTCCTGCACCACGGAATCGTAGCTGTTCAAAAGCGCGGCGTACTGCTCGATCTGCACCTGCATTTCATCGAGCCTGCGCTTGCTTTCCTCCTCGGCGGTGCGCACGATCTCGCGCGCGTTGCGGTAGGCTTCCTCGACGATCTCGTCCGCCTTTTGGCGCTGCGCGTCGCATTCGCCCTGCGTCTGTTCGAGCATGGCGGCGGACTTTCTCTGCGCGTCGGCGATCATGTTGTCGGCGGTCGCGGTGGCTTCGTTCAGCGCGCGTCCGATGCCGCGCTCGCGGCGCTCGACGTCGATGACGCGGTCCTTTAACCGCTTGTTGTCGGCGGTCAGCGATTCAAGCTGTCCTTCAAGGGAGTGGATGCGTTCTTCCTGCTCTGCGATCAGGCGCTTTTTCTTGCCGAACATATTAAACCTCCAGGCGTTCCTGCTGTACCGTCACCGGTACGGGGTAGTCCAGATGCCGATAGGCGTCCGGGAGAACGATTCTGCCGCGCGTCGTGCGGGCGATGAATCCGAGCTTCAAAAGATACGGTTCGTACACGTCCTCGACCGTGCCGGCGTCCTCGCCGGTGTAAGCAGCGATCGTGTCGAGACCAACGGGACCGCCCTTGAATACTTCGATCATGGCGGTGAGCATCCTGCGGTCGACGGCGTCGAGCCCGAGCTCGTCGATCTTCAGCATGGCGAGCGCGTTCTGCGCGGTCGGTACGTCGATCACGCCGCTGCCGCGCACCTGCGAATAGTCGCGTACGCGCCTTAAGAGCCTGTTTGCGATACGCGGTGTTCCGCGCGAGCGGGAGGCGATCTCCAAAGCGCCTTCCTCGTCGATCTCGATGTGCAGAATGTCCGCGCTTCTTGTGACGATCTCCTTTAAACTTTCGGGCGTGTACAGCTCCAGCTGCTCCTTGATGCCGAAGCGGTCGCGAAGCGGGGAGGACAGCATCCCGAGCCGCGTCGTCGCGCCGATCAGTGTGAAGTGCGGCAGATCGAGACGGATGCTCCTTGCGCCGGGACCCTTGCCGATGATGATGTCGAGCGCGAAATCCTCCATCGCGGGGTAGAGGACCTCCTCAACGTTCGGATTTAGACGGTGGATCTCGTCGATGAACAGCACGTCGCCGGAGCTGAGGTTTGTCAAAAGTGCCGCAAGATCGCCCGCGTGCGTGATCGCGGGACCGCTCGTCACGCGCAGGTTCACGCCCATCTCGTTTGCGATGATGCCCGCGAGCGTCGTTTTGCCGAGACCCGGCGGTCCGTATAAAAGCGCGTGGTCCAGGGATTCGCCGCGGGACTTCGCCGCCTCGATATAGATCTGCATATGCTCCTTCACGCTTTCCTGTCCGATGTACTCGGAAAGAAAATGCGGGCGGATGCTGTATTCGTTTTTCGCGTCTTCTTCCTGTAAACTGGAAGAGATCAGTCGGTCATCCTGCATGTCTTACCCCTTTGCCATGCTCTTTAAAGCTTTCATAATCAGTTCTTCTACGCTGTCCGCTTCCTTGATCTTGGCGACCGCGCGCGAGGCGGTGAGCCCGTCGTAGCCAAGCGAGGTCAGCGCCGCGACCGCTTCGCTCTGCAAGCTCGGTAAGGACGGCTTTGCATCCTCGGTCTTTGCGGGCGCCATTCCTGTCGATTCCTGACGGATCGATTCGCCGAGCTCCAAAATCACGCGCTGCGCGGTCTTTCTGCCCATGCCCGCCACGCGGTCAAACGCCGCGGGATTGTCGGTCACGATCGCCGCGCGCACGTCCGAGGGCGTCAGCGTCGACAGCACCGAAAGCGCAAGCTTCGGTCCGACGCGCGAAACGTTTAAAAGCTTTCGGAACATATCGCGTTCCTCGGTGTCCGAAAATCCGTACAGTGCCTGCACGCCCTCCGCAAGATGCAGATGCGTATAGAGCTTTGCCTGTTCGCCGACGGTCAGCGTTTTCAGCGTCAGCGTGCTGCAGAACAGCTCATAGCCCACGCCTGCGGCTTCCACGACCGCGCGGTCCGCGCCCGTTTCGTCTACGGTGCCTTTGATATATGCGTACATAAACTCTCCTATTTGATGCGGTATTCTTCCTGCGCGGGACCCGCGTGAAACGCAAGACACAGCGCAGCGGCAAGCGCGTCCGCCGCGTCGTCCGGCTTCGGCTCGGATTTGAGCCCCAGGAGCACGCGGATCATCTGCTGCACCTGCTTTTTGTCGGCGTGTCCGTTTCCGCAGACGGATTGCTTGATCTCCATCGGCGTGAACTCGTACATCGGGATGCCGCACTGCTGTACGCCCAAGAGCGACACGCCGCGCCCCGAACCGACCGCGATCGCCGTGGTGATGTTGTGATAGAAGAACAGCTCCTCAAACGCCGCCATGTCGGGATGATACAGCTCGCAAAGCTGTTTCGTGCCGAGATACAGCCGTTCAAGCCGCTCCGGAAACGGCATGCTCTTATCCGTTTCCACCACGCCGAAATCGATCGGAACGACCGATTGTCCGTTCTTTTCCACAACCCCGTAGCCCATGATCGCGTAGCCCGGGTCGATCCCCAAAATGCGCAAGACGATCCTCCACCATAATAAATCATCCTATTATAGCATACCGACCGACCCGATGCAAGAAATCCGCGAAAAAAACCGTATACGATTTCACATGCCAAACATGCGCCTTTTTATCGGCTGCCCGCAACATTTGGGTTGCAGGCGGCATGGGAATGTGATAAAATCATATATATTAAACTGCGAGGTATATCTATGGAAACCCGTAAAAAGAGCAAAGCAAGGTGGGCGCTGCATCTTCTCTGGATCGTGCCGCTTTTGATCGTGCTTGCGTTTGCCGTCGTGATGTACGTGATCCCGGCGTTCGAAACCGTCGACAGGACCGCGCCGGACGGCACTGCGGACTGGATGGCGAATCTGGACGACGCCATGCCGCTGTCCGAGGTCGTTCTGCCCGGCACGCACGACAGCGCGACGAAGAACGTGCAGCTTGCGTACTTCTCGAAGTGTCAGGCTTTGACCGTCGGCGAACAGCTTGACGCGGGCTTCCGCTATCTCGATATCCGTCTCGGCGCTGGCGGGGAACAGCTGAAGCTCATGCACGGGTTTACAAACTGCACGACCTCCGGCTGGCCGTGGGCGGCGACGCTGACCTTTGACGACGTGCTCGCCGATACTTACGCATTCTTGAAGGCGCATCCGACCGAGGCGGTCGTGTTCGCGGTGAAGCATGAGCACGGCAGCGAATCGCCCGAGCAGTTCGAGGCGCTGCTTTCCGCGTACATCGAACAGAATCCCGACGCGTGGCTGTTGACCGACGCGATTCCGACGGTCGCCGAGGCGCGCGGAAAGATCGTCCTTCTGCGGCACTATGAGAATGCCGATGAACCCGTTCCGACGCTTGGCATCCCGTGCTACTGGGACACGCAGAAGGGACATGACGACGTGACGTTGAACGCGGCTTCGCATGAGAACGGCAGTTATACGCTGACCGTGCAGGACCGCTACGAATTCGATACCGACGACAAGTGGAACGCGTTCCGAAAAGGACAGGACGCGGCAAGGACGGGGGAGGACGCGCTTTCGATTTCCTTCCTTTCGACCAAGGGGACAGCGTCGTTCGGGCATCCCTATGCGTTTGCAAAGACGCTCAACCCGAAACTTTCGGAGCTTCAAACGCCGCTGAAGGGCTGGGTCGTGATCGACTTCGGCTCGGCGGCGCTTGCTGAAAAGATCTATCAGACCAACTTTAACGGCAAATAAGGAAGGGTGCGCATTATGAAAAAGGCTCTGAAAATCATCGGCATCGTTCTGCTTGTGCTGATCCTGCTCGTCGTGGCGTATCTTTCCTACGTGCTGATCAGCTTCCACCGCTTCGGCGATCAGCCGATTACGCCGGAGGGAACGGCAAGCGGCACGGTCGAAACGGGCGAGGAATACCGGATCGTGTCCTACAACATCGGCTTCGGCGCGTACGAATCCGATTTCGGGTTCTTCATGGACGGCGGCGACCGCGCGTGGGCATGGTCGAAGGAGCGGCTCGACAAGAACCTCAAGACCATTGCGGACTTTCTGAAAAATGAGGACGCGGACCTGCTGCTCGTGCAGGAGGTCGACATCGGTTCGACGAGAAGCTACGGCTTTGACGAGCGTCCGTATCTGACCGACGCGATCGATTCGATGACGTACACCTTCGCGCAGAACTACGATTCGCCGTTCTTGTGCTATCCGGTCACGCAGCCGTTCGGCTCCGCGAAGTCGGGGCTGATGACCTTCTCGAATGCGCCGATCGATTCCGCCGAGCGCGTGGAGCTGCCGATCGAGTCGGGCTTTACGAAGTTCCTTGACCTCGACCGCTGCTACTGTAAAAACCGCATCAGACTTTCTGACGGCAAGGAGCTCGTGCTTTACAACATGCATCTTTCCGCGTACACCTCGGACGGCACGATCGCGACCGAGCAGTTAAAGCTGCTGCTTGCCGACATTCAGGCGGAGTATGAAAAGGGCAACTACTGCATCGCGGGCGGCGATTTCAATAAGGACCTTTTGGGCGATTCCTCGGTGTATTTCGGAAAGTCCGACATCGAGTACACATGGGCGCAGCCGATCCCTGCGGAGATGTTCGAGGGAACCGACATCACGCTCATTGCGCCGCTCGATGAAGCGAACCCCGTTCCGAGCTGCCGCAACGCCGACGGTCCGTATCACGAGGGTCAATACACGCTGACGATCGACGGCTTTCTGGTCACCGCGAACGTCGAGGTCACGTACACGAACGTCATCGACACTGGCTTTGCGTATTCCGATCACAACCCGGTTGAGATGCGGTTTATTCTGAAATAAGGAGAAAGGGTATGAGCAAGCTTTTCATTTATTACAGCCAGTCCGGAAACGGCGACGCGGTCGCGGATTATTTACAGAAAAAGGGGTTTGACGTGCGAAAGGTCGTGCCGTCGAAAAAGCCGCCGAAAGCGTTCTTTTTGCAGATCCTTGCGGGCGGCTACGGCGCGATGCGCGAGCGGAAGGAACCGCTGAACGCGTACGACACCGACGTGTCCGCCTTTGATGAGATCGCGATCGGCTCGCCGGTGTGGAACGGAAGGCTCAGCTGCCCGATCAATACGGTGCTTTCGGACGTGAAGCTTGCGGGGAAAAAGGTCGCGTTCGTGCTGTATTCCGGAAGCGGCGAAGCGCTGAAGGCGGAGGCGCAGATCAAGAAGCTTCTTCCCGACGCCGCGATCATCCATCTGAAGGAGCCAAAGGACAATCCGGACGCGCTGTATCGGCTGTCGGAGCTTTGATCGGAACGGGAGGCAGGGCAATGAAACGGATCCTCATTGCGGCATTGCTGCTTTTGATGCTGCTCCCCTTAGGCTGCGGCGGGCAGAAATACGCCGTCGATTACAGCGGGAAGAAGGACGTCTTTTTCGACGCGAAGGAACGCTATTCCGCGGGCGAGCAGGTACAGCTGAAAACGTATGCGGTCATGGACGCGTCGCCGAAGGTCACCGTCGACGGCGAACGGCTTACGCCCGAGGTCGTGGACTACACATACCTCGTCTATACCTTTACCATGCCGGAGCACGACGTGAAGGTCGATTACGTGCTCGGCGGAAGCGACATGACGGCGCAGACGTATCGCATCACCTATGAGGGCGACACAGAGTTTCTGACCGATCCGATCGATCGCGCGTACGCGGGGGAGACGGTCACGGTGAAGCTCGGGTCGGCACCGGACGTTTCCATTGACGTATACGTAGACGGACGCACCGTACTGCAGGCGGACGGACCCGACGACGGCTTATTATACTTTACCTTTGAAATGCCCACGCACGACGCGGTCGTCACGGTCACGTCGAAGAACATTTCCGAGGAACCGTAATGGAGAACGTCATCTGTAAAACCGTATACCCGATCCTGCTGGTGCACGGAGCGGGATTTCGCGATCTCAGGATTCCCGTGTACTGGGGCAGGATCCCGAAGATCCTCGAAGCGCACGGCGCAGCGGTGTTCTTCGGTGAACAGGACTGCTGGGCGAGCACCGAGACGAACGCGCACGCGCTGTGCGATCGCATCGACGCGATCTTAAAGGAAACCGGCGCAGAGAAGGTGAATATCATTGCACACAGTAAGGGCGGGCTTGAAGCGCGCATGGCGGCGTCGTCGCTGAACGGTGCGGAGAAGATCGCGAGCATCACAACGGTCGGCACGCCGCACCGCGGGTCGAAGACGTTCACAATGTTTTTGCGCGCGCCGCGGATGGTCTTTTCGATCGCGGCGTTCGTCGTGAACAACTGGATCCGGCTCGTCGGCGACAAGAAGCCGGACTTTCAGCGCGTCTGCGAGGAGTTCTCGACGTCGCATTTGGAAACGTTCAACGCGCAGAATCCCGATGCGCCCGGCGTGTTCTATCAGAGCGCCGCAGGCGTGATGAAGCATCCGTTTTCAGACATCAACCTTTCCACCGCAAACTTCGTGCTGAACCGCATCGAGGGCGAGAACGACGGACTGGTCTCCGTAGAATCGGCGACGTGGGGCGAGCGCTGCATTCGCATGTGCGGCAGCACGCGCCGCGGCATTTCGCACCTCGACGAGATCGATTTTCGCCGCGCGCCGTTCTCACGCAAAACAAAGTACGGCATTCGCGACATCACGGATTTTTATGTCGAGCTCGCCCACGATCTGAAAAACAGAGGGTTTTGACAATTTATGCTTATACGGGCAGACGCGGAAGTACAAGGACGGCCGCCGGTCGTCCGTTTTGCTTTTCGGCGGACGGGCAATGCCCGTCCCTACGGGAAGGCTATCTCCGATGGATTCCGTTATTTGGCAGGCGGATGCGGTTTGCCCAATTGTAGGGACGACCGGCGGTCGTCCGCTTTCACTGCTTGCGATTCACCGCACATGCAGATAACTGCCGTCGATCGCGTTGATCAGCATCAGCCGGTCGTGCGCGTTGACGGCCTCGCTCCGCGCGTCGCTGCAGAACACGACCCACGCGGGCACGAGCGCCGCCTCGTCCGGATTGTTCGGGATGCGCGCGATCGCGCAGGAGAGCACGATCCGCTTTACATGCAGCTCCGCCATGCCGACATTCTTTTCGTCCGTCCATGCGTAGCTGTAGCGAAGATCGTCCCGAATGTGCGCCTGAATCTCGGCAAACGGCAGCAGCTCTACGTTTTCGTTTGCGACCGCTACCAGCTCGTTCGGATCATACCATCCGATATGCCCGATCCCATTCTCCGAAACGTAGATCTCGATCCAATCCTGCTGCCAAGATTTCGCGTAGCTGTCCTCGCTCGGCGGCTCAAACAGCGCGCTTTTCGAATCCTCCTCGAACCTGCCTCCGCCCTTCGGAACCGGCATATATCCGCCGCCGTTTCGAGAAACATACAGAATGTACCCTTCCGACAGCGTTTCATAGTACGGCGCGTCGACGATCGCGTGCGCAAGACGGCCCTTCTCGCATAGCCCGATCCCGAACTGCTCCGAAAGCCCCGCAGATGTCAGCGCGGCGTTTACGGTATCTTCGGCGCTTGCATTCGTGACCGTAATATGATCGAGCGTTCTGTGCCACGGCTCGCCGTAGAATCCGCCGTTCCATACGGTGTGCGCGTCCTGAATCAGCCCGTTCCGCAAGGTCGAGATCTCGACTGCGTTCTTTCGAAAGTTCAGATACAGAAGCGTTCCGTCGCCCGACCGGATCACATACGGCTCGTTTCGATAAGTGAGCGCGTTCGGATCGAACGGCATGAACGTGTCCTCGGCGGGACAAAGCGCCAGACGCGCCCGAAGCTCGACGAGTGTTTCCGTGTCCTCGGTCGGCGGGGCCCAGGTGACCTCGCCGGTCTCCTCATCCGAATCGATCACGTCGCCGCGCAGCTCCATGCGAATGTCCGTTTCGATCTCCTCCATGCTGTACATGTTCTCGCGCAGTACGGGCTCGCGCGTTACAAGCGGGGAAGGGGTCACGCCGCCTGTGACGGCGGAAAGATTGACGGAAAGCGAACGCTCGTTAAGGTCGATCAGATCGAACCGTCCCGCAAACGCGTGCGTAAAGGAAAGAAACACGTCTGCGCCGTCCGCGTCCTTGCGCCAGCGGTTTCCCTCCGGATTGAGATCGTAGCACAGCACGTACGGCATCAGCGTCAGCGTTCGATACGCGGCGAGCGTGTGAATGTTGACCGCGTCGGACGCGAGCACGAGCTCGTAGTCGCCGCACCGATCCGAAAGGGAATCGGCGTCGGGTCGGACGTTCTTTGCGGAAACGGTGAACGGAACCCGCTCGCCGTCGAGCAGGACGCGGAAGTTCAGAAAAAATTCGTTCATGTTCCTCGAGACGAGCAAAGTCCATTCGGAAGGAAACCGCACATGCAGTTTCAGACGCGTGTGCGCTTCGTCCGCGTCGAGCGCCGTAAGCCCGAGATCGAGATCGGCGCAGTCGACTGTTTCGCGCCGATAGGTCGTTTCATAATTGCCTGCGGGATCGGCCTTGCTGCGGTCGAAATCGCGCGTCATCAGTTCGATCGGAAGCGGATGGGTCAGCTTTTCCGTCGCGCAGACGTCGGAAAGCGACAACGACGTGACGGGGGAAGACGGCACGCTCGAAGCAATTGGCTCGGGCTCGGCGGGGATCGCCGCATTCGGCTGCAGAGAATCGACCGGAATCGGGACGGCGGTCGGTTCCGCGGCGGACGGTTTCGATATGACAAGCTCGGTCTGCGGCTCCGGCGTTTGTAAAATTGCGGAAGGGAGCGCGTCGGGCGCGGCGTTCGGCAAGCAGGCAACAAGCAGCAGAAGGGATACAAGGATCGGGATGATTCGTTTCATACATACCTCCGAATTCGTTTTTCAGAAGAAGCATAAAACGAAACTTGTAACGGAGTCATCACAGACTTGTAAGAGAGTTGTAAAAAAGAAAAGACCCACGGAAATTCCGTGAGTCTTGCGGTTCAGGTTGTTTACTTCGAGCCGACCTTGCCGTTGGTGACCTTGACGTATTCGGCGTACATATAGCCCTTCTTGCCGTCGCTGGTCTTGACGTAGTACCACTTCTTGCCGCTCTTATCCTTTTCATAATGATAGATCGTCAGCGTGGTGCCGCTCTCGTATTCCTTGATGCATTCGGAATCGCTGTCCGCGCTCTTGCGCAGAGCGATCTTGGATGCGGCGACCTTGCCGGTCGCTTCGCTGCTTGCGCTTTCGGGTGCGGAGCCCTTGGTGACGTAGTCCTTGCGGATGTAGCCGTACTTGTCGCCGCACTTCAAGAACCACCAGCCCTCCTGCTCGGTATAGAGCGTGACGGCAGTATTCTTCGCGATCTTATCCTTGACGATATCGAACTTCGTGCCGGGTCCCTTGCGCATTCTGACGCTGTCCGCGTTGACGTAGCCCTTCTGCGCGTTCTTCTTCATCGTGCTCGTCGGAGACGTGTAATAGCTCGGGCTCGGAGAAGCGGACGCGGATGCGCCGGCGGAGGCAGATGCCTGCGCGTTGGCGCCGGGCGTGTTGACGACGATCGGACCGGGGCCTTCGCTCCGGTTCGGATCGGCGGTCGCGTCGGGATCGACGGTCGCGTCCGGATCGACGGTCGCGTTCGGATCGGGCGTATCGATGCTTGCCGGCGTTTCGACGGGCTCCAACGATTCTGCGGGTTCGGCGCTCTCGACGGGCGCTTCGCTTGCAAGTGCGGGATCGTTCTCACGGCTGGGGTCGTTCTTGCAGCGGGAGGCGCCTACGATCGTCAGAATGATGATCGCGATCAGGAGAACGCCGATCGCCGACAGGAACAAAATACCGGCAGGAGTGGGTTTGAATTTGATTTTCTTTGCCATAAAATATCCCCTTCCTTTATATACTCCTATGGTTATTCCTTTGGTGCATCTTTATCATACACGATTTCTTTCAAAAAGAAAAGTATGCAAAATACAAATTTTTGCTAAATATTTGTGGATTTTTCATGAAGAAAGTCGCATAAAGGTAAAAATATAGAAAAAGTTGTAGCAAAAAGATATGGAAAAAGCAGAAGCAGTATGTTATAATATTTTCTGGCTAGGAATCTGAATTTCTAAGGAGGATGTATGGCGAACAAGATTACTGAAATTCCGTTCCGGGGCACACCCGAACAGGAGGCCAAACTCAAAGAAGTCATTGCAGAGCACAAGGGCCACAGCGACGCAATGATGCCCGTGCTTCAGAAGGCACAGGAAATCTACGGCTATCTGCCGATCGAAGTGCAGACGATGATCGCCGAAGGGCTCGGCGTATCGCTCGAGCAGGTCTACGGCGTTTCCACGTTCTATTCGTGGTTCACGCTCGAACCGAAGGGCGAGCATCTGATCCGCGTCTGTCTCGGCACGGCGTGCTACGTCAAGGGCTCCGCTGACATTCTTGCAGAACTTGAACGTCAGCTCGGCATCAAGGCGGGCCACACCACCAGCGACGGCAAATTTACGCTCGAAGCAACGCGCTGCCTCGGCTGCTGCGGTCTTGCTCCGGTTATGACGATTGACGACGACGTTTTCGGCAGACTCGTTCCCGCAGACGTCAAGGGTATTGTAGACAAATTCCGCGCATAATCGAAAGGAAACAGGTATGACGATCCGGGAAATGGCCGAGCGAATCCAAGCTGTCGTCTATGCGGAGCCGGAGCAGATCGACGAGGATCTCTGCGGCGCGTTCGGCAGCGATATGATGAGCGACGTTCTGGCGTTTGCGGAAAACCGCGACGTGCTTCTGACGGGACTTTTAAACCCGCAGATCGTGCGTACGGCGCACATGCTGGACATGCGGGCGATCATCATCGTGCGTGGGAAGACCGCGGCCGATGAGATCAAACGGCTCGCCGCTGAAAATCACATCGCGCTGCTGGAGACGAAGCTCTCCATGTACGAAGCCAGCGGCAAACTGTACGAAGGCGGTCTGGGAAGATGACGGTACCATCTGACGCGCTGCATTTCCATTACGATGTGGACGGGAACAACTTCACGTCCGCAGGCGAAGCATCCGTGCAGGTGAAGCGGACGCTGCGGCAGATGGGATATCACCCCGATCTGATCCGCCGCATTTCCGTCGCCATGTACGAAGGCGAGATCAATATGGTCATCCACGCAAAGGGCGGCGACGCGGACGTGTACGTAACGCCCGACTGCATCACGGTGATCCTGAAGGACGTCGGCCCCGGCATCAAGGACGTGAACCTTGCCATGCAGGAAGGCTATTCGACGGCACCGGACAACATACGTTCCCTCGGGTTCGGCGCAGGCATGGGCCTGCCGAACATGAAGCGCTACTCGGACGAACTCAAGATCGACTCCGTCGTCGGCGTAGGCACGACGATCGAGATGACTTTCAGGTCGGCATAAGGAGGAACCATGATCGTATACAAGCATTCCGTATCGCTTGACGCCGCTAAGTGCAAGGGGTGTACCACCTGCTTGCGCCGCTGCCCCACGCAGGCGATCCGCATTCGCGACGGAAAGGCTTGTATCAATCCGAACCTCTGCATCGACTGCGGCGAGTGCATCCGGCATTGCCCGTACAAGGCGAAGCGCGCGAGCTTCGACGAGTGGGATTCGATCGATCACGAAAAGTATTTGATCGCGCTTCCCGCGCCGTCGCTGTTCGGGCAGTTCGCAAACCTCGACGATACGGATTATCTCCTGCAGGGGCTTAAAAACCTCGGCTTTGACGACGTGTTCGAGGTCGCGAAGGCGGCGGAGCTTGTCACCGACTATACGCGTACCTACATGAATCGCATGGGGGAGGCGCATGCGCCGTTCATCAGCACGGCGTGCCCGGTCGTGGTGCGGCTGATTTCGCTGCGGTTTCCGACGCTCAGAAACAAGATGGTACCGATCTGCCCGCCGATCGAGCTTGCGGGAAAGCTTGCAAAGGAGCGCGCCTTAAAGACGCATCCGGAGCTCAAAGCGGAGGACGTTCGGACCGTATTCATCTCCCCGTGTCCCGCAAAGGTCAGTTGGGTCAAGAATACGCCGGCGGACAAGGAATGCTACGTGGATTACGTCGTCTCGATGAGCGACATTTACTTCCGCGTGCTGCAGAAGATGGACCGCGCAAAGATCCCCGAGGTCACCTCGGAATCGGGCATGATCGGCTTAAGCTGGTCGTCGTCCGGCGGCGAAGCGAGCGCCCTGATGAACGATCATTACCTTGCCGCAGACGGCATCGAGAACATCATCCGCGTGCTCGACGACATCGAGATGGGGCATTTCCCCGATCTGAAATTCGTCGAGATGAACGCCTGTCCCGGCGGCTGCGTCGGCGGCGTGATGGCGGTCGAAAACCCGTACATCGCGCGCGTTCGCATCCGTGCGCTGCAGCGGTATATGCCCGTTTCGCAGAACCATGTGATCCTGGGCGAAACCGAGCCGATACCGAACGAGCTTCTCACGGTCGAACCCGGCGAGTACAGCTCGGCGGAGATCCTGGACGCGGACCGGATGCGTTCGTTCCGCATGATGTCCGAGATCGAGCGGATTAGAAACCTTTTGCCCGGCATGGACTGCGGTTCGTGCGGCGCGCCCACCTGCCGCGCACATGCGGAGGACGTGGTGCGGGGCGAATCGAAGCTCGACGACTGCGTGATCCGGATGCGCGAACAGCTGCGCATGCTGCAGCACGACGACGGAAAGTGAGGACGGTATGACGGTACGCGAACTGATCGAAAAAACCGGATACGAGCCTTTGCTGCTGTCCGACGGCGATCGCGAGATCACCGGAGGCTACGCGGGCGACCTTTTAAGCTGGGTCATGGGACGCGCCGAGAGTGGCGACTGCTGGGTCACGATCATGTCCAACGTGAACGTGGCTGCGGTCGGTCAGCTGACGGACTGCGCCTGCATCGTCTTTTCCGAGGGCGTGCGCCCGGACGAAGCCGCCGTCAACGCGGCGAAGCTGCATGGGCTGAACCTGCTGATGAGCGAACGGTCGACGTTTGAGATCTGCGCCGAGGTCGGCGCGCTGCTCCGATGAGGACGGTTCGTTACGATCTGCATCTGCATTCGTGCCTGTCTCCGTGCGGAGACATGGATATGACGCCCTGCAATATCGCGGGGATGGCGCATCTCAACGAACTCGACGTTGTGGCTTTGACCGATCACAACACGTCCGAAAACTGTCCGGCATTCTTTGCTGCATGCGAGGAATACGGCGTCGTTCCGATCGCGGGAATGGAGCTCACCACGGCGGAGGACATTCATCTGCTCTGCATCTTTGAATCGATCGGGAACGCGCTCGCGTTTTCGGACGAGGTGAAGACGCACCGGATGAAGATCAAAAACCGCGTGGAGATCTTCGGCGAACAGCCGATCTTAAACGAGCGGGACGAGAAGATCGGGGAGGACCCCTGGTTCCTGCCCGCGGCGACGGATCTGGACCTTGTTGCGGCTGCCGCGCTTGTAAAGGCGCACGAGGGCATCTGCTGGCCCGCGCACATCGACCGCGACGCGAACGGACTTTTGGCGGTGCTCGGCGCGTTTCCGCCGGAACCGGTTTTTCACATCGCGGAGCTTCGCGATAAGGAGAACACGGATCTTGCGGAGGGACGGAGGATCGTCGTCTGCTCGGATGCGCATCGCCTGTGGGAGATTGGTGAAGCCGGAGGCACGATGACGCTCGACACCGATGAAACAGCGCCGGACGCCGTTCGGCACGCGTTGTTTCAAACGCTCGGGGAGGGAACGCTTTGAAGGAACTGAGCCTGAACATTCTCGATATCGCGCAAAACTCGATCCGCGCCGAAGCAAGCCTCATCGAGATCCTGATCGACGAAACGGAGCGTATGCTCACAATTACGATCAGGGACAACGGCTGCGGGATGTCGGAGGAATTCGTAAAGACGGTCACCGACCCCTTTTCCACGACGCGCACCACGCGCAAGGTGGGCATGGGGATCCCGCTTCTGAAGCTTGCGGCGGAGCAGACCGGCGGATCGCTTACGATCCGATCGGTCGAACGCGCGGTCGATCCCGAGCATTGCGGCACGGAAACGTCGGCAACGTTCGACAAAACACATCTTGATTTTACACCGCTCGGCGACGTGATCTCTACGGTCACGCTGCTGATCCGGGGGAGTCCGAAAACGGATTTCCTTTTCCGGCACACCATGCCGGATCGCACGGTCGAGCTCGACACGCGTGAGATCCGACAGGTGTTGGGGGACGACGTACCGCTCGACGAGTACGAGGTCCTCGCATGGATCCGGGATACGCTGACGGAGCAATACGCTTCGGAGGCTTAAAGATACGCACAATCCTATTAAAGAAACGAAAGGATCAAACACATGAAAACATTGGAAGAACTTGCACAGATTCGTGACAGAATGAAAAACAGAGTCGCACTTCGGGAAGGCACCGGTGAGATCCGTGTAGTCGTCGGCATGGCGACCTGCGGCATCGCGGCAGGCGCGCGTCCCGTTCTGAACGCCTTTGTCGAGCAGGTCGCGAATCAGAATCTCGGCGACAAAGTGACCGTTACGCAGACCGGCTGCATCGGCATGTGCCGTTTTGAGCCGATCGTGGAAGTGTTCGAAGGCGATAAGGAACGCGTGACCTACGTCAAGGTCAAGCCCGAAATGGTTCCCGAAATCATCAAGGAGCATCTGATCGGGGGCAAGCCCGTCACAAAATATACCATCGGTGCGGTGGAAGGTTAACGGAGGAAAGACAGAATGATTCGTACGCATGTTTTGATTTGCGGCGGTACGGGTTGTACCTCTTCCGGCAGCATGAAGATTGCCGATTCGCTGGAAGAACAAATCGCAAAGAGCGGCCTTGCTGAAGAAGTCAAGGTCGTACGCACGGGCTGCTTCGGCCTTTGCGCACTCGGTCCGGTCATGATCGTGTACCCTGAGGGCACGTTCTACAGCCGCGTCAAGCTCGAGGATGTTCCCGAGATCGTCGAGGAGCATCTCTTAAAGGGCCGTGTTGTCGACCGTCTCGTGTATCGCGAGACCGAGGGCGACGAGAAGGTCGAGGTTCCGTCTCTGCAGGAAACGGTCTTCTACAAGACGCAGATGCGCGTTGCGCTTCGCAACTGCGGCGTCATCAACCCGGAACAGATCGACGAGTACATCGCGATGGACGGCTATGCCGCGCTCGGCAAGGTGCTCACCGAAATGACGCCGGAACAGGTCATTCAGACCATGAAGGACTCCGGACTTCGCGGCAGAGGCGGCGCAGGCTTCCCGACCGGTCTCAAGTGGGAGTTCGCGGCAAAGAATAAGGTTCCGCAGAAGTACGTCGTCTGCAACGCGGACGAGGGCGACCCCGGCGCGTTTATGGACCGGTCCGTCCTCGAAGGCGACCCGCACGCGGTGCTCGAGGCAATGGCGATCGCGGGCTATGCGATCGGCGCAAACAAGGGCTTCATCTACGTCCGTGCGGAGTACCCGATCGCGGTTCAGCGTCTGAATATCGCAATCGGACAGGCTCGTGAATACGGCCTTTTGGGCAAGGACATCTTCGGCACCGGCTTTGATTTCGATATCGAAGTCCGTCTCGGCGCGGGCGCGTTCGTCTGCGGCGAGGAGACCGCGCTTCTGACCTCCATCGAGGGCAACCGCGGCGAGCCGAGAAACAAGCCGCCGTTCCCGGCGAATAAGGGCCTGTTCGGTCAGCCGACGATCATCAACAACGTTGAAACGCTCGCGAACATCCCGCAGATCATCCTGAAGGGCGCAGAGTGGTTCGCGTCCATGGGTACCGAAGGATCCAAGGGCACCAAGGTCTTCGCGCTCGGCGGCAAGATCGTCAACACCGGTCTTGTGGAGATCCCGATGGGCACGACGCTTCGCGAGATCATCTTCGACATCGGCGGCGGCATCCCGAACGGCAAGAAGTTCAAGGCAGTCCAGACCGGCGGTCCGTCCGGCGGCTGCATCCCCGCGGAATTCCTCGATCTGCCGATCGACTATGACAACCTCAAGAAGATCGGCGCGATGATGGGCTCCGGCGGTATGATCGTCATGGACGAGACGACCTGTATGGTCGACGTCGCGCGCTTCTTCCTCGACTTCACGGTCGACGAGAGCTGCGGCAAGTGCACGCCGTGCCGCATCGGTACGCGTCGCCTTCTCGAAATGCTCGACAAGATCACGTCCGGCAACGGCACGCTCGAAGACCTCGACAAGATGGAGGAGCTGTGCAAGTACATTCAGGCGAACGCAATGTGCGCACTCGGTCAGACGGCGCCGAACCCGGTTCTCTCTACGCTGAAGTATTTCCGTGACGAGTACGAGGCGCATGTCGTCGAAAAGCGCTGCCCGGCGGGCGTGTGCAAGAACCTCCTGCACTACGAGATCCAGCCCGACAAGTGCCGCGGCTGCACGCTGTGCGCGCGTCGCTGCCCCGCAAACGCGATCACCGGCAAGGTCAAGGAACCGCATGTCATTGACCAGTCGAAGTGCATCAAGTGCGGCGCCTGCATGGAAGGCTGCAAGTTCTCTGCCATCATCAAGAAATAAGGAGTGCGACCATGGATACGGTTAAAATGAAAATCAACGGAATGGAGATCGAAGTCCCCGCGGGTTCCACGATTCTGGAAGCGGCGGAGCTTGCCGGCATCCGGATTCCGACCCTTTGCTATATGAAGGACATCAACGCGATCGGCGCATGCCGTATGTGCGTTGTCGAAGTTAAGGGCGCGCGCTCTAATCCCGTCGCGTGTCTGATGCAGGTTGCGGAAGGCATGGAGGTGCAGACGAATACGCCCGCGCTTCGCGAATCCCGCAAGATGACCCTTGAGCTGATGCTCAGTAACCACAGAATGGACTGCCTGAGCTGTGTCAGAAGCGGCAACTGCGAACTGCAGGCGCTGTCTCAGGAATACGGCTGCGACGCGCACAAGTTCCCGGGCGCGCCGACCGAGCCGGACATCGACGATTCCGCGGTCCATCTCATTCGCGATAACTCGAAGTGCATCCTTTGCCGTCGCTGCATGGCTGTGTGCAAATACAATCAGCACTGCAACGTCATCGGCGCAAACGAGCGCGGCTTCAAGACCCACATCGCAAGCGCATTCGATCTGCCGCTCGCAACCACGTCCTGCGTCAACTGCGGACAGTGCATCGCGGTCTGCCCGACCGGCGCACTCACCGAGCGTGACGATACGGCGAAGGTCTGGAAGGCGCTCTCCGATCCCGATCTGCATGTGGTCGTCGGTCCCGCTCCGTCCGTCCGCGTCCAGCTCGGCGAGGAATTCGGCATGCCGATCGGCACGAACGTCGAAGGCAAGCTGA
>CALGGM010000026.1 GCA_937915925.1 uncultured Clostridia bacterium | reverse complement strand
ACTATGGAAGAACGGAGCAAAAACTTCATCGAAGAATTTGTCGAAGAAGACCTCAAAACGCTGAACCGACCCGTGAAAACGCGTTTCCCGCCCGAGCCGAACGGATACCTGCACATCGGTCACGCGAAGGCGCTGACCGTGGACTTCGGCATTGCCGAGGAATTCGGCGGAACCTGCAACCTGCGCTTTGACGACACGAACCCCACCAAGGAGGACGTCGAATACGTCGAGGCGATCAAGGAAGATATTCACTGGCTGGGCTTTGATTGGGATCAGCTCCTGTTCGGCTCGTCCTATTTCGATCAGTGCTACGAGCTTGCGGTAAAGCTCATCAAAGAGGGCAAGGCGTATGTCGACGATCTTTCAAAGGATCAGATGCGCGAATACCGCGGCACGCTGACCGAGCCCGGCACGAACAGCCCGTGGCGCGACCGCTCCGTCGAGGAGAACCTCGACCTCTTTGAGCGCATGAAGAACGGCGAGTTCCCGGACGGCGCAAAGACGCTTCGCGCAAAGATCGATATGGCAAGCCCGAACATCAATATGCGCGATCCCGCGATGTACCGCATCCTGCACATCTCGCACCATCAGACCGGCAATAAGTGGTGCATCTACCCGATGTACGACTTCGCGCACCCGATCCAGGACGCGATCGAGGGCGTGACGCACTCGCTGTGCTCGCTCGAATACGAAGCGCACCGCCCGCTCTACGATTGGGTCGTGAACGCGTGCGGGTTTGAAAAGAAGCCGAGACAGATCGAGTTCGCGCGGCTGAACCTCACCAACACGATCATGTCGAAGCGCTACCTTCGTCGGCTTGTCGAGGAGCATTTCGTTTCCGGCTGGGACGATCCCAGAATGCCGACGCTCTGCGCGATGCGCCGCCGCGGCTACCCCGCCGCCGCCGTGCGCGATTTCCTTTCCCGCATCGGCGTCGCAAAGGCGGATTCCGTGGTCGACACCGCGATCCTGGAGCACTGCGTGCGTGAGAACCTGAACGCGAACGCGCTTCGCCGCATGGCGATCACCGAGCCGCTGAAGCTGATCATCGACAACTGGGAGCCGGACCGCTTCGAAACCGTCGAGATCGAGAACAACCCGAACGATGAGAATGCCGGCACGCATACCGTGCGCTTCGGCAGAGAGCTCTGGATTGAGCAAAGCGACTTCATGGCAGAGCCCGTGAAAAAGTTCTTCCGCTTAAAGCCGGACGGCGAGGTGCGGTTGAAGGGCGCGTACATCGTCAAGTGCGAATCGTGGAAGACCGACGAGAACGGCAACGTCACCGAGGTCCACGTGACCTACGATCCCGAGACGAAGAGCGGCATGTGCGAACGCAAGGTCAAGGGCACGCTGCATTGGGTGTCGGTCGCGGACGCGATCCCCGCGGAGCTGCGCCTATACGGTCCTTTGATGCGCGAAGCTTCGGAGGGCGAAACGGTCGAAGACTTCACCGAGCTTCTGGATCCCAACTCGCTCGAAGTGAAGCAGGGCTTTATCGAACCGGCGCTGCTTGACGCAAAGGTCGGCGAAGCGTTCCAGTTCGTGCGCATGGGCTATTACGCAAAGGATCCTGACTCGACCGACGAGCATCCGGTGTTCAACCGCGTCGTGGGGCTCAAGGATTCGTTCAAGATTCAGTAAGGAGATTAGAATGGAAGTTCGTACCAGATTTGCCCCGTCCCCGACGGGATATATGCATCTCGGAAACCTCAGAAGCGCGTTGTATACATACCTGTACGCCAAGGCAAACGGCGGCAGGTTCATCCTGCGCATCGAGGACACCGACCAATCGCGCTACGTTCCCGGCGCGGTCGACGTGATCTACCGTACGCTGAAAAGCATCGGCATGCAGTGGGACGAAGGTCCCGACGTCGGCGGCGATTTCGGTCCCTACGTGCAGAGCGAGCGCAAGAACATGTACCTGCCCTATGCCGAGCAGCTTGTGAAGGCGGGCAAGGCGTACTACTGCTTCTGCACCGAGGAAGAGCTTGCCCAGCGCCGCGAGGAAGCGGCAAAGCGCGGCGAGACCTTTAAGTATGACAAGCATTGTCTGCATCTCTCCCCCGCGGAAGTGCAGCGCCGCCTCGATGCGGGCGAGCCGTACGTCATCCGGCAGAACGTGCCGGAGCACGGCGAGGCGTCGTTTGACGACGTGCTGTACGGACACATCGCGGTCGACTGCGCGGATCTCGACGACATGATCCTCATCAAGGCGGACGGCATGCCGACCTATAACTTCGCAAACGTCATCGACGACCACACGATGGGCATCACGCACGTCATGCGCGGCAACGAATACCTTTCGAGCACGCCGAAGTACAATCTTCTTTACGACGCGTTCGGCTGGGAAAAGCCCGTCTACATCCACATGACGCCGATCATGCGCGACGCGACGCATAAGCTTAGTAAGCGCGACGGCGACGCGTACTTTGAGGACTATCTCAATAAGGGCTACTTAAAGGAAGCGATCGTAAACTACGTGGCACTCTTGGGCTGGAACCCCGGCGACGAGCGCGAGTTCTTCACGATGGACGAGCTTGTAAAGGCGTTCTCCGTGGACGGCATGTCCAAGTCCCCCGCCATCTTCGACGTGAACAAACTGACGTGGATGAACGCGGAGTACGTCCGCCGTCTCACCCCCGAGCAGTTCACCGAATACGCCCTGCCCTATTATGAAAAGGCGGGCGTAAGCGCCGAGCACGCGGAGCTGCTTGCAAGAATACTACAGCAGCGCACCGAGACGTTCGCGCAGATCCCGGACATGCTCGATTTTATCCCGCAGCTGCCCGACTACGACGTCGAGCTGTTCACGAACAAAAAGAGCAAGACGAACCCGGAGATCGCAAAGCACGTTCTGGAGATCGCAATCGAGGCTTTGGACGCGCTTCCCGCATGGGAGGAACAGCCGATCCACGACGCGCTTTTAGGTCTTGCCGAAAAAGAGGGCATGAAGAACGGCACGATGCTGTGGCCCGTGCGCATCGCGCTTGCGGGCAAGCAGGTCACCCCGGGCGGCGCGATCGAGATCGCGATCCTTTTGGGCCGCGAGGAATCCATGCGCAGACTGCATGTCGGTCTTGATAAGCTGAACTGAGGAGGAACGGATATGAAGCTGGGTGTTATCGGACTGCCGAACGTCGGCAAATCCACGCTGTTCAACGCCATCACGCGCGCCGGCGCGCAGGCGGCGAACTATCCGTTCTGCACGATCGAGCCAAACGTCGGCGTGGTGAGCGTGCCGGATCACCGACTCGACGTGCTCGCGGACATGCATCATCCCGAAAAGTACACGCCCGCGGTCATCGAGTTCGTCGACATCGCAGGGCTCGTGCGCGGCGCCTCCCGCGGCGAGGGTCTCGGCAATAAGTTCCTTTCGCACATTCGCGAGGTCGACGCCGTGGTGCATGTCGTGCGCTGCTTTGACGACGACAACGTCGTGCACGTGGATGGCAGCGTCGATCCCGGTCGCGACGCGGAGACGATCAATCTGGAGCTGATCTTTGCCGACATGGAGACCGTGGAAAAGCGGATCGACCGTCAGCAGAAGATGGCAAAGAGCGGCGACAAGAAGCTGCTCGTGGAGATCGATCTTCTGAAGCGCATCTACGCACATCTCGAGAGCGGCAAGCCCGTCCGTACCTTTGAGGCGGACAAGGACGAGCAGGAAGCGATCCGTGGACTGTTTCTTCTCACCTCGAAGCCGGTCATTTACGTTGCGAACGTATCCGAAGACGACCTCGGCGGCGAGCCGAACGACTATGTGAAAGCGCTCTACGCAATCGCAAAGAATGAAGGCGCGGAAGCCATGACCGTCTGCGCAAAACTTGAGGAGGAGGTCGCGGAGCTCGATCCCGAAGAGAAACAGGCGTTCCTGGAGGAGATGGGCGTGCATGAATCGGGTCTCGATCAGCTCGTCAAAGCGTGCTATCGACTCTTGGGGCTGATCAGCTTTTTGACCGCGGGACCCAAGGAGGTTCGCGCGTGGACGATCACGAACGGCACCAAAGCGCCGCAGGCAGCCGGCAAGATCCACAGCGACTTTGAGCGCGGCTTCATCCGTGCCGCCGTCGTGCCGTATGAAACGCTTGTCGAAAACGGCTCGATCGCCGCTTGCAAGGAAAAGGGCCTCGTCCGTTCCGAGGGCAAGGAGTACGTCATGCAGGACGGCGATGTGGTCGAGTTCTTCTTCAACGTTTGATGCGGCTCTGCCGCAATTCACGGCAACGCCAATTCATGACCGCAAGTCAATTCATGCGCGCAGCGCAATTCATTGAATAACAAGGGAACCTCATCCACCACTTCGTGGTCCCCCTTCCCCATAAAAGGGGAAGGCTCCAAACAAATACGCAAAAACGCCGCCCGGGAGTCCGGACAGCGTTTTCGTTTTTACTAATGCTTTTTTCAGGGTACCAATGCGGTCGCTTTTATCCGACCTTGCAGCCGCCCCACTCCACCACCGTGAAGCCGATCCGCTCCGGCGTGGCGATCGTCTGCGGCTCGATCCCGATCGGCTGATCGACCGCCTTCCACGCCATAAAGACGCGGATCAGCGTATCGGGTTCGGGCGAAAGGATCAGCTTTGCATTGTCCGTATAGGCGTCCGTCTGGAACGAGATCAGATTATAGGCGTTCCCCTGCATCTGCGGCAGCCAATAGATGATAAACTCATTCACTTCACGCGCGTTCAGTCCCAGACGCGGCAGCATCTCTGCAAGAAAGTCTGCTGTTTGGCTGCCTTCGACACAGAAGCCCTTTGTGAAATCCATCGACGCTTCGATTTCGCCTTCCCAATACAGCGCGTAATATTCGCCTCCGTCCTGCGAAATCAACGTGCCGTCCGGCTTAACAAGATAATTCTCCCAGCCGTCCGTCCCGTGTTCCGGATAGGTGCAGGTCAGTTGTCCGTTCAATTCCAGCTTCGCGCTGACGATCGTATCCTCCTCGGGATAGAAATACAGGATCGGCTTTTCAGGCGCCGGCAAAGGCTCCTCTGTCGGCGGAGCGTCAAAAGGTCTCTCAGTCGGCGAATCGATCAAAGGTTCCTCGGTCGGCATAACGTCCAAAGGTTCCTCTGCCGTATTGCAGGCGACGGTGGACAAGCACAAAACGGCAAGAAGCAAGATCAATAATCGCTTAATCACGCAAAACCACCTCTTTCTTTTGATCGACAGATATAGTATACCATAATCCAATGCACAGCGCAATGGCAAATGTTGTTTGGCACCATAAACGCAAAACCGCCGCCCGGATGATCCGGACGGCGGTTTCGTTTTTGGTTATGCCTGCTTTTTCAGCGTCTGCATAAAGTGCTGCAGGATCGCCTTTCGGGTGACGATGCCGATGAACATGCCGCGGTCGTCGACCACCGGCACGAAGTTCTGTTCGCTCGCGCGCTGCAAAAGATCCTCGATCGATGCAAAAGCACTCACCGGCGGATTGAAGTCCGGTCGAATGATGTCCATCAGACGCACGTGTTCCCAATCCTTCTGCGTATCTTCTTTGAGCACCGCCCGTAAAAGATCGCCCTCGGACGCCGTTCCGCAATAATGCCCCTCGGCGTCGATCACAGGAACCGCGCTTCTGCCCGTCGTGTTGATCTTTTCTACCGCCTGCCGGAGCGTAAAATCGCTGTCCAGCACGCAGACGTCGCACTTCGGCGTCAGAAAGAACAACAGGTTCATATGAATCTCCTTTCCTTCTTTCGGTATGATTATACAAAATCTTATGCCCGCGGTCAATGCAGTCCCGCGAAATGTCACGGAAAGGTCACAAAGTCGGTGCGAGGAATCACCCCCTCATCAGTCTGCTTCGCAGACAGCTTCTCCACCCT
>CALGGM010000025.1 GCA_937915925.1 uncultured Clostridia bacterium | reverse complement strand
GTCATTTAAGCTTTGTCCAAATTTATTATACCACTTTCCGCTCCTCAGGATGACACATGTTTCGTTCGCCGCGTGCCCGGTTGTGTCATTCTGAGGAAAGTGACGAAGAATCTTCCCCGCAGCAAAAAGCGGACGACCGACGGTCGTCCCTACAGGGTTTTGACGCCTAATCATTGCGTGCGTTCTGCACGATCGCAAGGCAGCAAAAAACCCGCTCCGGGGAGCGGGCTTTGCGACCTGATTGGAATCAGTTTTCTTCCTTCTTCTTCATGCCGCCGAGGATCAGGTTCGTGAGAATGCCGAGGATCAGCGCGCATGCGACGGTGGTGATGTTGACCTTGCCGAAGCTGACGGTGAGTCCGCCGACGCCCGCGATCAGGATCACGGAGACCACGAACAGGTTGCGGTTCTCGTTGAGATCGACCTTCTGGATCATCTTGAGACCGGAGACCGCGATGAAGCCGTACAGCGCGATGCAGACGCCGCCCATGACGCAGCTCGGGATCGATGCGAGGAACGCGGAGAACGGTCCGATGAAGCTGATGAGCATGGCAAGGATCGCCGTGCAGAGGATCGTGACCACGGACGCGTTGCCGGAGATCGCGACGCAGCCGATGGATTCGCCGTAGGTGGTGTTCGGGCAGCCGCCGAAGATCGCGCCCGCGAAGGAGCCGATACCGTCGCCCAACAGCGTGCGGTGCAGACCCGGATTCTCGAGAAGATCGACGCCGATGATCGTGGACAGGTTCTTATGGTCCGCGATATGCTCCGCGAAGACCACGAACGCAACCGGCACATATGCCACAAGGATGGTCAGAATATAGGCGCCGTTGAGCTCGCCGAAGCCCTTGAACGCGGTCAGGAACGTAAAGTCGGGAACCGCGAAGACCTGCAGATTCTTGAAGTTGTCAAAGTTGATGACCTGCATCCACTCCGTGCCGGTCGCGTTGCCGATCAACGTGAAGCATGCCGCGACCGCATAGCCCGCGAGAATGCCGATGATGAACGGGATCATCTTCAGCATCTTCTTGCCATAGACCGAGCAGAGCATGGTGACGGCAAGCGTGATCAGGCCGATGACAAGGCAAAGATACGGGGACGCTGTCTGCACCGCGCCGGGCGTAACCGTCTTCACGACGACATGGGTTTCGTCCGCTTCTGCGATGATGCTGTACGCAACACCGGTTTCTTCATCGACCGTGTCCGTGTACTTTTCAACGGGGTTCTCTTCCGTGATCTCCTCGACCGAGTAAGCGACTGTTTCCGTAGGCGCGTTCACATTGCCTTTGGTAAGATCGCCGATCGCGTTGCCCGCGAGCGACAGTCCGATGATCGCGACGATTGGTCCGATGACGACGGCAGGCATCAGCTTGTTGAGCCAATTCACGCCCGCGACCTTGACCGCAAGCGCGATCAGGACGTACACAAGACCCGCGAAGCATGCGCCGATGATCAGTCCGAGATAGCCGAGCGACATGGAAACGCCGCCCGCAAACGCGGAAGCCATCGAGCCGAGGAACGCGAACGAGCTTCCGAGGAAGACCGGGCTCGAAAACTTAGTGAAAAGCAGGTAGACGAGCGTGCCGACGCCTGCGCCGAACAGCGCGGCGGTCGCGCTCATGCCGTTGCCGACGATCGCCGGGACCGCAATGGTCGCCGCCATGATCGCAAGAAGCTGCTGCAGCGCAAAGAGCAGCGTCTGTCCGAATTTGGGTTTGTCCTTGATGTTGTAGACCAGATTCATAATGTACCTCCCTGTGTCCTTTTATTATGCTGTGTCTCTATCAGAACCGCTTTGCGGTTTGATTCATTCAGGTTTGCGTCTAAGCGCGATCTCGTCGACGCCGTCCGTCTCGACGGTTCGCACGGAGACAAATTCTTCATGTGAAGTCGGAATGTTTTTTCCCACATAATTTGCGGAGATCGGAAGTTCCCGGTGTCCGCGGTCAACCGCCACGCAAAGCCGGATCGCGGCAGGTCTGCCCCGTTCGATCAATGCGTCCATGGCCGCGCGCGCAGTGCGTCCGGTATACAGAACATCATCGACGAGTACGATGACCTTACGGTTGACGTCGAACGGAATGTCCGAACCGTGTACCTGCGGCATCGGGAACAGTTCCTTGAGATCGTCGCGATACAGTGTGATATCCAGCGCGCCGAGCCCGACCTTGATATCCGAAAACCGTTCGATATTTGCCTTCAGCCGCTGTGCCAGCGGCACGCCGCGGCGCTTGATCCCGACAAGATACAGCTCGTCACCGTCGCCGTTCCCCTCGATAATCTCATGCGAAAGACGCATCAGCATGCGGTTCATCGTTTGCGCATCCACCAAGATCCGTTCTTCCATCGCTGCCTCCGGGCATAAAAAAACTTGCTGTATGCACAGCAAGACAGACGTTCGCGATAAAGCGTGTATGTTGGCCTTGCCGGCATCTCGTACCGAATTAAAGGTTTCTTTGATTTTTGGTATCATACCACAACATTTTGCGCTTGTAAAGTATCTTTTTCATAGATCCTGATCTTTTTTGTCGTTTCTTCCAAACCGGGAAAACTCTGTTTTTTCAGAATCGCCACTTGTGATATACAGAAATTTATGGTAGAATAAAGCATCTATGGAGGTGCGTAATGCCATACTTTACCCACGGTGAAACCAAATTCAAGCTCATCATCCTGTACATCCTCGAACAGGCCGGTACGCTTTTGACGGCCGATCAGCTCTATCGCACGGCAATCCTCAACAGCGAAATGGATTATTTCACATTCCAGAGCGTAACGAACGAGCTCGAGGAAGACGGATTTATGACGGCTGTGCGCAAGCCGTACGGCGAATGCTATGGGATCACCGATTACGGCAGAGAAGCGCTCGACATGTTCGACAAGACCGTGCCTGCGGACGAACGCAAAAAGTTAGACGCCTATCTCGAAGACAATCGCAGCGCGTTTTTGCGCGAAACGCAGCTAAGCAGCCGCATTGAAAAGCATCCGAACGGCACGGTCACTCTGCATCTTGTGCTGACCGAACACGATCATGCGTTCTTCTCCATTGCGCTCGATACGCCGAGTGAAGAGCAGGCGATCGAAATGCGCAGTCATTGGGAAGAGAGCAGCGAACCGATATACAATTTTGTCTGGGACGCTCTGCTGAAACAGCCGGAGCGGGAATGAGGAATCTATGGATCTTTCAAAGCTGAACCCGCAGCAGCGGGAAGCCGTCACCACGACCGAAGGACCGCTTTTGATCCTTGCAGGCGCGGGAAGCGGCAAAACGCGCGTGCTGACGCACCGCATTGCATATCTCATCGAAGAAAAGGACGTTGCGCCGTACCGCATTCTGGCGCTGACCTTTACCAACAAAGCCGCAAAGGAGATGCGCGAGCGCGTAGACCGGCTGGTAACGGGCGACGCCCGCTCCATCTGGGTCGCAACCTTTCACGGCTTCTGCGCGAGACTGCTCTCCATGGAGATCGACAAGCTCGGCTACGGCAAAACCTTCATCATCTATGACGAGCAGGATCAGCAATCGCTGATCGGGCATTGCATCAAGGACCTGAATTTCAACGACAAGGTCTACACCAAGCGCATGCTGCAGGGCGTTTTTTCGCATGCCAAAAACCACTCGCTCAATCCGCTTGCGTTTTTGCGCGAGACCGGTCAGCCCGTGCAGGTGCTCGACGCGTTCAAACTGTATGAAAAGCGTCTGAAGGATGCGAACGCGCTCGATTTCGACGATCTGCTGCTCTTTACGATCCGGCTGTTTGAGACCTGCCCGGACGTGCTCGAAAAATACCGGGAGCGCTTCCGTTATATTTTGGTCGACGAGTATCAGGATACGAACCTTGCCCAATATCATATTGTCAATCTGCTGGCCAAGGCGCACCGCAACCTCTGTGTGGTCGGCGACGACGATCAGAGCATCTACGCGTGGCGCGGCGCGGACATTCGCAATATCCTTGAATTTGAAAAGGACTTTGAGGGCTGCAAGGTGATCCGCCTCGAGCAGAACTACCGCTCGACCGAACGCATTCTCGACGCCGCGAACGCCGTCATTCACAACAACAAGGGCCGCAAGGAAAAGCAGCTTTGGACCGCCGACAAGGGCGGCGAGCCCATCGACTTGCACGAGGCCAACGACGAACGCGACGAAGCGTATTATATCTGCTCGCGCATTGCGAACGCGGCTCGGCTCGGCAGCCGGTACGACGATTTTGCGATCCTCTACCGCACGCACGCGCAAAGCCGTGTACTGGAAATGATGCTGAAAAGCTTTCTGATCCCCTATCGTGTGTACGGCGGCGTATCGTTCTTTTCGCGCGCGGAGGTCAAGGACATCCTTGCGTATCTGCGGCTTATCCTGAACCCGGCGGACGACGAGGCGTTTTTGCGCGCGGTCAATCTGCCGCCGCGCGGCATCGGCGCAAAGAGCATTGTCGACCTTGTCAACAACGCGCACAGCCGCAACATTCCGCTGATGAGCGCCGCCATCGATCCCGGCGATCTGCCTGCGCGCACCGCAACGAAGTTCTTCCCCTTCCTCGATCTGTTCCAAGCGCTGTATGAGCAATTCGACAAGCTGTCTCTGGGAGACTTTACGCGCACGCTTCTGGATGAAATCCGCTACGACGCGTATCTCAAGGAAGATAAAAAAGAAAACTACGAATCCCGCGCGGAGACCGTCGAGGAGTTCATCGGCTATATCGAAGAATTTGAACGCGGCTATACCGCGGACGACGGCAATGTGCTGCAGGCGTTTTTGACGAACGTCGCCCTGTTCTCGCAGGCGGACAACGTCGACGAAACGAACGGCTGTGTCAACCTCATGACGCTGCATGCGGCAAAGGGACTGGAGTTCACCAACGTCTTTCTCTGCGGACTTGAGGAAGGGCTCTTCCCCTCCGGGCAGTCGAGTTACGACGACGACAAGCTTGAAGAGGAACGTCGGCTGTGCTATGTCGGCGTAACGCGCGCCAAGAAGCGGCTGTATCTTTCCTATGCAAAAGAACGGACGCTGTACGGACATACGGAAGCCGCGCTGCCTTCGCGGTTTTTGCAGGAAATGGGCGATACGATCCGCATGCCGCAGGAACGGCAGATGCGTGAACGCACGACGGGCCGCGCAGAGCCGGCCGCCCGCTCCGCTTTCTTTACCGCACCGTTGCCTGCACGCCGCCGCGAACCGACGCCTGCGGATCTCGGCACAAAGCCGGAACCGAAAAAGCGGGGCCGCAAGCCGAAACCAAAAAACGAAACCGAACAGAAACCGAAGCGGCCACGCGGCCGTCCAAGGAAGACCCCTATCCAGTCTGCCGAGACTCTATAGTCCGGCAGATTGGGAATGTATTAATATATCTAATCAGTCTTTGTGAAGTAAATATTATGTGACTGTGTAAGCGCATAACCTTCCGATCTTCTTAAGATATTATGTGGCATTCCCAGCTGCTCTACTCTTCTGAAGACTGTTATCCAATGGTTGACTATATCATCTTACTCGCTAAAGTTCAACATCCACTTGAAAAAAAATTAATGCTTCATTTCTCCTACAGAATATCACAATCCAGTTACATACTCGGTTACACAAACACCAAAATTCAACAATTTTTTGATGACAGCGCCAAAAGTCTCCTCGCACGTCGTGCCCAAACGTAAGTGGGGGGCGAGACTTATTGGCGCGCCCCTACATGAGCAAGTAGTGGGGCGCTGAGCGTCCAGTGGACGCTCGTTTAGCGCCGACCGGAGCGAAGCGGAGACCG
>CALGGM010000024.1 GCA_937915925.1 uncultured Clostridia bacterium | reverse complement strand
GAGAAGCCGCTTGCGGCGACGAAGGATCTCCGAACAACATGCTGCTTGGAGATTCCTTCGCTCAGAATGACACACACTTTTTGCGCGTCTCCCGTAGGGCGGATCGTATCCGCCCGCCTGCTCCGTCATCACGACCATCCCTTGTCAGGGAAGGTGGAGACGAAGGGGCAGTCCTTTATCCCGTAACGCAAAAGGGGCCGCCGAAACGGCGACCCCTTCCATCATTACATTATCTTTTACAGCAGCTTTTCGATCGCTTCCGCGATGTCCTTCACGGTGTTCTCGGCAAAGGGGTTGCGGAGATTTCCGACCTTCAGAAGATCGAAGTACCCGACCGTGCCGCCCGCCTTGCAGAGCGCAAGATAATCGTTCCATGCCTTTTCGCGATCCTCGCGCATGCGGAGGAAGAAATCGAACGCGCCCATCTGCGCCAGCGCGTAGTCGATGTAGTAGAACGGATACAGGAAGATGTGCTGCTTCTGCATCCAGAACCCGCCCTTTTCGAGGAACGCGTCGCCGTCGTAATCGCGCCACGGGAGATAGACCTGCTCGAGCTCGTGCCAGACGGCATAGCGCTCGTCGCGCGTCATCTCGGGCTTTGCGTAGACGCGGTGCTGGAACTCGTCGACCATGGTGAGATACGGGATCGTTTCAAGCGCGGCGGAAAGATGCGCCTCGCGATACCTGTCCGCGTCCTCGCCGAAGAACTTCTCCATCCACGGATAGGTGAAGTGCTCCATGGACATCGAGTGGACCTCGCAGATCTCGATCGGCGCCTGCCACAGCTCGCCCAGCCGGATCGAGTGCGCCGCGATGTACGCCTGGAACGCGTGTCCCGCCTCGTGCGTCAGCACGTCGACGTCCGCGGACGTGCCGTTGAAGTTCGAGAAGATGAACGGCGCCTTGAGCCCCGGAAGCGTGGTGCAGTAGCCGCCCATGTGCTTGCCCGGACGCGACGTGAGGTCGTACATCTGATGCTCGACCATGAAGTCGAAGAACTCGCCGGTCTCCGGGCTCAGCTCGCGGTACATCTCCTGCGCGGCTTTGACCATTTCCTCCTCGGTGCCGTGCGGCATGGGATTGCCCTCGGGGTAGCAGAAGGATTCGTCGTAATAGTGCAGCTTCTCCACGCCGATGCGCTTTGCCTGGCGCTCGTGGATGCGCGCGACGGCGGGCACGATGTACTGCTTCACGCCCTCGCGGAAGCGTTCGACGTCGTCCTTGGTGTAGTCGTAGCGTCCGCGGGAAAGGTACGCGAACGGGATGTAGTTCTCATAGCCGATCAGCTTCGCCTGCGACGTGCGGACCGCGACCATCTTGTCATAGATGTCGTCGAGCTGATCCGCGATGCCCGCGTACATCTCCGCCCACTTGCGGAACGCGCCTTCGCGAACCTTGCGGTCCGGATTCTGCATGAACTTCAGAAGGCCGTAGAAGTTGCAGGTCTCTCCCATGTACTCGGTCGTGCAGCCCGCGGTGAGCTTACTGTACCGGCTCTTTAACATCTGTTCCTCGGTCATGCCCGGGATCAGGCGCTCGTCGGCGAGCTTCACCTGCGCGTCCGCCTGCGTAAAGATGATCTTGCCGAGCGCTTTCTCGAGCTCTTTACGGAACGGATGGTTCACCATCGCATTGAGCTGCCGCACGTTCAGCACCATCGTCTTAGAAAGGTTCTCGTCGTAATAGGTCTGCTCCGCGTCGTAGAATTCGTCTTTGGTGTTGACGTCGTGGCGGATGTGCGAGATCGTAAACATCGTCGCAACCTTCTGCGACGCCTCGTCTATGGCGTAATACGCGTCGATCGCTTCCTGCGCCGTCTTTGCGTTTTCAAAGGCGTCGACCAGCTTCAGACCGTTTTCGATGAACTTGTCGACGTCCACGCGCTCATAGGGTAGTTCGGAAAATTTCCACATAGTTTGCCCTCCTGTGTTATTCGGAATCAGTATAGCATACGTTCTGTAAGGTTTCAAGCGCAGAAAAACGGACGCATGCGCATCCGTAAACGTAATCGGAAAACGGTTGAACACCGTTTCGATGCATATCGGTCGAAGGCGAGCTGTTCCAAAGGGTAAACGGGAGAAAAGCTTCCGTTTCAGCCGCACGACGGTAATACCCCTTTTGCGCAGATGCGGGTTCGTACGATCATACAGAACGACATCGTTCTGCGTATTCTCCCGTCCGCTTTCCGCCGATCCTTTCAAGAGGGATCCGACGCCGTCTGCTCATCCCGGGACACGGAGGCTGCGTTTTCGCGGTAAGCATGGACGCGCCGCCATCTCCTCAATTCTTTTTTCCGCTCGCGCGGATATGCGGCAAAGAACGCCTCGTCCCCCATCAGCCCGCGCAGCCTTCGCATTTGCGCTCCGTGTGTAAGCCGCGCCGCGATCACAATGAAAATGGAAAAGTATAAAAGGATGGCAAGAATGAACAATCCGTTTTTGAGCTTTTCCGCGTTGGCAATAATCAGAAAAAACGGAACGAATGCCCCGCAATAAAGCAGCCATCCGATCAGCAGATACCGGAAGATATTCAAACTCGATTCGTTGACATCCTTTTTTCTTTTCTCCACACTATTCATCGCCTTTAAGTATATTCTTGCAGAAGTGCTGCCGGATTCGTGCGTAAAACCGGTTCATCCACAAACCGCTGCTCCTCTGCTGCTTTTAGTATAATAGAATGGTGCGTTTTGTCAAGACTCAAATAATGATCCACCGGCTTAGCCGGTGGTATTTCATTTTCGGGCATAGCCCTAATAATACTGGCTGCCCACACGTGGGCATGACGTGCCTGCCAGCATGCACCTTTTACTTGCCACCCGTTAACGGGCTTTCACTAATGCCTTATTCGTTCGTTCCTCCATCTTTCTCTTTTCGCTGCTTTGTTATCATTTCGTTTCGTGGTTCTGATCGTTCTTCGTATGCCCTTCTTTGTCTCCTTTTCCATCTCTTACTCGTCCATCTTGGTTTCATCACCAATTCATGATATAATTCTTTTGGTAGGAAATGTTTTTCCTATTGTGCTCCTGATGTGTTATGTAACTGGCAGGTTATGTTTTTTCATTTTACACATCAGGTGTTTTATGATCTACTCATCGGTAAACCTCTTCGGAACCCCGCCACTATGGCGGGGTTTTCGGGATACAAAAAGAGACGGCCCTAAAACCGTCTCTCTTTGGGTTACGCTTTAGAACTTCAGGGAGTTGAACTTGACGCCCGGGCCCATCGTGGAGGAAACCACGACGCTCTTAAGGTACGTGCCCTTCGCCGCTGCCGGCTTCGCCTTGACGATCGCGTCCATCAGGGTGTTCAAGTTCTCTTCGAGCTTGTCGACGCCAAACGACTTCTTGCCGATCGGGCAATGGATGATGTTGGTCTTGTCGACGCGGTATTCGACCTTACCGGCTTTGATGTCATGAACCGCCTTGGTGACGTCCATGGTGACCGTACCGCTCTTGGGGTTCGGCATCAAGCCCTTCGGACCGAGAACACGACCGATGCGGCCGACAACGCCCATCATGTCCGGCGTTGCGACGCAGACGTCGAATCCAAACCAGTTTTCGGTCTGGATCTTCTTGACCATATCTTCGTCGCCGACGAAGTCTGCGCCTGCCTCGAGTGCTTCGCGCGCCTTATCGGCCTTTGCGAACACGAGGACGCGGACGGTCTTGCCCGTGCCGTGCGGCAGAACGATCGCGCCGCGGACCTGTTGGTCTGCGTGACGGGAGTCGACGCCCAGACGGACGGAAACCTCGATGGTCTCGTCAAACTTTGCCTTTGCGCTCGAGAGCACCGCTTCGAGGCCCTCGCGGACGTCGTACTGCTTGGTGCTATCGATCAGCTTCTTGCTTTCGATATAATTCTTACCGTGCTTCATCGTTCGTTCCTCCTCAGTCCTCGACGACAACGCCCATCGAGCGTGCCGTTCCCGCGACCATGCTCATCGCCGCTTCGACGGAAGCTGCGTTGAGGTCCGGCATCTTCAGCTCCGCGATCTCGCGGACCTGCGCCTTGGTGATCTTTGCGACCTTGGTCTTGTTCGGAACGCCGGACGCCTTTTCGAGGTTGCATGCCTTCTTGATGAGGACCGCCGCCGGAGGCGTCTTGGTGATGAACGAGAAGCTGTGATCCGCGTAAACCGTGATCACGACCGGGATGATAAGACCGGCCTGCTTGTTCGTGCGCTCATTGAACTCTTTGCAGAAGCCCATGATATTGACGCCGTGCTGACCCAGTGCAGGACCTACGGGCGGTGCCGGGGTTGCTTTGCCGGCGGGGATCTGCAGCTTCACATAACCTGTGATCTTCTTTGCCATTGCTGTTTCTCCTATATGTTATATTTATAGTCGTGGTGCGGGGTGCCTCCCCTCCCACATTTTAAAGCGCAATGCGCTTTAAATCTTTTGCACCTGAATGAAATCCAGCTCGACGGGGGTTTCTCTGCCGAACATGGAAACAGACAGCTTGACCTTCTGCCGTTCGGGATCGATCTTGTCGACGCGCCCGAGAAAGTTCTCGAGCGGGCCCGAAACGACGCGCACCGTTTCTCCGACTTCGATGTTGAGTACGATCGGGATGCGCTCAACGCCCATCGCGACGACCTCTTCGTCCTTCAGCGGGACCGGCTTGCTTCCCGGGCCGACAAAGCCCGTGACGCCGCGGGTGTTGCGGATGACGTACCATGCGCGCGGGTTCATGACCAACTCGCGCGTGACGCCGCCGCCGCGCTCTGCGGGACGTTCCTTCTCAACAACGTCTACGTTCATCTTGACCATGACGTAGCCGGGATACACCTTACGGGTGACAGATTTGCGCTTTCCGTTCGGCAGGATTTCGATGGTCTCCTCCGTCGGGTACATGACTTCCAGGATCGTGTCCGAAAGCCCTGCGTTCTCGACGGCCTTGATAAGGTCTTCCTTGACCTTGTTTTCATACCCGGAATAGGTATGAACCACATACCATTTCGTTTCCTGACTCATGGGCGTTACTCGTTATTCTCCGTACCTTCGTCCGTCTCGTCCGCGGTTTCGGGCAGTTCCTCCGCCGGTTCAGCGGTCTCCTGCTCGGTCGTGCCGGTCAGAAGCAGTCTTGCCGGGGTGTAGAAGATCAGGTCGAGGACGTAGATGATCAGCGCGAACGCGAGAACGAACACCAGAACGACTGCCGTCGCCTTGACGAGTTCCTTCACCGTGAGCCACGTGAGCTTCTTGACCTCACCGGTCATCTCCTTGATATAGACCTGCCAACGGGACTTCATCGCAAGGATCGCCAGAACGATGATCGCGAGGATCAGAACCGTGTAGATCAGCGCAAACAGATGCGTGCCGATGTTGACCGCGAAGAAGATCAGCGGATACAGCGCGAAGATGATCGCCGCGATGCAGAAGCCCTGGAACGCGCGATAGTTGTTCTTCACGAGATGATAGATCATCCCGAAGACCAGAAGCGCGGCAGATGCGATCAGCAGAACGTACGCAACGGTCTGCCCGCCGTGGTTCGGGTCGATCTCGGTCGTCTCCGCAGCGGTCTCGACCGCCTCGGTCGTTTCGGCAGCTTCCTTTGCATCAAACAGCTTCAGAAGCGAGGAACCGCTTGCGATATCGAAAACGGATACCGCAAGGGTGACAAGCCCGACAACCAGCAGCACGATCGTCAGAAGACGCAGGGTCTTTGCCGCATTCTGTGCCTTTAAATCCTGAACGTTAGCCATGGTATTCTCCCATTACTTGGATTCTCTGTGCAGCGTGTGCTTGCGGCAGAAACGGCAGTACTTGTTGAACTCGAGACGATCGGGGTCGTTCTTCTTGTTCTTGAACGTGTTGTAGTTTCTCTGCTTGCATTCGGTGCAGGCCAAAGTGATCTTAACGCGCATTTGTATGCTCCTCCTAAAAGTTTTCCATCAAAAACGAGCCCCCAACGGGGGCACCTTGAATAAGTTACCACAACGCGCGCGGTTTGTCAACGAAAAAGTTTGATTTTGCCGCAAATTTTTTCAGACGGTACGCCTTTTTCGCCCCCCGTGCGTCGATTTCGTCACAGGCACACGGCGGAAACGATGCCCGGCATTTTATGTACGCTGTCGATCAGCGTTTCGGGCGGGACGTTCCCGCGAAGCGTGACCTCCGCGCAGTACGCCGCGTCGCCACCGTCCAAAGAATGGATCTTCAGATTCTCGATGAGCAGATGATGATCCTTGCAGTGCCGCAGCACCTGATCGAGGCTTGTCTTTTCATTATATAAGATCTCCACCGTGAACTGCGGACGCACGCGGATCTTGCTGCCGAGCTTGCCGAGCACCGTCTCGATGATCAGTACGAACGCCGTCGCGAGGACGCCGAGCTCGTAGTACCCGCTGCCGATCGCAAGCCCGATGATACCGGTCGTCCAGAGCCCCGCCGCCGTCGTCAGTCCCTTGATCGACATCTTTCTCGTGACGATGATCGTGCCCGCGCCGATAAAGCCGAGCCCCGAGATCACCTGCGCGCTGATCCTCGAAACGTCGGATTTCAGATGCAGGATCTCCAGTAAATACTGGCTTGTCAGCGCCGCCGTCGCCGCCGCGGTGCAGACCAGCACATGCGTTCGGAAGCCCGCCGGACGGTTGCGCATCGAGCGCTCCAGCCCGATCAGCGCGCTCAGCACGCACGCGAGCGCCATGCGCAGCAGTACGCTCCATCCGCTCAAGGTGCGGAGTCCGTCAAAAATCGATAACATGCTCCGTCCCTCCTTATGAAATCAGTTCCTGTACGGAATACACGCACGGCAGCTCCGCCACCGCGGACAGCATCCCCGAGTGCGAGGGCTTTTGCCTGCTGAGCTGAACGACGAAGATCGCGGACGGATGCCTGCCGTCCCGCTCCTCCGTCTGCTCGATGTCGACGTCGTAGATCATCGCGTCGCGCGAGCGCATGACCTCCACGATCGTTTCGATGCTCTCGACCGAATCGAACTCGACGTTCAGCGTCGAATTGCGAAGCCTGCGCTTGAACATTCCCTCGAGCGGCGCCATGACGTTCAGCACGAGCACGGTGATGAGCGTCGCGATCAAAACGAGCTCGACAAAGCCCGCGCCCGCCGCCGCGCCCATGCAGACCGTGGCGAACAGCCCCGTCGCCGTCGTCAGCCCGCTCACCTGCTGATGCGCGATCCGAAGGATGATGGCTGCGCCCAAAAAGCCGATGCCGGTCACCGCCGCCCCCGCGAGGCGCGACGCGTCGTACTTGAAATCGCCGATCGCTTCGACCGCGTCCGCCCACGCGCTGCCCAGCATTTCATACTGGAACAGGGTCAGCACAACCGCCGTCGCCGCGCCGAGCGAGATCAGCATATAGGTTCGAAACCCCGCCGCGCGGTCGCGTCTGGACCGCCCGAATCCCACGACGCCGCCTGCGATCAGCGACAGGACCAGCCGGATCACGACCGACCCGAAGTGCAGCCCGTGCAGATAATCAAAGATCTCCGCCATATAAACCTCTCAAATCCGAAATATGCCGAATTCCTTCTGTATACAGTATAACGGCTCCCCCTCGCAAGCGCAAGCGCTCCGAACATTTTTAGCCAAAAGAATCCCGGCGGAGAACTTTTTCACGTTCGCCGCCGGGGTAGTGATCCGAATATTACTGTTCCGTTACCGATTTGACTTTATCGCCGTTCAGGCGGAATACATGCGCTGCGGGATGCAGCGCGCCCGTTTCATCGATCAGGTATGCCTCGGTCAAATAGGAGCCGTCTGCCTGCTTCGTGACGCCGCACACGCGCCAGCCGACCGGATGCGATGTGGGCTTTCGGAAGGCAAGCATGCCGTCCCGATCCGCGTAATAGCCTTCGCAGAAGCGATCCGCCGCATCCGTTTCCATGAACACGGTCAGCACCGTGCGGAACAGCTCGTACTGCATGTTCGTGACGACCCAGCCGTCCTCCGTTTCGGTCTGCGGTTTGATATCCATGCCGAACGCGGAAAGCAGCGACATCGGATCCGACTCCCTCGCCTCGAGAAACTGATAATAGTAATAGATCGGATACTGCTCCACATTGAATTCATCCACGTGCATCTCCGGGAACATCGATTGCGGGCAGGCAGGAGCGAACTCCGCCGAGAACGCCTCCACATACTGCGTATGGTTCGCCATCATGTATTCGTCCGAAACCGCAAAGTACGAATAATACGACGGAAGAAGCTCGGCGTCCCATGTGGAATCAAACTGATAGTACGTCCCGTCGATCCGCGCGATATTCCACGCATGGTCCCCGAGCGGTGCAGGGTCGGTGATATAGCCCTCGATCACCATGCAGTCGATCCCGGCAAGGTTATAGAGGTAATACAGCGCTTCCGTATAGCCGGCGCAAACGGTTTTTTTCTTGACAAGCGCATCGTACAGAAGGATCACTTTCCCTTTTTCATAATAGCTGTTGCTGTCGTAGACCACGTTTTCCGTCAGATAGTGATACAGATAAAGCGCTGTCTCAAACTCCGTGCTGCCCTCCGGCACGGACGCGACGATCTTCTCCGCCTCTGCAACGCCCTCGAGATAGCACTTTGCCGTCCGGTAATCGGGGATCCCGCTGATCGTCACAAGAACGTAGGTCAGCGTCTCGCCGTCCGCCGTTTCAAAGCTTTGCACGTCCAGAGAATTGATGCCTCTGCCGTCGATGTAGAAGATCCGGTTCAGCATCTGATGCACGCCGAGAATATCGCCGAACGTAAACGCCGTCGTGGGAATGGAAAAGCGGCAGTACCCGTGCGCAAGCGCATAGTCCAACGTAACGAGCAGCGTATCGAGCTTTTCCGGAATGTACTGCTCCAGCGTGCGCGAACGCGGCAGACGCTCCGGACGGTAGGCAAAAACCTCCTCCTTCGGAACGTTTACGATCTGCTCCGTGCCGTTCTCATCGAACGACAGGAACGCGATCTCGTCCGGCATGATCGTGCCGTCCGGCAGCGTACTGATGCGAAACGCCTTCGCCCAAGTCAGGGAGATCTCCGCAGGCGCTTCCGTCGGCTCGGGAGACGGCGTTTCGGCTTCCGCCTCGGCTGTCGCCTCCGGCGTTTCGGCGGGCAAAGCGGTCGCTTCCTGTTCCGGCTTTACGAGCGCTTCCGCATCATCTCCGCAGCCGAGCAGCAGAATCCCGCAAAGAAGAATGGCACATATGGTTCGGATCCTCTTCATCATTCGCACCCCTTTCCGTTTGCATTCTTCAACAGTATGATAGACGCATCTGCCTGCCCCTGTCAAGCTGTCGTTCTCTATTATATAGACAACCCAACGCCCCGAATTGTTACATAAGAAAAGAAATATTTTGAAAAAAGCGGTTGATGATCGGCTCCTTTGAAAAGGAAATCTCGAGTTCAACCGCAGGCGGTTATCATTTTCCGCCCTAACCATACTGTCGGAACGTAAGACCGAGGGGCGTCCCTACGCAACCATGCTGAAACGAATCGTAGGGGCGGATCACATCCGCCCGCGTAACAGCGGAACGGAAGATGATATCTTCCCCTACAGGTCGGTTCTATCCGTAGGGGCGGATCGCATCCGCCCGCGTAAGGATGAAATAGATCCTTCGTCGGCTGCGCTTTCTCAGGATGACACACAGGGTTTGCGCCCCCTTGCTTTTTCTGTCATTCGGAGCATGGTACGCGCGGGAAGCGCGCGATCTTCCTCTGTAACGAAGTGGAAGCGACGAAGAATCTCCCCCCGCAGTTCGGAAACGGACGACCGACGGTCGTCCCTGCAGGGCATGTATCACATTTTCAAAATCCGTCACCAACGTGCCGCAGGCACGCATCATGGCGCAGCCGCATCATGACGCAGCCGCATCATGGCGAAGCCGCGTCATTTCCTTTTTTCCCTTAAGCAGCAAAAACGGACTCCATGCGCTTTTGCACGGAGTCCGTTTGAGAGTGAAGTGAATATACTATTTGAGCCAAATCTTTTCGCAGAACAGGATGAACAGAACCGCGCCGCCGAGGAACAGTCCGATCACCGTGAAGATCGCGAGCAGCGACCCGCGCATGGCAGCTCTGCCCTCCGGCGAATGAAGGGAGACCTTCATCTTTCCGGATCCATCCGTGCCCGTTTCGGACTTCGGACGGTACCACGGCATCCCGTCGACATTCATATTGACGATGGTTTCGCCGTCGTCCTCTTCATATCTGTCCCGTCTTTTTGACATCGTTACTTCTTACCTTTTTTCTTTCCGTTCTGCGGATTGTTTGCCTCTTCCGCCTTCATCTTCGCGACGATCTCGTCCAGTTCCTTCTGGCGTTCCGGCGTGTTGAACAGATGGCACGCGCAGAAGTGTTCGGGCTCGAGCTCCTTGAAGTCGGGCTGCAGATACTTGCACACTTCCATGCACTTGCGGCAGCGGGTGTGGAACTTGCAGCCGGACGGCGGGTTCGCCGGAGACGGAATGCTTCCCTCGAGGATGATACGGTTGACCTTGTAATCCGGATCCGGATACGGAATTGCGGAGAACAGCGCTTCCGTGTACGGATGCTTCGGGTTCGCATAGATCTTCTCCGTCGGCGCGAACTCGACCATGTTGCCGAGGTACATGACGCCGACCGTGTCGGAGATGTACTCGACGACGGACAGGTCGTGCGAAATGAACAGGTAGGTCAGACCGAACTGCTTCTGCAGGTCGCGCAGCAGGTTGATGATCTGCGCCTGAATGGAAACGTCCAGTGCGGAAACCGGCTCGTCGCAGACGATGAAGTCGGGATTCAGAGCGAGCGCACGCGCAATGCAGATACGCTGACGCTGACCGCCGGAGAACTCATGCGGATAACGCGGCTTGTAATAATCCGGCAGACCGCATGCTTCCATAACGCGCGAGATGTAATCGTCGAACTCTTCCGGCGGGACGATGCCGTGCTCGCGGACCGCTTCGCCGATGATCTCACCGATCGGGAGACGGGGCGAAAGGCTGGCGTACGGATCCTGGAAGATGATCTGGATATTCGGGCGCTCCTTGCGCAGTTCGTTCTTGCTCAGCGCAAAGATGTCCTTACCGCCGATGAACACCTGTCCTTCCGTCTTTTCGATCAGTCTCAGAAGCGTACGGCCGATGGTCGATTTGCCGCAGCCGGACTCGCCGACCAGACCCATCGTCGTGCCGCGCTTGATCTTGAAGGAAACGTCGTCGACCGCCTTGACGTTGCCGACCGTGACCTTGAAGAAGCTGGACTTGATCGGGAAGTATTTCTTCAGGTTTTTGACAACCACGAGGTTATCGGGGTCATTCTCCGCTCCATCGAAGATCGATGAAGTATATTCATCATAGACTTTTACTTCTTCCATCTCACAGCTCCTCCACGTTTACAGCTTTCGGATAACCGAGGATCTCGCCCTTGTCGATGTAGCGATAGCAGGAAACGACATGCGTATCGTTGATCTTGATGGCAGGCGGATACGCTCCGTTGCATTGCTCGCAGCGCATTTCGCAGCGATCACGGAAATAGCAGTAGTTCGGCATGTTGACCGGGTTCGGAACGTTGCCGGGAATGTTGTACAGCGTTTCCGTCTTGTGACCGACGACCGGCTTGGACTTCATCAGACCGATGGTGTACGGATGCGCCGGATTGTGGTAGATGTCCGCTGCGGTGCCCTTCTCAATGACGCGGCCCGCGTACATAACGACGACGTAGTCCGCCATGCCCGCGACGACGCCGAGGTCGTGCGTGATCAGCATGATCGAGGAGTTGACCTTTTCCTTCAGGTTCTGCAGCAGATCGAGGATCTGCGCCTGAATGGTAACGTCCAGAGCCGTGGTCGGCTCGTCTGCGATGATCAGCGTGGGCGAGCACGCAAGCGCGATCGCGATGACGATACGCTGACGCATACCGCCGGACAGCTCATGCGGATACATCTTGTAGACGCCTTCCTTGTTCGCGATGCCGACCATTTCGAGCATCTCGATCGTACGCGCCTTGACCTGCTCCTTCGTCCAGTCGGGATGATGCAGGAACAGAACCTCGTCGACCTGATCGCCGATCCGGAAGACCGGGTTCAGAGACGTCATCGGCTCCTGGAAGATCATGGAGATCTCGTTGCCGCGGATGTCCTCCATGACGGAGTTCGGCGTGTTGACGATGTTATACGCGGTGCCGTCGCCCTTGTTGAAGCGGATCTCGCCGCCGACGACCTGGCCGCTCGGACGCTGCAGAAGCTGCATCAGCGAGAGGGAGGTGACGGATTTGCCGCAGCCGGACTCGCCGACGACGCCGACGGTCGAATGCTTCGGAACCTCGAACGAGACGCCGTCGACCGCACGGACGGTGCCGACGTCGGTGAAGAAGTACGTGCACATGTTGTCGAACTCGACAACGTTGTTCTCGTCCTTCATTTTGGTCGTGTACAGCTTCGGATCCTTGTTGGCGTCCGCGCGCTGTGCCTCTAATTTGCGCGTAATCTTACGATTGAATCTGGTAATCCTTCTCGATTCACGAGCGGAAATATAGGAGGATTTTTTCTTCTTTTCTTCCATGACTCACGCCTCCTTACTGCTTGGATTTCGGATCGTACGCATCGCGCAGACCGTCGCCGACAAAGTTGAATGCGATGACCGTCAGACAGATCAGCAAGCCGACGGGGATCCAGATGTAAGCATAGTGTGCCATTGCGGATGCGGAAGATACCGAGTTGATGATCGTTCCCCAGGTTGCCAGCGGGTGCTTGACGCCGAGACCGAGGAAGGACAGCGTCGATTCCGTAAGGATCGTGCCGCCCATGCCCATCGTTGCGGAAACGATCAGCTGCGGCATGACGTTCGGGATCAGGTGACGGAAGATGCGGTGTCTGACGCGGATACCGGTCGCCTCTGCCGCAAGCATGAACTCCTGCTCACGCAGCGAGAGGATCTGGCCGCGGACCAGACGGGCGACGCCTGCCCAGCCCATGATACCGAGCATCGCCATCATGACGATCAGTCGGATGTAGGTGTCGAGTCGCATTGCGTCCATCATTGCGCCGAGGATGATCATGATCGGCATGGAGGGCAAGCAGTAGAAGATATCGACCAGTCGCATGATGAGGAAGTCGACCCACTTGCCGTAGTAGCCCGCGAGACCGCCCATGATGATACCGAGCAGGCACTCGAGGAAGACGACCACGAAGCCGACCATCAGGGAGATACGGCCGCCGTACATGATACGCGCGAACACGTCGAAGCCGTCGCCGTCCGTACCGAGGATGTGCGCGCCGGTCGGCGCCGCAAACGTATCGATGACGTAGGTGATCTGGTCGCAGTTGATCGTGTACTGACCGACTTCCTTCTGCGTGATGCGAAGCTCCGTGTCCGAATACTGCAGGTTGCCGTTCTCGTCATACTGATAACGGCCGTCTTCGGTCTGCATCGGGATCGCATGCGTGAACGAACCGGAGGTCTCGCCACGCTCGACCATAGCGGAGATCTCTTCGACCAGCGCTTTCTTGAGCTCGTACTCAACCGTATCGTCGCCGTTGAAGCGGCGGATGATGAAGTGCGACAGCTCGCCGATCTCAGCGCCCGCTTCGTCACGGATGACGAACGAATCCTCTTCGTTGGTTACCGTGTAGTTCTTGCCGTCCGCAGTGAAGGTGCCCTCGCCGAATGCTGCGAGCAGCGCGTTGTTCTTGAGCTCTGCGGTGACGCCTGCGCCCTTTTCATAGGTGTCGATGACCAGCGTCGTGTAGATCCTGCCGAGCTTCTTTGCGCCGACTTCATATGCGGTGTAAACGTCCTCGTTGACGATGACGACATAGTTCTTGCCGTCCGCGCTGAACGGTTCGCCGCTTTCGACCGCCGCAAGCGCCGCGGATTCGAATGCTTCGGACAGCGGCTTGACGCCGTCTTCATAGAGGAAGTCTTCGGTCAGAGCCGTGATCTTGAAGGTCTTCTTGGAGCCGGGCTCAAAGAAGTAGGTCGCTCCGTCGAACTCGAACTCGCCCGCCTTCGTGCCCTTGCAGTTTTCCTTCAGGGCGTCGATAAAGGCTTCGCCGAGATCGGTGCCGGCGGTCTTGTACGTGAGCGTCTTTGCGATGCCGTCGAACGTACCGACCTCTTCGAGGTTGCTGCCGAAGACCGCGATCTTCCTGGAATCCTCGAACCGGCTCAGCGTGTACAGCTCGTCGCTGACCTTGTCGATCTCATAAACGCCGTTCGTGCCTTCCACGTACAGCACATTCTTGCCGTCCGTGTTCATCGCCTTGATGTTGGTGGTCATCTTGCGGTTGACGCCGCTTTCGACCTCAACGGAAGGATCGACTTCGCTCGTCTCGAACGTCGTGTTGTCCTTGACGGACGCGTAATTCGTGTTCAGAACATCATAACGATAGAAGATGTCCTTCTGCCCGTAGGGGTAGAACACCGGTCCCAGGAAGGACAGGAGGAACATGATGATAAGAAGGGTCGTGCCGAAAACAGCAAGGCGGTTCTTGATGAAGCGCTTGAAGACCTTGCGTCCCGGAGACAGGACCTTGACGCGGCTGACGTCGTCAAGCTTGACCTCGCCGTCGTCCTTCTTGACCTGATTTGCTGCTCTTGCTTTGAGGGTCTCATTCAGATTATAGCTTGCCATTGAACTTTCCCCCCTTACTCAAGACGGACTCTCGGGTCAACCGCACCGTACAGAAGGTCGGAGATCAGGTTGCCGAGCAGCGTCAATATGGAAATAAATGCCAGATAGAACATAGTGAACGGAACGTCCGCCTGTACCATCGAGTAATACGATGCATAGCCGATGCCGCGGATGGCGAACAGCGTTTCCGTGATCAGAGCACCGGAGAACAGTCCCGGCAGGGAGCCGCCGAGCATCGTCACGAGCGGGATCAGCGTGTTGCGGAACGCGTGGTGATTGATGACCTTGCGCTCCGAAACGCCCTTTGCGCGCGCCGTACGGATGTAGTCCGAGTTCAGAACCTCGAGCATGTTCGTACGGGTGTAACGCATCAATCCGCCGATGGACAGGATGCTGAGCGTGAGCGCCGGAAGCACGAAGTGCTTCGCAACGTCCAAAAACTGCATGAACGGCGACAGGGTATCGTAGTATTTGCCCTGCATACCGGACAGGTCAAACCATCCGAGCTTTACAGAGAATATATACTTCAATACCGTTGCTAGGAAGAAGGTCGGCAATGAGATACTGACCATTGCGAAAACGGTCGTGAAATAATCCAAAAAGCCGTACTGCTTCTTCGCCGCCAAGACGCCCAGCGGGATCGCGATAAAAATTTCAACAAGCAGGGTAATTACCCCAAGCGCAAAGCTGTACCAAATCGTCTTAGAAAACTCTTCGGTGACCGGGATGGTCCATGCCCAGCTTTCGCCCCATTCTCCTCTGATTGCCGTACCGAGCCAGGTAAAATAGCCCCGAACGACGCCCTGATCCATACCGTACTGGCTCTTCAGATCGTTGAGCCACTCCGTCGCGCTCTTGCTCGCGCCGGGTCTGGATGCAAGCTGCTGTGCCTTCATCTCAAGGTAGCTGCCCGGCATGTTGTACAGCAGGGCATACACCAGGAACATGACGAAGAACAATATTATGATGCTATATAGCACACGTTTTACTGTAAACTTCAGCATTCACTCCACCACTCTCATCAAAATTAGGACAAAAAAACAATCAATTATGCCGGAAGGGGATGTTGAAGCATCCCCTTCCAACGATTGTTACAACTTCATGCTGTAAACCGTGTTTGGCTTATTTCGCAACCGTGGTCTCCCAGTTGCCGAACAGACCCCAGAACGGCGTCATGTCGGGCGTGACGGTCGCATTGTCGATGCGCTGCGTGGAAACCGTGGAGCAGTCCTTTCTCTGATAGGTCGGAAGCTCGCAGCCCCAATCCATGATGATTTCCATAGCTTCCTTGTAGGTCGCCTTACGGAAGTCGGTATCAGCGGAGGTACGGCCTTCGATGATCAGCTCATCGAGGTGCGCATCCTGCACCTGATAGTGGTTGGAGTTGGTGCCTGCACCGTTCGCATTGCTGGAGTGATAGACCTGATACATATCCGGGTCAACGCTCGCCTGCCATGCAGCTGCCCACATATCGGCAGTGTTGGCTTCGAGTGCGTTGTTCCAGGTGGAGGTACCGACGTCGTTTACCTGCAGCTTGATGCCGAGCTCTTCGCAGACAGCAGATGCTGCAACCGCGATGCCGTATGCCGGGTGGTCCTGCTGACCTGCGCCGGGGATCATGATCTCGAAGGACGGAGCGTCGACAAACATGCCGGTCGCTTCATCGAACGTGAGGCCTGCGCCCTTGAAGAAGCCGATTGCCGCTTCCTTCGCTGCTGCGTACTTCTCTTCGTCATTCATACCTTCGGTGTAGATCGGGTTGCCGTCAACATCGGTGGAGTATGCATTCTTGTAACCTGCGTCGGTCGGTTGCGGTGCCGCCCAGGAGGTGTTGGAGATCGGGTACTGGATGACCACTGCGCGATCGCCATAGTAGGAGTTGATAACGGTATCACGATAGACAGCCAGCAGGGTCATGAAGCCCTTGCGGAGGTTCTTGGAAGCCTCGCTGCCCGGCTCGTTGTTGATGCAGACGCGGTTCGCGTTGATACCGATGTAGCCGTAGCCGCGGTAGTCAACGAGGTAGGTCGTGATGATGTCGCCAACGAGTTCACCGTTGCTGTTGAGGTCCTGGATCGCCTTCAGCGTTGCATCGCTGATGGACGGGTTCGCAAGGTCAAACGTGCCGGTGCCGATGCCCGGAACGTAGTCGGAGTCGGTGCCTTCCTGCATGAGCAGCGTCTCGATTGCCGGAGCGCCCAGGAAGTAGTACGGGTTCGCCTTGAAGGTGATAACGCCGTTGTCATAGCCTTCGAAGGTGTACGGGCCAGCGCCGAGCGGCTTAGCGGTCTTTTCTCTGACGCCGCTGAGATCACCCTTCTTGAAACCGAAGGAGTTGTTCTCATAGTCATAGAGCGCTTCATCGCCATAGTAGTGGAGCGGTGCAAGCCAGAAGCTCATGTTGTAGATCGCCGTTGCATCGAACTCGGTGCAGTGGACGGTCATGGAGTAGTCGCCGGTACGGATGATGCCCGGGATGTTGGTCATGCCTTCGGTGGTGGTGACCCACTCATCAAAGCGCGCATAGTTGTCGCCGAGCTCTGCCTTCAGGAAGTCTGCGAACGAGGTGCCCGCGGATTCCTTCTCGATACCGTCTGCGCTCATGTCGTACTCATAAGCTGCCTTGATCTGCGCGAAGTACTCTTCGGGGGTGTCAACCGGATCGAAGCCCCAGAGCACGCAGCCGTACTGGTTCATCAGAGCGGGATCTGCCGCAACGTCTGCATAGGTCAGGTCCGGATTGAAGTAACCCTGGACATACTTATCATCCGCATAAGCAGTGTTGACGTAGTCAACGATTTCCTGTGCGAACTTTGCGCCTGCCGCGTTGAACGCCGCCCAGAAGGTGTTGTAATCTTCCTCGGTGAAGTTCTCATTCGCGGTGTAGCCGGCTTCCTTCGTTGCTGCTACGAGGCCGAGGCGGGACGCCATGGAGGTGTAGTACTCGTTGATGCCCTCGATCGGGAGTGCATACAGCGTGGAGGAACCGTCGTACGTCGGGTCTGCGCAAACGTAGATGCCGAAGATAACGTCATCGATCGTTGCCGGTACGCCATCGGAGAAGACGATGTCGTCTCTCATAACGATGTTGTAATCAACGGTGCCGTCGTCGTTCTGAACGACATCCACATTCGCAAGGCCGTAGTAGGTGTAGTCCGTGCCGTTGTAGGAAACGGTCTCGCCTTCGATGCCGTTGTTGATGACAGCGCCGCCACGATCACTCGCGAGGATGCCGTTCACAACCATTTGGACTGCATCACCGTCATAAGCGGTGGTGTAGAAGAACGGGCTGAACTTCTGACCGAAGGTCGCTTCTGCGTAGACCACTCTGCTGCCCGGAACAGTGTGAGACTCGAACGTCGGGCCCTTCGGCGGGACGATACCGGTCTCTTCGGGCCGCTCTGCAGGCTGCTCAGCGGGCTGCTCTGCGGGCTGCTCGTTGGGCTGCTCAGCGGGCTGTTCAGTGGGCTGCTCAGCGGGCTGTTCGGTTGCCGGATCAGGCGTGGTGGTCGGGTTGCAGGCTGCGAGAGCAAGAACCATGACCAGTGCCAGAAGCAGGCTTACGAGAGTCTTAGTTTTTCTCATTTCTTGTTTCTCCTTATCTTTTTTATATCACGGCGTGAGCTTTCGCCCTCGCGTGCTATACGGGTGATTTCCGGATCCTCGTCCGGATACGCGATCCTCGCCGTTCCGCTTTTGACCATCGAGAGGTCTTTGCGAAACACAAAGATCAGAACGGATGCGGCAAGGATGATCACGGTGATCCCGAGAAAGACCAAGTCCGACGCCGTTTCGCCGTTGATCGCCCACGATACGATATGACCGATCACGGAGATGCCGGACAGGATCGCCGCGCCGATGCAGGCGGCGGCAAACCGCTCGTTGATCTTATCCCGATGCTCCCGCGTGACCTTGTCGGTCGCGCGCCACATCCGAACGGTCGACGTTCCCATGAAGAAGATCGGGAACATCAGCCCCACAAACGGAATGATCACGTAGTACTGCTCGATCGCCTTCACGTTCTGATTCCGTTCGTTGATCCCGGTGAGCAGCAGCGCGCCGATGAACGCCGCGATCGCAAGCCCCACAAGGACCGTAATGAGAACCTTTCTCTGTCTGACGAGCGCCGCGGGCTTTTCGAAGCTGAACCAGTCGCCTCTGTAAACGGCTTTGGTGGCCAACTTGCCGGTTCTCGGATCCACCACGTTTTCCAAGCGGTAATCCGCCGTGTACTTCGTTGTTACCAAGTCGCCGCGATACTCCTTTCCAAAAGACAGTTTCTCTGTTTACCACTTGATTATATCCTATATCGCATAGAATTTCAACAGTTTTTTTCACAGAAAGACATTTCCGAAAAATTCGCGGTTCCGGTCACAGCAAACCCCGACATTTTCTGCAAAAAAATCCGTTCAAACTTGTGGCATGCGGGTATTATAACGCATAAATTTGATAAAATCAAGCATATAAATGCTTCCAACGGACCGTGCATCCGGCGTTTTTCGATCGTGACATGGCGCTTTTTTCCATAAAACGCCCCGAAAGCGGTCCTCATGGGATAAAAACGTCCCTACCGCGCCCAAAACAAAAGAAGCTCCTCCCCGAGGAGGAGAAGTGATGCGCTTCGCGTGATGCGTGCCTGCGGCACGTTGGTGACGGGAGAGAATGACGGGCGGATGATATCCGCCCCTACATGACACGTTCGGCGTCAATTCATGTGCGAAGCACAATTCATGGCGCAGCCAATTCATGGCCGCAGGACAATTCATGCGCCGCAGGGCGCAATTCATTGAACCGCGCCAACTTACCGGGGCGCCGAGGTCGTCGCCCCCTACGAGCCGTTTTTCCCCTCGCCTTCCCTGTGAAAGGGAAGGTGTCAAGGCGGAGCCTTGACGGAAGGGTTGTCGATCGCATCGCCCTTACGGGCAGGTACATAAAAACATATGTCATCCTGAGGAGCACAACGACGAAGGATCTCAAAGATCCTTCGCTCAGGATGACACACAAAAGAACGTTACGGGACAAAAGCCGTTGTAATGTTGTTTGACGGGGCGCCGAGGTCGTCGCCCCCTACGAGCCGTTCGCGAACTTCTTGCCTTCCCTGTGAAAGGGAAGGTGTCAAGGCGGAGCCTTGACGGAAGGGTTGTCATTCGAACCGCGTGATATTTGACGGGCGGATACGATCCGCCCCTACGGGTAAAATTCGAGCTCCCCTTGTCAGGGGAGCTGTCACCGGTAGGTGACTGAGGGGTAGT
>CALGGM010000023.1 GCA_937915925.1 uncultured Clostridia bacterium | reverse complement strand
GTTTCGGAGGGCTCCGGCGTGACCGCCGCAACTGCGGTCGGCGCCGGCGGCACGGTTTCGGGCGCGTGCGTGCCGATCGGCTGTTCATGCTCCTTTTCGCCGCCCGGCTCAAAGCCCGGCGTGCTTTCGAACGGCACCCAGCCGACGCCGAGGATATACACCTCGGTCCACGCATGCTCCGCGCGCTTCGTCACGGGATGCCAGTCGCGGCTCGATTCGATCGGCACGTAATAGCCGACCGTGTACCGTGCGGGAATGTCCATCGCCTGCAGTAGCGCGGTCGTCGCGCTCGCGAAGTGGATGCAGTAGCCGGTGTGTCCCTCGGTCAGAAAATACTGTACGAAATCCCTTCCCTTCGGGAGCTTGCCCGGCGACAGCGAATACGTGCCGGACGCCATGACATAGGATGCGACCTTGCTCGCCGTTTCATACGAGTCGTCCGTTTTTTTGATCCCGACGACGCGCAGCAGCCCGAGCAGCGCGTTCTTTTCGGCGCCGTCGTCCATCGTATACGCTTCGCACGCATACGCGTAGTATTCCTCCTCCGCCTTCGTCACCGTCTTCGGCTTGACGTCGAATTCCGCCGTGAACCGCCATTCATACCGGGTCTTGCCGTTCGCACGCAAATACGACTCCTCGTCGAGATATTCGTCCGTTTCGGACCGGTACGGCGAAACACGCGCGGCGATCTCCGCATCGCCCGGACGGTCGATCTCGAACGCGTACGGCACGACGCGCTCATCGGAAACGTAACCGTAAATCGACATCCCGGAGCTGCCGTATTTGTTCCGCTCGCCGAGCGCTTCAAGCGCACGCCAATCGCCGCTGTACGGCTTTGCGGCGAGCCACTGGCTGTTCCGATACGCGCCGTAGGAATGCGTGCGCAAAAGGAACGCCCCGGTCCTCGAAACAGATACGCTGAAGATCTCTTCGTCGTTCTCCTCGCGGTCGCCCTGCTCGGACAGATCGATGTCGTTGGGGCTTCTTCTGCCGATCCACGACAGCGCGGTATCGGCGATCTCGCCGAACCAGTCGGAAACCAGACTGTCGCGCATGCGCGGCGTGATCGGCTCAAACTTGTCCTGCGGGAAGATCGCGATGACCAACAGTCCCAGGATCAGCAGCGCAGGCGACAGGATCGCGGACAGCACGCCTCGCCTCGGCGCATCGCCTTTCCGGATGCAGATGCCGAGCATTGCGCTTCCGAAGTACACCGTCAAAAGAACGATCGTCCACAGCGCGGGCGGCTGCTCCGGATAATAGAGGCTTAGAAGGATCATCGGAAGCGGCATCAGCATGGTCAGAAACGGCAGTTTGCTGCGGATCAGCGCAAACGCCAGAAGGATGCCGTACGTTCCGGTGATCAGCATCAGCATCACCGTGATGCTGCCAAAAAGATCCTCCGCTTCGAACATGCGCAGGAACAGCCGGTTCAGGTCGATCCCGAACGTCTCGGAGAACGATTTCGGCAGCACCGTCAGGATCCGATAGGAAAGCGCCGCGGCGCCGTCCGCGACCAGATCCATGCGGAACACAAGGATCAGCACCATCGTCGTCAAAAGCACGGCGCCGAACCCGAAGCCGTACTTCGGCACGTTCATCCAGAACGACAGCAGCAGCGCGGCGTAGACGCAGAACAGGATCAGCGGCACGGGCGAATACTCGATCCCGAACGCGGTCGGCACGGCGCACGCGATCGCGATCATGCCGCAGGCGACCGGAACGGCGTCCGCAAACCCGCACAGCAGTATCTTTTTCCGTTTCACGCGTCCACCTCCTTCGCCGGTATGATCCGGTAAACGAGCGTGTCGTTCCCCTCGGTATACGGCTGTGCCTGTTCGTCGCGCGCGGGCTCGGACAGCACCGCCTTCAGGAGGCGCTTGAGGTCCCCGTCGCATTCGATGGGCACGGAACGCAGCCCGTAGCAGAGCAAAAACGGGATCCTGTTTTCATTCAGAATATCGGAGAGATAGCGAAGCTGTTCCGTCGCGCTTTGCTGCGCGGCATAGTCGCGGTGCAGGTCCATGCTCAGAACGATGCGCTTTCGCACCTGCTCCTGCGGCTCGCGCACGATCGTCGCGCCGGTCTTCTCGCTCAGCTTCCAGTGGATGAGATTGATCGCGTCGCCCTCGCGGTACGGTCGAAGCTCGTGCTCCTCGGAGAATCCGATCGGCTTCGGCTTCAGAACGCGTTCGGACGCCTCGACCAGATCCGGCATGGGAACCGGCGCCTCCGCGTTTGGCATAACCGTCAGCGCGACCTCCCCGTGCTTTCGGATCGGGATCGCGAACAGTCCGAGATAATCGCAAGCGCGCGCGGAACGGATGCGGTACGAGATCGTACCGAGCCGCTCGGTGTCCGGTTCGAAGGTCTGCTCGCGCTTGCGCGCGCCGTCAAGGCGCAGCTTCTCGCGCGTCGGGCGACCGTCTAAAAACAGATTCTTATGTTCAACGGTGATCTTCCATGCCTCCGGCGGCAGAAAAAAGCGCGTGCTCACCTCAAGACGGATCTTCGACGCGCGTCCGCGCTGAACGTCGGACCCGCCCGAAAGCTCCGCGCGCGAAAGCAGGATCGCCGGAAGGCTCAGAAGCAGGGACAGGATCGGAAGCAGCAGCATGAACCACAGTATGTAATGGGTCACATACTGTCCGTAAGCAATATGAAGCGCGATCGCCGCGATCAGAAGTGCGCCGTATGTCAGCCTGCGGCCGATCATACGAGCACGGCAGGCGGCGCGGTGTGCGCCATGATGTCGGAAAGCACGGCGTCGGCGGTCTGTCCGGACGCCTTTGCCTCCGGCGTCAGGATCAGGCGGTGCGTGATCGTTGCGGGATAAATGAGCTTGACGTCGCTCGGGATCACATAGTCGCGTCCCTGCACCCACGCCGCCGCCTTCGCCATCGCAACGGTCGCAAGCGACGCGCGCGGGCTTGCGCCCTGCAGCAGCGACGAATGCGAACGCGATGCGTTGGACAGACGGATCACGTAATCGAGGATCTTCCGGTCGACGAAGGTGTTGTCGACTGCGCGGCGAATGCCGTAGAGACCCTCGCTGTCCGCAATGCAGCGCACGGAATCCAGCGGATTGCCCTTTTGCTTGCGGCCTAAAAGCTCCAGCTCGTCGTTCGGACGCGGATAGCCGAGCGTCAGACGCACCATAAACCGGTCGAGCTGCGAGTCCGGCAGCAGCTGCGTGCCGCTCGCGCCGACGGGATTCTGCGTCGCAATGACCACAAACGGATCCGGAACCGTGTGCGTCACGCCGTCCACCGTCACGTTGCCCTCCTCCATCGCCTCGAGGAGCGCGGACTGCGTGCGGCTCGTCGCGCGGTTCAGCTCGTCCGCCAAAAACAGATTGCAGAGGATCGCGCCGGGCTTATAGGTCATCTGCCCGCTCTCGCGATCGTAAAGGGAAAAGCCGACGATATCGCTCGGCAGGACGTCCGGCGTGAACTGCACGCGGTGGTATTCGAGCCCGAGCGCTTTCGAGAACGCAAGCGCCATCGTCGTCTTGCCGACGCCCGGGATGTCCTCCAAAAGAATATGCCCGCGCGCAAGGATCGCCAAAAGCGCCATGATCAAGACATTGTCCTTGCCGACGACGGCTTTTTTCAGTTCGTCAATAATGGATTTCGGATCGTTCATCGGTTCGTTGTTCTCCCCCGTTTTGCTGACCTCTTCGGTTTACGGAACCATTATAACACATATTTGCGACCAAAATGTATCTAAAATGTAATATTCTTCCGCTTTTATGCGTTTTTTCGCGACAATCGGCGTTCCTTCGCCCCGTCAGCGCAGTTTCCTCGGACCGTCGCGGATACAAAACGGGCTGTTGATATGGATGGCAGAAGCCGTGTTTTCACGATGGAGCTATACTATGGTATGCGACTGAGTGAAAACATCGGCTAATTTGCGGAGAGATAATAGAATGGAGCCGTTAAGAAACTCGAAAGAGGGACTTGACGGCTCCTGTTCATTTGCTG
>CALGGM010000022.1 GCA_937915925.1 uncultured Clostridia bacterium | reverse complement strand
GAAACTTTCCTCGAGAGTCTTGCTATTTCTTTCAGGGACTTTTTTAACATCCCCTCTTCCTTTTCTTTTTTCTCTTCTCTCTTCACTCTTCTCTTTTCTCTCCCATACACGACTGTTACGCGGGCGGATCATATCCGCCCCTACGGTCCGTTTCCGCAATCGCTCGCGGCGATACCAAAAGGCCCCCTTGTGCAAAGGGGGCTGCCGAAGGAACCGAGGCCGGGGGATTGTTACGCGGGCGGATCATATCCGCCCCTACAGAGGTTGTAGGGGAAGGTATCACCTTCCCGTTCCGCTGTTGTGCTCTTTAACGGGGCGCCGAGGTCGTCGCCCCTACAAAATCGTTACGTAGGCGGACACTCTTCGAGCGCCCCCGTTAGGGGGAGCTGTCACCGACAGGTGACTGAGGGGGGTATCGCCGTAAACGGGCAACATCCCGCACAATCCGCATTGTCAGATGCATGCGGGCGTGGTATAATCAAAACAGAGCACGTCGGGAGGGAGCAGCATGTACGAAAGAACGCCGTTTTATGAGAAGGTCAGGGAGCGCATGATCCGCTACGCAAGGGTGGATACGCAGTCCGACGCGAACAGCGCGGACACGCCTACGACGTGGACGCAGTTCGACCTTGCGCGCATGCTGTATCGGGAGCTTCTTTCGATCGGCGCAAGCGAGGTCTTCTTCGATGAGAGCGCCTGCGTGGTCTACGGAAAGCTCCCGTCCACGGTGAAAAGCGGCGGCAGACCGTTCGGGCTGATCACGCACATGGACACCGCGCCCGACGCGCCCGGCGCAAACGTACGCCCGTGGGTGCTCGAAGCCTACGACGGCGGGGACATTGTGCTGAACGAAGCGCAAAACATCGTCATGTCGCCGAATGAGTTCCCGAATCTGCTGCAGTACATCGGACAGGACCTGATCCTCACCGACGGCACGACGCTGTTGGGCGGCGACGACAAGGCGGCGATCGCGGCGGTCATGACGTTTGCGGAGCACGTTCTTTCGCACCCGGAGATCCCGCACGGACCGATCTCGCTGGCGTTCACGCCGGACGAGGAAGTCGGGGGCCTTGCGAAGGATCTCGATTTTGTACGCTTCGGCGCAAAGGTCGCCTACACGCTCGACGGCGATCATCTGGGCTATTACATGGACGAGACGTTCAACGCGTCCGAGGCGACGCTTATCGTGAAGGGGTTGAGCGTGCATCCCGCGACCGCGAAGGGCATCATGGTCAACGCCGCGGACGTCGCGGGCGAGTTTCTTTCGATGCTGCCGCGCTTCGAGCGTCCGCAGTACACGTCGTGGCGGGAGGGGTTCTTCCACGTGATCGCGGTGAACGCCGACGTCGAGCACGCGAAGGTCGTTCTGATCGTGCGCGACCACGACCGCACACAGTTTGCGCAGCGCGAGGCGTACCTTCGCACCTGCGAACAGGAGCTCAGACGGCAGTACGGCGAGGACCGCGTTTCGCTTTCGATCGAGCAGCAGTACCGCAACATGAAGGAGGTTATCGATCAGGAGCCGTATCTGATCAAAAACCTTGTCGAGGCGATCCGCAGGTCCGGCGTCGAGCCGAAGACCGAGCCGTTTCGCGGCGGCACGGACGGCTCCGCTTTAAGCTGGCGCGGGCTGCCGAGCCCGAACCTGTCCGCGGGCTACGAGAACGCGCACGGGCGGTTCGAGTACGTACCGATCCCGTCGATGGAAAAGAACGTGGAGATCCTGCTGCATCTTGCAGGGCTTTTCGGGAGCATGAAAGACGAATAAAGGGGGAACAAATCATGGAAGAAAACGAGCGCAAACCGGTGTTTACGAACACGTACGGACCGAGCGAAACGACCTTTCGGGAGATCTATCGGTATGCGAGAAGACCGATGCGTATCATTCTGATCGTGCTGCTCGTGTGTATCGGGGTATATGTCGCGCATCATCTGTATCAGTGGATCCGCTGGGCGGTTTATTACAACGAATCGATCTTTTCGCAGACGGGCGTCTGGATGCTGCTTGCGGAGCTTGGCGTGATGGCATTCCTGATCGTATGGGAAGCGAACGGCGCGAAGCGATATGCAAAACGGCAGCTTCGCCGGATCAAAGAATCGTATGGCACGGATGATCCGCGCGTACACGCCTCGTTCTACGACGGCGAGGTCGAGTTCCATAACGATGCGACCAACAGCACCAGCCGCATGGCGTACGATAAGTTCGCAACATGCAAGGAAACGAAGGACCTGTTCTTGATCGTCACCCGCGAAAAGCAGTTCCTCCTGTTTCCGAAGGACACATTTGACGGCACGGACATTGTGGGCTTCCGCGCCTTTATGGATGAAAAATGCCCGAACACAAAACGGAAATGGAGAAAGGCGGACTGAGATGAAAACGATCTTTTTGGCAGGCGGATGCTTTTGGGGCATGCAGAAATTCCTCGACCAGTTCGAGGGCGTGACGTTCACCGAGGTCGGCTACGCGAACGGCCCGGACACCGCGCCGAGCTATCGCGAGGTGTGCGACAATTCCGGTCACGCGGAGACCGTGCGCGTCGATTACGACGAGGGCGTGCTTTCACTTCCGGCGCTTTTGCGCTTCTATTTTCAGGTCATCGACCCGACGTCCGTAAACAGGCAGGGGATGGACAGCGGCATTCAGTACCGCACCGGCGTCTATTATACCGACGAAGAGCAGCTTCCCGCGATCCGCGAGGTGTACGCCGAGGTCGAGGCGAGGGAGGGCAAGCCGCTTGCCGTCGAGGTACAGCCACTCGAAAACTTCTTCCCCGCGGAAACGTATCACCAGAAGTATCTTGACAAGAACCCGGGCGGCTATTGCCACATCCCGACACACTTTTTCCATCTCGCGGACAAAAAGGAGTGAGCGCCATGTTTCATTCGGTCGGGATCATCGGAACGGGCGCGATGGGCAGCGCCGTCGCAAGGCTGATCGCAAAGCGCGAAGCATGCGACCTGCAGCTTTCTAACCGCACAAGGGAGAAGGCGGAAGCGCTTGCAACGGAGCTTTCCGCAGCCATTTCGACCAACGAGGCGATCGCTGAAAACTGCGATCTCATCGTGCTTGCCGTGAAGCCGCAGATGATGGCAGAGGTGCTTTCCGGGCTTTCGCCGATCCTTGCAGAGCGCACGGACCGCTTCGTGCTCGTCACGATGGCGGCGGGGCTGACGATGGACACGATCCAACGGCTTGCGGGCGGGGCGTACCCGGTGATCCGCATCATGCCGAACACGCCGATCACGGTCGGCGCAGGGATTATTGCGTACTGCGAAACGGGCGCGACGGAGGCGGAGCTTGCTGCGTTTGTCGAGCTGTTGCAGGATGCGGGGACGGTCGATCCGCTTCAGGAAAACCTGATCGACGCGGGAAGCGCGCTGTTCGGGTGCGGACCGGCGTTTGTCGATCTGTTCATCGAAGCGCTTGCCGACGGCGCGGTCGCCTGCGGCCTGCCGCGAAAAAAGGCGCTTCTGTACGCCGCGCAGACGGTCGAGGGCGCGGCAAGGCTTCTGCGCGAATCGGGCGAACACCCCGGCACGCAGAAGGACGTCGTGTGCTCGCCTGCGGGCAGCACGATCCAGGGCGTGCGCGCGCTCGAACGGAACGGCTTGCGCAGCGCCGCCATCGAAGCCGTCATCGCCGCCTACGAGCGCAATGTGGAGATGAAAGGCGAGTGACAACCTATCGGACGCCCCTTCCCTGATAAGGGAAGGCGTCGAATGATACCCGTAGGGGCGGATCGCATCCGCCCGCGTAACAATCCCCGGTCAGCTAAAGCGGACAGCCCTCTTTGCACAAGGGGCCTCTGCGCATGTGACCAAGAGCCTTCCCCTCCGAGGGGAAGGTGGCGCCGTTAGGCGACGGATGAGGTGGTACGCAGAAAAGCGTAAGCTTTTCGCGGATAGTAACGACACCTCATCAGTCAGCTTCGCTGACAGCTTCTCCTCGAGGAGAAGCCTTTTGGGTACGCTGTGCGTGATTGTTTAAACGACTTGTAGTATCATGTAACATTTAATACTTTATTTCCGGATAAAGATGCTTTAGTTTAA
>CALGGM010000021.1 GCA_937915925.1 uncultured Clostridia bacterium | reverse complement strand
GTACATGCGCTTGTAGCTCAGTGGATAGAGTGCCCGGCTACGAACCGGTAGGTCGCAGGTTCGAATCCTGCCAGGCGCGCCAAAGAAAAAGCCCACCCATGCGGTAGGCTTTTTCTTTGGCATTTTTGGGATATCTGAGTTTTGTCCGTGCAAACGAGATTGCAAGTGCAAAAAGCTTATGCTATAATGACTCCGAGGTGATGGAGAATGTACGTAACGGTTCACAGCAGTATCGGCGGATGGATCTATCGTTCCATGGTTTACGCGCAGATCAATGAAGGCGCGTTCGTGCGGTATGCGGTGTACAATCCGCATCAAAAGCAGTTTGAACTGGTTCCGTATCTGTACGGCGGTGAGCCGAATGTCTTTGTGATCCGCAAAGGAAACGAGGACTTTGTGCGCACTTCGGACGAAGCGAACGCGCGCATCAACGCTGCCTGCGCCGGTAAGGGGAGCGAGACCGTTCATCTGATCCTCGGGTATCCGGACGTGTGCGGGAACGAGACGTTCCTATGCGAATTGTGGAAGAAGGGATCGGTCGATCGGGATCGGTTTGCGATCGCCCTGCGCGATCTTCCGGACGTGAATGAATGGAACTATATCCGGACGCAGGAGGAGGCGGACGCCTTTATGGACCTGTTTGCCGGGTTTCATGACGCGACACTGGATAAGATCTGCTATCGGGAGGACTGGAACGGCACGAAGGAGGCGACGGTCACGTTCGACAACAGCGCATGGTTTGGCGTTGCGGAGCTGTGCTTCGAGGGCGTGAAGCTCATGCGGATCCAACCGGCGGGCGAAAACTACACCCGGGAAATTATGGACGGCGTGCTGTTCGCGGACGACGAGGGCGTTTACTGGGCGGACGGCTCCATGGAGAAGCCGGACGATGCTTATCAAGGTTCCTTCATCCGTGCGCTGAGTCTGAAATGGCGAAAGGCGGAGCCCCTTGGATAAAGCGAAATGACTTGCATAGGATCGAATTATAATTGAACCGAACAACGCCTCCGCCCGTAATGGACGGAGGCGCTTTCCGTTCTGTATGGATCAGAGTCCGTAGCGGGACATTGCGGCGTCTATGCTTGCGGAGAGACCTGCCCTTGTGAACAGGAAGCCGAACAGCAGGGTAAGGAACAGCGCGATCAGACAAACGCCGATGAAAACGAAGTACCTGACGCGTCCGTCCTCGGCGTTCTTCTGCAGCGCGGAGTACAGGAGAATGACCTGCGCGAGCGCGGCGATCAGCACAAACGGGATCACGAGGAAGCCCCAGATGAGACCGAGCAGCATGTTGAGCAGGCAGACGACCGTAAACGGGATCGTGGAATACGCAACGGTGTTCAGTACGCCGAAAACCGTTTGCCCGCCGCGGTGTACAACCTTTTCGAGCAGGAAGTAGGCGCCGAAGACGATCGCGTTTGCGAGGATCGAGATCAAAAGCCCGAACAGGAAGAAATAGCCGAAGTTGACAAACGAGCCCATTGCCGGCGCCGCCGAGGAAAGGATGGATCCGTAGCCGCCCATGGAGGATTCGAGCGCGGACATCAGGGAATTGATGAACATCAGGGCGATCTGCTTTGCATTGACCGCAAACGCGAACGCGAAGGCGAGGACGTTGAGCCCGAGAAGGATCGCCCATTCATGCGTTTCGGAGGCTGCGACAAGCGTCATGCCTTCCGTGGGATCCTTGGAGAAAAAGCCCTTTACGGTTTCCAGAAGATTGGCAAGGATCGGGGGAACGGACGGCGCGGATTTTACGACCGGCGCTTCCTTGGGAATCGGCTTTCCGCAATTTCTGCAAAACGCGGAATCGTCCGGGATCTGTGTTCCGCAATGAGGACAGTACATTTGAATTCTCCTTATCACTTGAATTTGCGGGCAATGATACCCCGCTGAAAATAGTATATCATACGATTCGCACGCGCGCAATATCCGAACGGAGAGCAATCGCCTGAAACAAAATTTTTCAAATGATAAAAAGTTTGTAATTTCGTAACATAGAATTCGATTTTTTTTTGCAAATTGCGGTTATAATGAGAAAAAAGAACGGGATGTATGCGATCATTCCGCAAGGATATAAGGAGGCAGTATTATGCATGTAGCGCTCGGTATTATTATGATTTTGATGGCATTGGCATTCGGCTTTTTCGGCTACATGATCGCGATGCGCGGCAAGTATGCGCTGATTACGAACTATGTCATGGAACGGCACGCGGGCAAGGTCGACAGCGCGTACGCACAGCGGGTCGGCTGGATCGAGATCTTTGCCGCGGTCTATTTCCTGTTGTTCGGAATTCTGACGCTTTGCATCGGCACGGCGGGATTTGCATGGACGGTTTTCATCATCGGCGTCGTTTTGCTCGCCGCAGCCGCGCTTCTGAACCTGTTCCTCGGAAAGCGCATGAGCTGACGTGCAAACGCCGATTGATCGCAGGATCAGCATTTTGGCAAATACAAAGGAATTCGGAGAGACGTGATCTCTCTTCAGACTGTCGCAAAAGGGGTCAGACCGTTTGCGGCGAGATGATTCAAATGAATACTTGTCGGATGA
>CALGGM010000020.1 GCA_937915925.1 uncultured Clostridia bacterium | reverse complement strand
GCAATTTACAGCTCCGAATGCGAGGATTAAACTAAAGCATCTTTATCCGGAAATAAAGTATTAAATGTTACATGATACTACGAGCCGTCACGCTTCGTGCGATACACCCCCTCATCAGTCACTCCGTGACAGCTTCCCCACCCAGGGGGAAGCCTTTTGGGTATGCAAGTTCAGAGCCTTCCCCTTGATGGGGAAGGTGGCGCCGAAAGGCGACGGATGAGGTGATACGCAGGAGCGCGTCAGCTTTCGCACTCGCCCATCCCTCTGCATAAAAAAGGCGCCGCCATGGAGGGCGGCGCCTTGTACTTTTGGGGATCAGCCGATGACGGTGGTGTAGACCGTGGCGGTGGTTGCTTCGCCGAGCTTCCAGAAGCGGATGCCGGGGTTTGCCATGCGGTTCACCATGAAGTAGTTCTTCGAGGAGAAGGACAGATGGCTGCATGTCTTGCTCGCCGCGTTGGTGGCGTCCACCGTGCCCTCGCTGATCGCGAACGACCACAGGCAATAGCTTGCGGTAAGCGTCTTATAGCTATAGAGATAGCTGCCGCGGTTCGCAAGATACGCGCCGGTCGCCGCGTTTTGGACGGTGAACTTGTCGCCGTTCGCCGCCACGGTGAACACATATGCGCTGTCCACACCGTTCAGCGTGTTGTCCGACAGCGTCATGCCCGCTTCCGCAAACGCGACGGTTGCGCCTGCGCTCGTGCTTTCGAGCTTCTTGGTGCCGGCAATGCCCTTCAGGACGGCGTCGGTGCCGTACGTGATGACATAGCTGCCTGCCCAGTCGTCGGGTGCTTCGGTCACAAGCTGATAGCCCGCGGCTACGGTCGTGACGCGCGAATACAGCGCGATCAGCGTGACGTTGCCGGTTACGGTGTACGAACCGGTGAGCACGTTGGGCAGCGTGGTGACATTGTCATACGCTTCCGTGACCCAGCCGACGAAGGTATAGCCTGTCGGTGCGCCCGGGTTGGGCAGCGTGATCGTCGTGCCTGCAGCAGCGTTCATGCTGTCGCGCGGCGTGACGCCGGTAGGTACGGAGAAGCTGACCGTATAGCCGAGCGCGTCGACGTAGCTGTCAACGAAGGTGTAGCCGCACACGGTGCAGGTGTGCGTTGTGTAGCCCCGCTCGGTCTCCGTCGGCGCAGTCACGACGTCATTGTACGTGCAGCTCTCGGTCGCGACGTCGCCGCACTCTGCGCAGATTTGGCTGTGCGTACCGTCGTTATTCGAGGTCCACGCGCCGTAGGTATGCGTATGCGCGCCGACCGGATTTGTGGTGTAGTAGGTCGTGATCTCCTCGGTTTCCCTCCAGAACTGTACTTTGTTGGTCGTGTAGGCGTTGTTGATCACAAAGTAACTGTTCGAGCTGTGCTTGGTGAGGTACGGATAGCTCGAGTTTGCGGAGTTAGAGACCTTCATGCAGATGTTATAGAGGTCATATTCCACAGCCCAGTTGCAGTAGCTGGAGCTGTACGACGAGCGGCTGTAGAGGTAGTTGTTATAGCTTCCCATATATGTGCTCGTCGAGGCGTTTTTAATGGTATAATTCGACCCGGTTGCCGTGAGCTCAAACACATATGCGTTGTTCGCGTTGCGGATCTTTTCGCCGTCCAGCGTCATTCCTGTGTTGGAGAACGTAGCGGCGCCGCCCGCGCTCGAGGATTCGTAGCTGGTGTTGCCGGAAAGTCCCTTCAGAACCAGTGCGCTCGTATCCTTGCCGCAAGTGATGATGTACTTGCCGCTCCAGTCGGAGAGGTTGTCGTTGACGAGCTGATAGACCGTTTCGCCGGAGCCTTCGCTGCGGGTGAACAGCGCGTACAGCGTCGCGTTCGCGGTGACGGTGTAGCTTGCGCCGGGTTCGTAGAACTCGGGCTCGTTCGCGGTCTCGGCAAACTCTGCGGTGACCCAGCCGCTAAACGTCCAGCCGTTCGGCGTATTGCTGACGGTGGAGGGCAGCGAGATCGTATCATAGATCAGCGCGCTTGCGCTGCCGGCGTTGGTACCGGAGGACAGATACGTTACCGTGTAGGTGGGCTTCGGCGCGAAGATAACGCGGATGGTGCAGTCGCTTTCCGGCGCGACGTTGATGATGTTGCCATTGATCGTTGCCGTTGCGGTGCCGCTCGTGACTTCATAGCCGGATACGTAGTAGCCGGTTGCGGGCGTCGCGGTGATCTTGGTGCCGGAAACGGAAACGGTACCCCATGCGGTGTTGTTGGAAACCGCCGTGACCGTGTAGGTCAGATCGTTGGTGTACGCCTTGATGCGGTAGTCGCCGTTATCGGGGCAGTCGGTCCAGGAACCGTTCGGCTCTTTGTAATAGGAAGTGTTGCCGTGATTTGCGTGCGTCCAGCTTGCCCAGGAGACGACGTCGCTGTTGTTAAACGTCGCGTCGTAGGGGGTGTGGACGTAATTGCCGTCTTCGTCGGCTTCCGCAACGTTCTGCGTGAAGACGACCGAGAAGGTGTCGCCCGCGGCGAGCGCGACCGGGTTGTCGAGCTTAACGGTGTAGTAGCCCGGGAAGGTAAATGAACCGGTCTGCGACGTCATCAGCGTGCCGGAGGAAGGATTGCCGGTCGTGGGGTTTTTGTAAATCTCAACCGTGTAGGTCATCGCTTCGTCCCAATTGCAAAGCGCGACCGCTTCCAAAAGCTCACTTCCCTTTGCGGTGAAGACGTTTGCGACCTTGGTGCCGTTTTCAAAGCCTACATAGTAGTCTTCAGAAGACGGCCAGCCCTTGCCGTAGCAGACGACATTGCAGGAGCCGTCATACTGATAGTTGTGCGCGTAGTTATCGATTGGCTGTGCGTCGTAGAAGAAGATGCTGCCCTCTAAGACGGAGGTGTCCTCGTAGGAAATGTACGTGTAACCGCTGGAGAAGTAACCCGTGCCCCAGCTGTTCTTGCAAATCCAGGCGCCATTGCTCGAAGGCGTATTCGGTTTGAACCCGCTGCTCTTTGAGATGTTGTCGTCCCAGCCGACAACCGTGATCGCGTGGTTTGCCCACTTGTGGGAGCTGCTGCTCTGGCTCGTGGTGTCGATCGTGCAGGAGTAGGTGTAGGCGTTGCCGGTCTCGTAATAGCTGATGTTGCCCGCGCCGTACTCCATGATCGCCTGCTTGATGGCTTCGATGTCCGATCCGGGGATCCACTCGGAATTCTGTACGTGCGCGACATTGGAGCCGTATGCATACTGGCTGTTGAGGCCAGAGCTTGCGACCGTGCTTGCCTTGCTGTACGCAAGCACGGAGACGGATTCGGACGCGACGCCCGTCCACCGCTGTAGCGTGTATGCGGACATCTCGCCGTTGCCGCCCTGATCGAGGCAGCCGTCCTCGCATGCGGAAGCGTCGCCGGTCAGCAAGCCCTCTGCGTCATAGGCGCTGGTGTAGTTAAAGAAGCAGTGCTGCGTTTCGGAAAGGTTCAGGCTTGTCGTTGCGGCAGAGCCGGTGGAGCCGTCCTCAACACCGTGCTTGATCATGTAGCTTTCCACGCACGCCATTGCCGCATGCGCCCAGCAGGAGCCGTACGGGTTCTGGTTCTTGACGGAGGTCACGTAGCCGAGCGTATTGCTGTTATACGAGCTCGGCAGCACGGCGCGCTTTGCGTAGCTGCCCGCAAGGCGGTTGTACGTCGCCATATCGCCGTTCTTGTACGCGTTGGTGACGGCGCGGCTGCCGGGGATCTCGACGGGGATATAACCGCTCGGGCTCGGCGTCCCGATGTATGCCTCGGCGATCGCCGAAGCCGGGATCATGCAAAGGACCATAATTGCCGCTAAAAGCAGCGCAAGCAGCTTACCGGATTTCCGTTTCATTGAGAACGTCTCCTGTTTCTAAAAATTATCCCGTATGGGACATATTGACGGAATTATCATAGCATATTTTTCTTCCAAAATCCACACATATTATAAAATTTGATATATCTTAATTTACGTTTGCGGCGTAGCCTCCTGCGTGAAATGTCGTCATTTGCCGATGTTGCGGTTGAAAAGATACAGAGGATTTGATATACTATAAAAGATACAAGGAGAAGGATGTATGAAGGATCAAATGACGCTGCTGGACGCGAACATCGGCGAGCCGCTTGCCGCGCGTCTGCGCCCGGAAACGATCGACGAGGTCGTCGGGCAAACGCATCTTCTGGGACCGGGACGGATCTTGCGGCGCATCATCGAACAGGACGCGGTGTCCTCGATGATCTTTTGGGGACCGCCGGGCGTGGGCAAGACGACGCTTGCGCACGTCATTGCCAACCACACAAAAGCGAAGTTCATCAATTTCTCCGCGGTCACGAGCGGCATCAAGGAGATCCGCACGGTCATGCAGCAGGCGGACGAGAACCGCATGTTCGGCGAGAAGACGATCGTGTTCGTCGACGAGATCCACCGCTTCAACAAGGCGCAGCAGGACGCGTTCTTACCGTTCGTGGAAAAGGGCAGCATCATTCTGATCGGCGCGACCACGGAGAATCCGTCGTTCGAGGTCAACGGCGCGCTGCTGTCGCGGTGCAAGGTGTTCGTCCTGAAGGCGCTGTCCGAGGACGATCTTGCCCTGCTTCTTCGCCGCGCGATCGAAAGCCCGAAGGGTTTTGGGAATCAGCAGGTAGAAGTGACCGACGACGTGCTGCGGCTCATCGCGGTGTTCGCAAACGGCGACGCCCGCACCGCGCTGTCCACGCTTGAAATGGCGGTCTTGAACGGCGAGTACGAAAACGGCGTCACCACCGTCACGACCGACACCGTGGAGCAATGCACCTCGAAAAAATCGCTGCTGTACGACAAGACCGGCGAGGAGCACTATAACCTCATCTCCGCGCTGCACAAGTCGATGCGCAATTCCGATCCGGACGCGGCGGTGTACTGGCTTGCGCGCATGCTCGAAGCTGGCGAGGACCCGCTATATATCGCGCGGCGCGTGACGCGCTTCGCGAGCGAGGACGTCGGGCTTGCCGACCCGCGGGCGCTGGAGCTTGCGGTCGCGGCGTATCAGGCGTGCCATCTCATCGGCATGCCGGAGTGCTCCGTACATCTCACGCAGGCGGTCGTGTACCTCTCCCTCGCGCCGAAATCGAACGCGCTCTACATGGCGTACGAATCCGCAAAGCGCGACGCGATCACGCAGCTTGCGGAGCCGGTGCCGCTGCACATCCGCAACGCGGTCACGAAGCTGATGAAGGACGTCGGCTACGGCAAGGGCTATCAGTACGCGCACGACACGTCCGACAAGCTGACCGACATGACCTGCCTGCCGGATTCGCTTCTCGGCCGCGTCTACTATGAGCCGACCGATCAGGGGCTTGAGTCGCGCTTCAAGGAGCGGCTGAACGACATCAAGGCGTGGAAGGCGTCGCACAGCAAGCAATGACGAAGCGGATGCGCTTCGCATATCATAGAAAGCAGGAAACGGACACAGCATTTTCGACCATCGGCAGACACGAAAGGATACAGATATGACAGACGAACAATCGCAAAAAAAGCAGGGCGGCGTCCGGCTCCGCAGGCTGAACCTGATCCTCGGGATCGTTGCGGCGATCCTTGCCGTCGCGCTGTTTTTCGTCACCGTCGACACGCTGCACAGCTACCGCGAAACGGACGAAGCAACCGCGCGAAACACGCTCGCGCAGCAGAGCGCCGCGGCGCTGGAATCCGGCTCGGATTACCTGACCGACCGCGTGCGCACCTTCGTCGTGACCGGCGATCCGCAGGCGGCGGCGGACTTCTTTGAAGAGATCAACGTCACGCGCCGCCGCGATCACGCGCTCGACGAAATGGAGCGTATCTTTTCCGGCGCGGAGCCTGCGCGACTTTTGGCTGAGGCGATGCGGCTTTCCAACGAGCTTGCCGAGATCGAGCTTTATGCCATGCGCCTTGCAATCGAGGCGGACGGCTATGACGTGAAGGACTATCCCGAAATGCTGCAAAGCGTCGTGCTCCGCGAGGAGGACCTTGCGCTGACGCCGACCGAGCAGGCGCAGCGCGCGCGCACGCTCCTGTTCGACGAGACATATCAGTCGTATAAGCTTCAGATCCGCGCGAACATCACCGCCTGCGAGCAGACGCTGGTCGGCGAAACACAGCGGGTGCAGGAAAAAAACGTCTCGCATCTTGGACGCATTCTGCAGCTGCAGGCGATCCTGATCGCGGTACTGCTCATCACGGTGCTTGCCGTCATCATCGGCACGCACAAGCTCGTTCTGCTTCCGCTGCGCAACGTGATCAACGCGATCCCCAAAAAGGAAACGCTCCCCGAGGTCGGCTCCCACGAGATGCGCTACCTCGTGCGTGCCTACAACGAGGCGTATGAGCAGACCAAGGAGCATCAGGATCAGCTTGCGTATGAAGCGACGCACGATCATCTGACCGGGCTCTATAACCGTGCCGTCTTTGAGGAGCAGCGCGCGAACGTGCATAAGCGCCGCCGTGCCATGCTGCTGTTCGATGTGGACTATTTCAAGGAGATCAACGACACCTACGGGCACGACGCGGGCGACCGCGTCCTGAAAAAGGTCGCGGATACGCTTTCCAAAAACTTCCGTTCGGAGGACTATGTCTGCCGGATCGGCGGCGATGAGTTTGCCGTCATCCTGCTGCACACGGATCGGAGCCTGCGCGGCATGATCGAACGCAAGCTGAATGGGATCCTTGCGGCATTAAGAGACACGTCCGACGGGCTTCCCGTGGTGACGCTCAGCATCGGCTGCGCGTTCTGCGATCGGGAGAATCCCACGGAGGATCTGTATAAGGACGCCGACGCGGCGCTCTACGACGTGAAGGAGCGCGGACGCAGCGGCTTCGCTTTCTTTGACGACGGCAACAACGGAAAGGAGAACGAATCATGCTGAACAGCCATGAACGCTTTTTCTCTGTCAACGGAAAGCGGCGCATCCTTGTGGTGGACGACGAAGCCGTCAACCGCGAAATGCTCCGGATGATCTTGGAGGACCGCTACGAACTGCTTTTTGCGGAGAACGGGGGCGAGGCGCTCACGCTGATGCGCGACAACGCGCAGCTGCTCTCCCTCGTCCTGCTGGACCTGATGATGCCGGTCATGAACGGCTTCGAGGTGCTTGACGCGGTCCGAAGCGACGATGTGCTGCGCCGCATCCCGATCATCGTGCTGACGAGCGAAAAGGCAGCCGAGGTCAAGAGCCTTGAACACGGCGCGCAGGACTTCATCACCAAGCCCTACGAGCTGCCCGAGGTCATTCTTGCCCGCATCCGCCGCATCATCGAGCTGTCCGAGGACAGCGCCATCATTCAGAAAACGGAGCGCGACGAGCTGACCGGGCTTCTGAACAGCGAGTATTTCTACCGCTACGTGGAGCAGTACGACCTGCATCATCCGGGGCAGTCCATGAACGCGATCGTGCTGAACATCAACCATTTCCACATGGTCAACGAGCTGCACGGACGCGCCGCGGGCGACGCGCTCTTAAAACGGGTCGGGACAAGCCTCATCGACGTCATCGGACGCAACGGCGGCATCGCTGGACGCAAGGCGGGCGACGAGTTCCTTCTGTACCTGCCCGATACCGTCGACCCGGACGCGATCCACATCGCGCTCTCCGACGTCGCGGTCGGGAGCGGGCGCATGACCGCGCGGCTGCGCATGGGCGTGTACGCGGACGGCGATACCTCGCTTGAGGTCGAGCGGCGGTTCGATCGCGCGAAGCAGGCGGGCGACACGCTCCGCAGCAATTACCAGAAGTTTATCGCCTTCTACGACAACGCGCTGCACGAAAAGGCGCTGCTGAACGAGCGCCTGACAAACGAGTTCGACGCGGCGCTGAAGGAAGGACAGTTCAAGGTGTACTATCAGCCAAAGTACGCGGTACAGGGGGACAAGCCCGTGCTCACGAGCGCCGAAGCGCTGGTGCGCTGGGACCACCCCGCGCTCGGCACGGTCAGCCCCGGCGTGTTCATCTCGCTGTTCGAGCAAAACGGTCTCATTCAGCGGCTCGACCGCTATGTGTGGACTGCGGCGGCGGAGCAGATCCGCGCATGGCGCGACGCGTTCGGCGTCACGCTGCCCGTGTCGGTCAACGTCTCGCGCATCGACATGTACGCGTCGGATTTCATCCCCTTCCTCGCCGCGCTGACCGAGCGCTGCGGGCTCAGACCGAACGATCTGTATCTCGAGATCACCGAATCGGCGTACACCGAAAACTCGAAGCAGCTGATGGAAACGATCTGTGCGCTGCGCGAGCTCGGCTTCTATATCGAGATGGACGACTTCGGCTCCGGCTACTCCTCGCTGAACATGCTCTCCACGATCCCGATCGACGCCTTGAAGCTCGATATGCACTTCGTGCGCAACATGGAAACGGACGAGCGCAGCGTGCGCATGCTTGAGCTGATAATCGATATCGCAGACTACTTCCACGTACCGGCGATCGCCGAGGGCGTGGAGACCGAATCGCAGATGCTGACGCTGAAAAAACTGGGCTGCGCCATCATCCAAGGCTACTATTTCTCAAAGCCGGTTCCGCCGGAACGGTTTGAGGCATTCATTCGGGAAAGGAGACCATCATGCTGACGATCGAAACCCTGCGCGCGTTCGGCGCGAACCTTGAGGAGGCGCTGCCGCGCTGTCTCAACAACGAAGCATTTTACCTCCGTCTCGTCAGGATGGGCGCGATGGACAAGAACTTTGCGCTTCTGAACGAAGCGATGGAACGGAACGACAGGAAGGCGGCGTTTGAGGCGGCGCACGCGTTAAAGGGCGTGCTCTCGAACCTCGCGCTGACGCCGCTCGTGCGTCCCGTAAGCGAGATCACCGAGCTTTTGCGCCATCAGGCCGAGGCGGACTACGCGCCGCTGCTCAAAGAGATCAACGAACAGCACGCCGCCCTGCTTGCGCTGATCAGGGAATGACCCAAAAATGACAACCGGAGCCGCACATGCGGCTCCGTGTTTTTTATAAGAGCTTTCGAGTTGGGATGACTATCCGTCGTCCGTTTTTGCGTTGCGGGGAAGATTCTTCGTCGCTTTGCGACTCAGAATGACACAACCGGGTATGCCGCAAACAAAGCATGTGTCATCCTGAGTGATAAGAAGGATCTCTTTTCCCGCATTTCAACATCACAACGGGCGGATGCGATCCGCCCCTACGAGCCGTTTTCACCTTCTTGCCTCCCCTGTGCAAGGGGAGGTGCCGAATGAAATGAGGCGGAGGGGTTGTTGTCCCCTCACACAAGCTTTCTCAGCAGCTGGTCCTTGTTGCGGGCGAAGCGGATCGCTGTGTCGCGCTCGATCACGCCCTCGTTGTAGAGGTTCAGGATGTACTGGTCCATCGAGATCATGCCCTCGTTTGCACTCGAGGCGATCGTGTTGTCGATCTGGTGAATCTTGCGGTCGCGGATCAGGCTCTGCACTGCCTTGTTCATGTGCATGATCTCGAACGCCGGCACGAGCCCGCCGCCCTTTTTGGGCAGAAGCTGCTGTGAAATGACGGTGTGCAGCACCGAGCAAAGCTGAATGCGGATCTGCTCCTGCTGTTCCGCGGGGAACGTGTCGACGATGCGGTCGACCGTGCTCACCGCGCCGCGCGTGTGCAGCGTGGTCAACAAAAGATGCCCCGTCTCCGCCGCCGTCATCGCCGCGCGGATCGTTTCGAGATCGCGCATCTCGCCGAGCTGAATGACGTCCGGGCTCTGCCTTAAACACGCGCGCAGCGCCGTTGGGAACGTCGCGGTGTCGATCGCGACCTCGCGCTGGCTCACGATGCTCTTTTTGTCGCGATGCAGGTATTCGATCGGGTCCTCCAACGTGATGATATGGCACGAGCGCGTCGCGTTGATGCGGTCGATCAAACAGGCGAGCGTCGTGGACTTGCCGCTGTCCGCCGCGCCGGTGACAAGCACCATGCCGTTGTGTAGCTTACTTAGTTCCATCACATCCGCGGGGATGCGCATCTGCTGCCAGTCGGGGATCGTGAAGGACACGACCCGAATGACCGCCGCCATCGAGCCGCGCTGCCGATAGGTGTTCACGCGGAACCTTGCGAGCCCCGCAACCGCGAACGAAAAGTCGTCGTCCCACGTGCGAAAGTACAGGTCGGTCTCGCGGTTGGCGAGCGCGTAGATTTCCATGATCAACGCCTTCGTGTCGTCCGGCAGCAGCTTATGATCGTCGAGCGGAAAAAGCTCGCCGCCGAGGCGAATGCTGCACGGCGCGCCTGCCAAGATAAACAGGTCCGCTGCGCCGCGCTCCTTTGCCGCTGTAATGTATTCCATCAGATTCATGCCGTTTCCTCCTTACTCCATCGGGTCAAAGGTACCGTCCCAAAGGTTCTGCGGTTCCTCCTCGATCATGCTGTCCTCCACCGCCGCCTGCCAGCGCAGTACGGTGTAGTCCGTTCCGTTGATCATCACCTCGACAAACAGGCTTTGCCTCCCGTCGATCGGCACGCGGTACGCGTACACGCTGCCGTCCGTTTCAACGCCGTCCGGAAGATCGCCTTTTCGAAGCGCCGAAAGGATCCGCTCCGCCTCGGCGTCCGCTTCATAATAGTTGACGACCGCATTGCGGCTGCCCTCCGAAAGCTGTTCGCCCGCCTTCGCCGTGGACAGCGACAGCACCGCGAACACCGTGAGGCACAGCACCGCAAAGATCATCATCAGCGCGCTTCCGCCGATCGTGGAAAGAGAGAAATTCCGTTTCATCCGTCCGCCTCCTGCCATGCCGCTATGAGGCTGAACAGCTCCGTGCCGTCCCGATCCGCCGCCGAAACCTTTGCCGTCCCGAGCGTTTCGCTGCCCTCGCCGCGCCGCACCGTGACGGTGCGATCGCCGTTCTCCGCAGGCTCCCACGCCTCGTCAAAGCGCTGCGTCCATACGCCGTTTTCGATCCGCCCGCCGAGGATCGCCTTCGCCGCCTCGAAATCGCCGTGCGTGCTCTTCAGCGTTTCCGCCGTGTTCTGCACGCAGATCGCCGCCCGGTCGCGGTTCTCGCTCCCGCGGGAAATGACCTCGGACTTCGCGAACGCCTGCAGGCAGATCGCCGCCGCAAGCGCAAAGAACAGTACCATCAGAACCTGTCCGATCAATGCCAGAGGCGCTTTGCTGTTCATGGCCGCGCCTCCTCTCCGACGAGCCGCACGCGGACCGTCTGCGTGCCGCTGTCCGCAAGCTCGATCTTCAACGTCAAAAGTCCGTTTTCGATTGTCCCTTCAAGCGCGTTCGCCTCCAGAATCCGTTCGCACTCGTCCGGATCGGTCTCGGATTCGGCGGACAGGAACTGCTCGCACAGCCATCCGTTTTCGCAGTACAGGCGCGTTTCGAACGCCTCGCCGTCGTACAGCTCCGTAATGCACAACACGGTCCGCCCGTCCTCCTTAACGATCCGCACGGCGTCGGTGTTTTTCGCCTGATGGATACGGGTGGAAAGATACTGCGCCGCCGTCCGGTTCTCGTACGCGGTCCTGTCACGCGCGGTCAGCCCGTCGTACACCTTCGTGCCGGACAGCAAAACGCCGAGGATGCAGACCGCGAACACGCCGAACACGATCAGCACCATCAGGCCGCTTAAATTCTGTTTTTGCGAAGTGTTTCTGTCCTTCATTGTCCCTTGTCCAGTACCGTGATGTCCGGCATCAGGTTCTCCGCAAAGATCTCATAGTGTACGATATAACGTTCCTCGTCCACGGACAGCCCGTAGTGCGCGACGAGGTAATCAACGTCCGGCGGGTACGCGCCCTCCGCCGCAAAGCACGCGACCGCGGCGCGGCGCACCGCGTCCTCCAGTCGCTCCCTGCCCTGCTTAGCGACCTCGCTGTTCACGTTGCGAAGCCCCGCAAAGAACGCGGCGGCAACGAGCGAGGCAAGCGCAAGCCACAGCACAGGCTTTCCGATTCGTTTGATGATCCCGGTCCGTTCCATGCGCTCACCCGATCGCCGACATGATGTTCATCAGCGGCAGCATGACGGTGAGCAGGATCAGCCCCACGAGCAGCGACGCGATGATAACGAGCGTCGGCTCCACGCGGCTGACCTTTTCGTGGATCGCGGTCTCGCTGCGCTCGTTCATGCGCTTCGTGATCTGATCCATCGCCTGATCGCCGACGCCGCTCCGTAAGCCCGCGGCGAGCAGCCGGCATTCCGCCTTCGGCATCAGCGCCGCGTTTTCCAGCGCTTCATGCAGCGGCTTTCCGTCCTCCAGCTCCGCCACGCACTGATCGACGCGCGCCTTCGCGGACGGCACGTCCGAAAGGATCTGCCCCGACAGATTCAGCGCTTCCTCGATCGGCATACCGCTCTTCAATCCCATCGACAGCGCGAGCGCGAATCGCGCGTCGTTGACCTGCCGTGAGACGCCCCGGTCGCCTCTGCGCTTTCGCCAAAGCCCGACCGCCCACGTCCGCGCCTGATCGGACACCGCAAGCACGAGGCAGCACACCGCGATCACGCCGAGCAGCGCGAACAGCACCGGCATGATCGCTCGCAGGAAGTTGCCGATCTTTAAAAGCACGCCCGCAACGCCGGTCAGCGTCACGCCGAACTGCGCATACACGTCGTTGAAGATCGGCAGCACGCGCACGAGCAGCACCACGATGACCGCAAGCATGATCAAAAGCAGGATGACCGGATACAGGAGGCTTGTGCGAAGCTGTCTTCCCAATCGCTCGCGTCCCTCGTAATAGTCCGCGAGCGCGTTCAGCGTCTCCTCCGTTCTGCCGGACTGATCGCCGACGTCCAAAAGCTTCGCCGCATATTCCGGAAACACGCCGGTCTTCTCGAACGCCTGCGAAAGGGACGCGCCCTCGTCGGCGCTTTCCGCCATGCTTTTTAAGAGCGCGGCATGCTTTCCGCCGTCCTCCGCCATCAGCGTGAGGGCGTCCGCGTTGCCCATGCCGGCGTGCAGCAGGTATGCAAGCTCGCGCGTCAAGGTGCTGACTTCATCGTTCGACAGTCGCTTCATAGTCGTTCCTCTCAATAACTGTATTTCTCCGCATAGTTCTTTCCGTCGCCGATCAGGGCTTTGATCGTTTCGTCGTCGCCGCCCGACGACGCAAACGTCGGATCCATCCGCTGCCACGACACGCCGTCAAAGTAAATCGCGTCCACCCAGCCTTCCTCGTCGACCCACACGCTGATCCACGCGTGATACGCCTTTCCGACATAGCCGAAGATCAGCTTGCACGGGACGTTCTGGCTGCGCAGCATCGCCGTCATCAGCGCCGCGTAATCGTAGCAGATCCCACGCTTGACCTTCAGCACGCGATCGAGCTTCGGGATGTACCCGCTCTCCACGGTCGCCGCCTGCACGTAATCGTAGTTCAGCGTGCCGACGACAAAGGCATAGACCGCGTCCACCTTTTGAAGCGGACCCGACAGCCCCGCCGTCAGCTCGCCGCCCTTTTCCACCGTTTGGGGAGCGTTTTGATAATTCACATACAGATTCGGCCGCAGAAACGGCGCGAACGGGTCGCTCAGCACCGCGTCGAACGACACGCTCACGACGCTTGCGTACTTCGTGCCGGAGACGTTTTCATACACGCCGACGTTGTATTTCCCGTCGCCGAGCGACAGCGGCAGCACCGCCCAGTCCGTTTCGGGCAGGTTATAGGTGTAGGTCTCGCCGCCCTTTTTGATCTGCACCTTAAAGCGCTTGCTGCTCTCCTTGAGCTTCTGCACCATGACGTATCCGTCGTCGACATGCGAATAGTCGATGACCGCCTTGCCCGCGCGCTTTTCGGCGACGCCGTCCGCCTGCGGTTCGAGGACCGTAAAGTGCACGGCAGGCGGTTCGGTCTGCGGCGCGGGGCTTGCCTCCGCCTCGATCGGCGGCGCCTCCGTTGCCGGATAAACTGTCTCAGTCGGCTGCGGTACCGATTCTTCAGGCGTCGGTGCTTCCGTTTGGACCGGCACGACCGTTTCGGTCGGGGTCGCGTTCGGCGACGCGCTGCTTTCGGTTTGCTGATGTGCCGTTGCCCCGCAGCCGAGGCAGGCGTAAAGCAGAAATACCAAAAACAGCAGAAGGGAGAAGTAACGTCGTTTTCTTTGCATACGTTCTCCCTTCCGCTGTATTGCTGATAGTCCTTGATACAAGAGATGCCTTCCCTTTTGGGAAGGTATCTCTTTCAGACTGTCGTAAAAGGGGTCAGACCGTTTGCGGCGAGATGATCCAGATGAATATCTGTCGGATGAAAGGGCGTAAGAACGCCCTTTCTTTCTATTGCTTCGCCGCAACCTATCCGTGTTTTCGCTCAGTCACATACGTTAGTATGGTTCCATCGCGAAAACGCGAATCCTGCCTCCCTTCCCAACAGTCTGTTCGTTCGTTATTCTTCTTCCGGTTTATCGAACGCGTTTTCGATCACGAAGAAGTCATACTCCGGATGCTCTTCGTCATACTCTCTCGCGTCGGTAAGCGGGTTCAGGGTGCTGACCGTGATGGTCTGCGCCGCGCCATTGAAGGTCAGGATTCTTACGAAGCCGAGACCGTTCTCTTCGTCCGCGGTGTAGTTGTACATCACAGCGGTGACCTTGCGAGCGCCGTAGTTCTTCTCCCACTGCGCCACGCCGTTCGCGTTGCCGCAGAGGATGAGACGGACGTTCTCGTTCTTCGCAACGATGTTCTCCTCGATCAGCTTGCCGAACTCACTGAGCTCGCCTTCCGCGTCGATGTAATCGTTGACCAGCAGGAGGACGAAGTCGTCTTCATGTGCCTTGATCGCATCGTCGACGAACTTCAGCCACAGATCCTGACGTTCCTTCTCGTCATCAGTCTCGGCGATCTTCTGATAACCGATACCGACCACCAGCACAGGCTGCTCTTCGAGCTCGGTGTACCAGATGCCCTGATCCGCCGGGATGGTCTCGATGTCGTTGTTCCTGCGCGTGACTTCTTCGAAGGTCCGCGTGTTGGTGTCGTTCATCTTCGCGTCGAGCATGCTGTCATAGCTCAGCTCGTCGCCGTTGACGTCCTTCGTACCCGCAACGCCGTAGAACGGGATCTTGAGGTTCCGCAGGCTGTCCTTCGCCAGCTTCCACGCATCCGCGTCGTCGTAGTTCGCAACCACGTTGCCGCTGTGGAGCACTGCGATCGACTGCAGGTTCTTGTAGTTATTGATCGTGAACTCGGCAATCGCCTTGTACGCATCCGCCTGCGCGCCTTCCGCTGCAATGACCGTATCGGTCACCCAGATCAGCGAGAAGTCGCCGAGGCCTGCCAGAGGCACATCCTCATCGTCGATCTTGTGCGTGATCGTCAGCGTACCGGTCTCATAGACCACCAGGTAGTTGCCCTGCTCCGCTGCGCCTGCCGGCGTGATCGTGTAGGTGCCGACTTTCTCGCCGGGCTGACGGCTGATCGTGTAGGCGATCAGGCTCTCGTCGTCGCCGTTGACAAGGCCGGTGACCGTTGCCGTGAACGTCGGATCCGCTGCGCCGCGTACCTTCTCGGCGTCGTTCGCCTTGACGGTGACCGTGCGGCGCGTGATCGTCAGCGTGCCTTCCGTAACCTGCAGGTCGTAGTTGTTCACGTCGAACGCTGCCTTCGGGCCGCTCGCGAGTGCCAGCCGTCTGACTGCACCGAAGAGCGCCTTCAGCTTCAGGCCTCTTGCGAAGCTCGCATGGATCGCGTATTCGCCGACGTCCTCGCCTGCGTCACGCGTGAGGGTGAAGAACCCATCCGGGATGGTCTCGCCGTCCACCAGTCCGTCGACCGTGTAGGTGAACGCCGGATCCGCATCGCCGTAGACCTTCGTCTTGTCGTCGACCGTTACGGTCAGCGTCTTCGGGATGACGGTCAGGGTGTAGCCGTCCTTCACAACATCCTCGTATGCCGGGTTCGTCGCCTTGATCGAGAACGTCGTCGTGCCGACTGCCGTGCGGCTCGGCGGCGTGGTGGTCCACGTTGCACCGCCGTCGGTGCTGTACCAGACGGTCGAGCCTGCCTCGGTCGCGGTTGCGGTCAGGGTGTGCGCCTTGCCGTCGTATACGACCGTGATGCTCTTGCCGTCAACGTCCATCGTCTCGTCGTCATCGCCGGGCTCCGGCGTGACGTCGTTGCCGTCCTTCTTCTTGGTCAGATCCGTAACGGATGCCGGCGCCGTTTCCGCATCGTTGCCGTTCGGATCGTCCGCCGTTGCGGTGACCGTGTTCACAACGCTGCCTGCCTCGACGTCTGCCACCGTAACCGTATGGCTCGCCGTGAACTCCTTGCTTTCGCCCGGTGCGAGGCTGTCGATGTTCCACGTGTCGCCGGTCAGTTCATCAACGACCTTGACATTGCTGAGCGTGACGTTGCCGTCGTTCGTTGCTATGACCTTGTAGTCGATCACTTCGTCGAGGACGTACTTTCCGTCCGCCGGCGTGGAGGTGGTCTCCTTCGCAAGGGTCAGATGCGCGTTGATCGATTCCGTCGGTTCCGGATCTTCGCCCGGTACCACCGGTACATCCGGCTGATCCGGATCGGGGCTCGTGCCCGTTGCCGTTGCAACGTTCAGAACCTCACCCGCCAGCACGTCTGCTTCGGTGACCGTGTAGCTCGTCGTGAAGACTTCCTCTGCATCCGGAGCCAGGGACGCGATCGTCCAGGTCTCGCCGGTCAGTTCGTCCTTCACTTCGATGTCGGTGACCGTCAGGTTGCCGTCGTTCTTCACCGTGATCTTGTAGGTGATCTCCTCGCCCAGCTTGTACTTATCGCCTTCTGCCGGGGTAGAGGTCGTCTCCTTCGTGATCGTGATGTGACCCTTCTTATCTTCCGTCGGTTCCGGATCTTCGCCCGGTACCACCGGTACATCCGGCTGATCCGGATCGGGGCTCGTGCCCGTTGCCGTTGCAACGTTCAGAACCTCACCCGCCAGCACGTCTGCTTCGGTGACCGTGTAGCTCGTCGTGAAGACTTCCTCTGCATCCGGAGCCAGGGACGCGATCGTCCAGGTCTCGCCGGTCAGTTCGTCCTTCACTTCGATGTCGGTGACCGTCAGGTTGCCGTCGTTCTTCACCGTGATCTTGTAGGTGATCTCCTCGCCCAGCTTGTACTTATCGCCTTCTGCCGGGGTAGAGGTCGTCTCCTTCGTGATCGTGATGTGACCCTTCTTGCTTGCCGTGGTAACAGTTGCGCTTGCCTCCTTCACAAGGCTGCCGACCTTCGCCGTTACCGTGTTGGTGAAGCTGCCCGCAAGGATGTCTGCCTCGGTGATCGTGTAGGTCGCCGTCGTCGTGACCGACTCGCCCGCAGGTACATTCTCGAAGACGCTCTGCACCAGCGTGACGTCCGCGATCTCCTCGAGGGTGATCGTCCTTGCTTCATTATAGATATTGGTCGCGGTAATCTGGAACGTTACCGTCGCGCCAAGTGCGAAGTCCGCACCGGTCGCGGTCTTGTTCACCACCAGATTATCCGGGATCGGCTCTTCGCCGGGGTTCGTGCCGTCGGTGATCGTCAGCGTGCCCGGGATAACATTGAACTTAATGTTCGTGTAGTTCGGGGACCTCGCCGCGAAGTCACTCTCCGTCATCGCCATCGTGTACGTGCCGACGTTGGTGCCCGCTGCCGTCGCCTTTTCGTCGTCCTGCGCAAGCTCCTTCGTGATCGTGATCGTGCTCTCGATCGTGCTGTACGTGTAGCCGTTCACGCTCTGCTCGCTGCCGTTGTACACCTTCGTGTCGGAATTACCGGTGACCGTGATCACGTATTCTGCCGTAGACTTCGTAACCGTCAGCGTGCCTTCCGCTGTCGTGATCGTATAGTTATCCGGGTTCGTGTTCGCATTCAGCTGATACGTAAACGTGTTGCTGCTGCTGCCTGCATTCGTCTGGCTGCCGGTGACGCTGTACGTAGCGCCCTCGCCGTCGACAAAGCCGTCGCCGCCGACCGTCACTTCGTCATTTGTCAGTGCCGTGCCGTCATAGACCTTTTCATCGGTCGCCGACGTCAGCGATACCGTGCGCTTTTCAATGCTCAGCGTGCCAAACGTCGTGCTCACGCTCGTGTACTGATCCTCATTTGTCAGCGTATACGTGAACGTGTTGTTTTCGCTGTAGTTCGCGTTGTAGTCCTTGACGCCTTCCGCCGTCGGCGTGATCGTCAGCGTGTCGCCCGTCGGAAGCGTGAACACCTTGTCGGTTGCGTCCACTGCGATCGTTTCGCCGTCGTACGTTACCGTGTACACCTCTTCGGTGTGCGTCGTGCCGTCGTACGTCCAGCTCTTCGTCGCGGACGTGATCGTCAGCGCCGCCGTGTTCGCGGTGATCGTCAGCTTACCGGGAACGTAGGTAACCGTATAGTTGTCCGTGATCGTCTTGTCCGTTTCGTGGTTGAATGCCACATCACCGGCGCTCGCCACGATCTTGTCCTCATATTCACCGATCAGGGTCTCCTGGCCGTTCAGCGTGATGCTCGTGATCGTATCGCCGCCCTGCAGCCCTTCTACTGTCACTTTCGCCGCAATGTCAGCCGCGTCAGTATACGTCGCGTTGTCTTCGCCCTGCGGCTGTCCGTTGTACGTGTAGGTCTGATCGAGGACCGTGATCGTCAGCGGTGCCGGGGTGATGGTCAGTTTGCCGAAAACGATGGTGATTCCATAATTGTCTTTAACATCATTAGCGTAACTATGCTCACCTACACGGCGTACGATGGTTATATAACCGCCTCCGACTTCGCCTTCATAGACGCCTGCATCGGTACCCCGCGGGGATTTGGTATAAGTGATTGTACCCGGTCGAGAATACTGGCTTGCCTCATGGCCTTCAGGCAGCGCGGTCCCAATTGTATTCTCTTCATCGGGAATCGACGTTGTAACCTGCTTCCAATCACCGTTGTCGAACAGGTCGCACCCTTGCTCTTCTCCGTTGTACACCACTTCGGTTTCTTTCCACCAGTAGATGGTGACCGGACGCTTCATGATTTCCCAGGTCGCTGTCGCATAGGTGATCTCGAACTGATCGGTCACGTCGACGCCGCCGAGCTTGATCACAGCCGTGCCTTCTGCCTGATACTCGCCCGTCCCTGCGTTCGTCTGCGTCAGGGTCTGCGTCAGGCCGGACAGCGTATAGGTAACGCCGTCCACCGTGATCGTGGTCTCGCCTTCGCCCGCCGCGTTTTCCGCAGTTGCGTCGCCGCTGACCGTGTAACCGATTGCCGTATGCGGCTGTGCGTCATAGTAGACGGTCGTGAACGGAGCAGGGGTGATCGTGATCGCGTACTTCGTCGTACGGTCGGTGATCGTCAGCTTGCCCGCCGTCTGCGTCGTCAGTGTGTAGTTGTTCGTAACGTCAACGCCGTTCGCGTCTTCTACCTTCAGGTCGTTCGCGTATGCGCCGTTGTCATACGTGTTGACCGTCGTACCGGAGGACGGGGTGTAGCCGATCGTCGCCGTCTGGCCGTCGACAACGTTCGCGAACGTGTATTCGCTGTTGCCGTACTGCTCGACGCCGTTGAACTCGACCGTCTTGTCCTCGACGCTGACCGTGATCTCGCGCTTGTCGATGCTCAGCGTGCCGTCCTGGATCACGAACGTTACGTTCGTGAAGTTCGTATTCGTATTTGCGAAGTCTGCCGGCGTCAGTTCCATATTATAGGTACCGACGTTCGTGCCGCTGACGCTCGCATTGCCGCTGAACGTGAAGTCCGCTTCCGTGTACAGCGGGTTGCTGATCGATACGACCGTGTAGCCGGTAACCGTCTGTTCGCTGCCGTTGTACGTTACCGTATCACTGTTCTCTTTGATCGTAACGATAACGGCGTCGATCGCGGTGATCGTCTGGTAACCGTCGGTGACATTGAACGTGACCGTACCGAAGTTCGGGTTCGTATTCGCGAACTGATCCTCCGCAAGACCCATGTACGTCGTACCTTCTTCAGTACGCGTAGCCGTCGCCGTGCCGCTGAACGTGAAGTCATTATCTACGTCGTACAGCGCGTTATCCGCCGTCGCGGTATAACCGCTGACCGTATGCGCTTCGCCGTCGTACGGGAGAATGCTGTTCGCACCGACGATCGTGACT
>CALGGM010000019.1 GCA_937915925.1 uncultured Clostridia bacterium | reverse complement strand
AACAGCCGAATGCTCTGCCATTGAGCTACTGAGGAACGCTGCAAGCGATATAATAACAGCATCAAAAAAAATAAGCAAAGCCGAAATTTTGCGATTATAAGGAAATAAAAGGAAATATCTTTGAGAAACTTTTAAAAACTCGCTATTTTATCGTTTGATTGACGGGAACCGATTTTTGTTGTACAATAGCCGTATGGAACAAAAGACACCGCACATTGTGTATACGGAACGCATCAGCCCGAAACGCAGGCTGATCCGCTCGGACGGGGCGCTATACGTGGTGCTTCTGCTCGGCGCGTTCTTGGCGATCTTTCTTTCGCGCGTGCTGGCGCAGCGGTTCGGCGTCCTGCAGATCTTTGTGCAGATCGGGTTGTACGCGGTCCTGCTTGGCACGGGGTATTGGATCTATCGGACGCGGCTTGTCGATTATCTGTATGAGCTGTACGATGCGGAGCTTCGCGTGCTGCAGGTCGTCGGCGCAAAGCAGAAGACGCTTCTTTCGATCCCGCTTCGGGCGGTGGAGGAGGTCGCGCCGTACCGCAAGACCGACGCAAGGAAGGCGGTCCGCACGTTTCACGGCGCGCGGGAAAGCACCGTCGCGGTTTGGTATACGGAGGACGGCGAGCGCTATGTCGCCTGTCTGAACGCGTCCGACACGATGAAGGAAAAGCTATCGGAGGCTGCACATGCAGCAAAATGAGTGGTTGACGCGGATCGAAGCGGGCGAAGCGCCCCACGCGATCCTGTTTGCGGGTCCGGCGGAAAGCGGGCAGGCGGCGCTTGCGCGGCGTGCGGCGGCGCGGTATCTGCTGCATACGGACGACGTCTCGGCACTGGCGGGTTGTCCGTTCTTTATTGAGCCCGAGGACTATCAGGTCAAGACGGTGCGCGACGCGCTTGCGGCGGTCAACGCGCAGGCGTACGAACGCGGGCGGCACTGCATTCTGCTTACGGATGCGCACACGATGAGCGAGGCGGCGCAGGACGTGCTCTTAAAGACGCTCGAGGAGCCGCCGGAGGATACGCTGCTGCTTCTGACCGGCGTGGAGTCGGGCTTCCGCCCGACGATCCTGTCGCGCTGCATGATCCTTCGCGCCGAGAGCGAGCCGTGGGAGGCGATCCGCGATCGGCTGATGCGAAACGGCGTGCCGCAGGATAAGGCGACGCTTGCGGCTAAGCTTTCGGACGGCGTTTACGGACGCGCCGAAGCGTTCTTATCGGAGGAGAACCTCACGTTCCGCAAGGAAGCGATCGCGTGTGTCGGACGGTTCGCCGCGCGCGTAAAGCCGTACGCTGCGCTTGCCGCGCTTTGCACCGATACGGTTGCGGAGGAGGACGGCGACGGCTTCGTGAAGAAGACCAAAAAGGTCAGCGCGGAGCGGCTTGACGCGGTGCTGGATCTCTTCCTGTCGATCCTTTCGGACGTGCTGCGAAAGAAGAACGGCGTGCCGGACGCGAGGAATACGGATTGTGCGGAGATCGAAACAATTTTCAATTCGACCTTTACAATTGCGCAAATTCAAGGTATGATAAACGATGCGGTCGAAGCGAAAGAAATGCTGAGCTATAAGGCAAGCGCCGCGATGACCGCGGATTGGATATTGGCAAAACTGCCGTAAGGGGAAACAATGGTTAAAGTTATCGGAATAAAATTCAAAACAAGCGGACGCATCTATTACTTTGATCCGCTCGACCTGCCGGTGAAGGCGGGCGACGGCGTGATCGTGGAAACGGCGCGCGGCATGGAATACGGCGAAGCGCCGAACGACGTGAAGAAAGTCGAGGAAAGCGAGATCGTCGCGCCGTTGAAGCCGGTCGTGCGTATCGCGACGGACGAGGACAAGCGCCTGCGCGCGCTGTACGCGTCCAAGGAAGCCGACGCGTATGCGGTCTGTCAGGAAAAGATCGCGGCACACGGGCTGGATATGAAGCTTGTCGACGTGGAGTACACGTTCAACGGCAGCAAGGTCGTGTTCTATTTCACCGCGGACGAGCGTGTGGACTTCCGCGAGCTCGTAAAGGATCTTGCATACGCGCTGAAAACGCGCATTGAGCTTCGGCAGATTGGCGTGCGCGACGAGGCGAAGATGCTCGGCGGGCTCGGTCCGTGCGGGCGGCTCGTGTGCTGCAAGGCGTTTCTCGACGATTTTCGTCCCGTCTCGATCAAGATGGCAAAGGAGCAGAACCTTTCGCTGAGCCCGACCAAGATCTCGGGACTATGCGGCAGGCTGATGTGCTGCCTCCAGTACGAGCAGAGCGCGTATGAGGAGATCCGCGGACGCATGCCGAAGCCCGGCAAGGAGGTCAACACCGTCGACGGTATCGGCGTGGTCGTGGAGAACAACGCGATCACCGAGCGCACCAAGGTACGTCTCACCATGGAGGACGGCTCGATCGACGTGCGTGAGTACCCGTATACGCATCTTTCCGCGCCCGGCGAACCGCTGCCGGAGGAAGCGCTTGCGGCGAATAAGAACGCCGCCGCGAAGGAGAAGGACGTTGACGCGCAGTTCCGAAAGGAAGCGGCGAGCAATACAAGGGCGCGCGGACGCAGCAATACGCGCAAAACGGAGCAGAAAGCGGAACAGCAGAAGCAGACGCAGCAGAAGGCGGAGACGAAGCAGAAAGCGGAACAGAAGCCCGCGCAGCAGAAGGCGGAGACGAAGCAGAACGCGCAGCAAAAGCAGCAGAATCAGGCAAAGCAGCCGAGACAGCAGACGTCCGCGTCGCGGAGAAGGAGGGCTAATCGTGGCATCGAGCAAG
>CALGGM010000018.1 GCA_937915925.1 uncultured Clostridia bacterium | reverse complement strand
GCGACGGAATGATCCGCGCCCGCAAGGCGCACGCTCTTGGTGCGCTCGATGCGCTCCGGAGGAAGCGTCGAGGCTTCACGAAGGAAGTTCTGATAGTTTGCAAGGTCGATGTCCAGATGCGTGCAGTCCGCGCAAAGACCGGTGTGCAGACGCGCTGCGCAGCGCGGGGCAAGATCGCGTCCGATCGTCGATGCGCCGAACAGAAGGATTTCCGGCTTGAACGCTTCGACCGCGTCCGCAATGACCTTGGTGTATGCGTCGGTGGTGAAGGTTTTAAGAAGCGGGCTGTTGTAGATATAGACCTTGTCCGCGCCGTAGGTGCCGAGTTCGGTTGCAATGCCGTCGACGTTATCGCCGAGCAAGATTCCGCAAAGCTCCACGCCGAGCTCGTCGGCAAGCTTGCGTCCCTCAGAAATCAGCTCGAAGGTGGTCGGCATCATTTCGCCGTTGCGCTGTTCACAGAAGACCCAAACGTTCTTGAAGGCTTCGATTTCGCTGCTGTTAAACATAATACCGTTCCCCCTTCCTCAGATGATGTGCTTTGCGGCTAAGATTGCCGCAAGCTTGTCGGTCGTTTCCTTGCCGTCGCCGGGAAGCATCTGTCCTGCGCCCTTTTGCGGCGGCGTAAAGGAAGTCAGAATGTTCGTAGGAGAACCGGCAAGACCGATCGTGGATTTATCGATCAAGGGGTGATCCTTTAAGGTGTCATAGGTCATGACCGTGACGTCCTTCTGATAGCACTCGAAGATGCCCGCAATGTTCATATAGCGCGGCGTGTTCAGCTCCTTAATGCAGGTGATCATGCAAGGCGTCTGCACCTTCACCGTCATATAGCCGTCCTCAAGGATGCGCTTGACGGTGAGCGTATTGCCGTCCTTTTTGATCTCGCCTGCGTAGGTGACCTGCGGCAGATGCAGCTTTTCCGCGATCTGCGGACCGACCTGCGCGGTATCGCCGTCGATCGCCTGACGTCCCGCAAGGATGATGTCCTCTGCTTCGACGCCGTAGGTGTCGATCGCAGCCGCGATGATCTGGCTCGTGGCGTACGTATCGGAGCCGCCGAACTCACGCGCGGTAATGAGAACGCCCTCGTCCACGCCCATTGCCATGAGCTCGCGGAGCATGCCTTCCGCAGGCGGCGGTCCCATCGTGAACGCAACGACCTTGCAGCCGAGCTCATCCTTTAAGGTCAATGCCGCTTCGACCGCGTTCATATCGTCGGGGTTGATGATCGTCTGCATGGACGCACGATCGAGTGTGCCGTCCGGGTTGACGGCGACGGTGCCGGAGGTATCGGGAACCTGCTTTACCGTAACAAAAATCTTCATGTCCTCTGCCCTCCTTTACTTCACGCCGAGGTTTGCCGCGATGACCATGCGCTGGACCTCGCTCGTGCCCTCGTAGATCTCGGTGATCTTCGCGTCGCGCATCATGCGCTCCACGGGATATTCACGGGTGTAGCCGTAGCCGCCGAACAGCTGCACGGCTCTGCGCGTTACGTCGGACGCGGCTTCCGCGGCGAACAGCTTTGCCATTGCCGCTTCCATGCTGCAGCGCTCATGCGCCTGCTTTTTCAATGCGGCGTTGTATACCAGGAATTGCGCCGCCTGCATGCGGGTGTGCATATCGGCAAGCTGGAACTGCGTGTTCTGGAACGCGGAAATGCGCTTTTTGAACTGGACGCGCTCGCTCGTATACTTGATCGCTTCCTGTACAGCGCCCTCGCCGATGCCCAATGCCTGCGCCGCGATGCCGATGCGTCCGCCGTCAAGCGTCTGCATGGCGATCTTAAAGCCCGCGCCTTCCTTGCCGAGCAAATTCTCTTTCGGCACGATGCAGTCCTCAAAGATCAGATCGCAGGTCGAGCTGCCGCGAATGCCCATCTTCTTCTCATGCTT
>CALGGM010000017.1 GCA_937915925.1 uncultured Clostridia bacterium | reverse complement strand
TCCGGCCTCTTGAACCCCATTCAAGCACGCTACCAAACTGCGCTACACCCAGATATCGGAACCGAATGTTATCTTAGCATTCGATTCCGGTTTTGTCAAGTATGAAAATCACGGTTTACGGAAGATTGATCGAATCCATTACGGGCGCATCCGTCTGCTCCATATGGTCGACCATATCCTTCGTGTGGTCGAAGATGCTGATAAAATCGTTTTTGACATTGGTGATCCATTCCGAGATCGGTCCCTTCAGGATCTCCTTTTCATTCAGATAATACAGCGCCGCTCCCAAAAGAACGACCAAAACAACGGCAAAGCCGATGATACGAAATATCGTTTTCATTGTATCTGCTTCCTTTCTCTAAATAGTATGCTCAGCGGATGACCATGCATTCCGTTTCGGAAATCGCCTTCTCGATCATCGGCTCGAAATCCACGAGCGCTTCGCTCTCTCTGAGCTTGTCCACCTTCGGCTTCGTGACCGGATGCTTCGGAACGAACACGGTGCAGCAGTCCTCATACGGCAGGATCGACGTTTCGAACGTGCCGATCTTCTGCGCCTTGTCGATGATCTCCTCCTTGTCAAATCCGATCAAAGGACGGAACACAGGCATGCTCACGGCGTCGTCGGTGACGCAAAGCGACTCGATGGTCTGGCTTGCGACCTGACCGATCGATTCGCCGGTGATCAGCGCCAGCGATCCGGTATCCTTTGCAATGCGCTCCGCGATCTTCATCATCAGGCGGCGCATCAGAACGGTCGTTTCCGTAGACGGGCATTTGTCGTAGATCGTCATCTGGATCTCGGTAAACGGAACCAGATACAGGTTGATCCTTCCCGCATAGCGGGAAACAAGCTTGGTCAGTTCGATGACCTTATCCCTTGCGCGTTCGCTCGTATACGGATAGCTGTAGAAATGCACTGCGTCGAGCATAACGCCGCGCTTTGCGATCATGTACCCCGCGACCGGGCTGTCGATCCCGCCCGAGATCAGAAGCATCGCCTTGCCGTTTGAGCCGACCGGCATACCGCCCGCGCCGAGAATCTCACTCGTATAGACGAACGCGTTGGTCTGCCGGATCTCGACCGTGACCGGAAGCTTCGGATGATGCACGTCGACCGTAAGGTTCGGGTACGCTTCCAAAAGCTCGTGACCGAGCTCCCTGCAAAGCTGCTCCGACGTCATCGGGAACCGCTTGTCCGCACGGCGCGCAAAGCACTTGAACGTCAGCCCGTCCGCGTTCTCCGCAAACGGCTTCGTCTCCGCGATCGCCGCGTCCCTGATCGCGTTCCAGTCCTTTTCGACGCAAACGGCGACGCTCACGGAATGGATGCCGAACACGCGGCAGAGCCGATCCACGCACGTCTCGATCTCATCCTCCGGCACGCCGTACACGAATACGCGTCCCTGCTCACGCTCGACATTAGTGCGGATCGGTTCCAGCGCCTGCTTGATGCGATCGACCAAAAGCCGCTCAAAGAAGGGACGGTTGAGTCCCTTCAGATGAATTTCCGCGTAACGAACCAATAAAACCTTTTCCATTGTTATCTCCTTCTGTATCTGCGCAGCACGCGAAGCTGTTCTTCAATCACGCCCGCCGCAACGTCGGCTTCCTCCTCTGTATTGAACGGGCTGAAGCTGAACCGGATCGCGCTCTCCTGTCTGGCGCCGGTAACGCCGATCGCGTTCAGGATGCGGTTCTTCCCCATCTTCTTTGCCGAGCACGCCGACCCGGTCGAAACGATGACGCCGTACTTTTCGAGCGCATGCATCAGCACCTCGCCGCGAACGCCCATAAACGACAGGTTCAGGATATGCGGCGCGCCCTGTTCGATCGCGGGACCGTTCAGAAGAACGTCCGGCAGCGCGCTGAGGTTCGCATACAAGCGCTGCTTTACGCGAAACATCTGCAAATGCCATGCGGATTCGTTTGCGTGATACGCACGCAGCGCCGTATCGAATCCGACGATACCGGGAACATTTGTCGTTCCGCTTCTCAGATTGCGTTCCTGTCCGCCGCCGATCTGACCGCCTGCGAACTTGACGCCGTTTCGGACATACAGAAAGCCGACGCCTTTCGGCGCGTGCAGCTTATGCGCCGAAACCGAGTAAAGATCGACCGGCAGCTTTCGCGTGTCAACCTTCATGAATGCCTGCACGCCGTCGGAGTGAAGGACAGCGCCGGGCGACAGCGCACGGACCTTCATTGCGATCCGGTCAAGATCGTTTACGCTGCCGAGCTCGTTGTTCACATGCATGATGCTGACCATGGACGTGTCCGGCGTCAGTACGTCGGAAAGTCGGTCGATGTTCACCGTGCCGTCCGGGCACAGCGGCGCGTAAACGATCTCGGCGTCGAACAGCTTTGCCGCGGCAGCGACCGTTTCGAAGACGGACGGATGCTCAATCGCGGTCGTAACGATGCGCTTTTTTCCGTGGACGCTGCGAAGCGTTCCGAAGACTGCCGCGTTGTTCGATTCGGTCCCGCCGGAGGTGTAGATCAGCTCGTTCGGGTTTGCCCCGATCAGCGAAGCCGCAAACGCACGCGCTTCATTGACCTTTTTTTCGACCGTAAACGCCGCGCCGTAGGTGGCAGCCGGATTGAAATAGTCCTGTGTCATCGCTGCGGCGGCGCGTTCCGCTGCTTCCGGAAGCGTCCTTGTCGTAGCGCTGTTATCAAAGTATATCATGTGCTTTCCTTCTCTTTCGTAATCTGTTACCATAGTATTCCGAAAGGCTCCGTTTCGAAACATTTATACCACAAGTGCCGAAAAAAATCTCAGAAATCGAAAATTGTTTACATATTAGTCACTTCTCTGTGAAATTTTATGTTATAATGGTTACAAATAAACAAGACTGTATTAGGAGGTATATATATGATTTGTAAGGAGTGCGGAGCATACAATCCGGATCATGCAACGTACTGCAAGGTCTGCGCCGCCAACCTCAAGGTTGACCCCGAAGTGCAGGCTCCCGTTGCAGCCGAAGAAGAGCCGCAGCCGACCAAGCGGTTTACGCGTCCTTCCTGGATCCCGGAGCAGTCCGAGCCGGTAAAAGAGACCGTCCGTGAAGCAGCCGAAGAGGTTGAAGAACAGACCGCTCCCGTCGTAAAGCATGCGGCGGAGAAGGTGCAGCGCGTTGTTGAGGAGCCCGTCGAGGAGCCCGTTGAAGAAACCGTTGCGGAACCGGAAGCGCCCGAAGCGGAAGAAGAAACGCCCGTCCCGATCTGGACGCCCACGCAGGCGCGCCGCAAGGTCGACATCGTCCGCGAGGAACCGGAAGAAACGGAAAAGACGCTTTCGCTCGACGAGGACGAGGATTCCATTTATAATGATGAGGAAGCGCTCGAAGACGACGAGGATTCCTTTGAGTACGAGCCCACGCCCCCGAAGCGCAAGCAGCAGAAAAAGAAGAACAATACACTCTTCACCGTTCTGCTCATCGCCATCATCGTCGTGATCGTCGGCATTCTGGTCGTCGGCGGTTATATCCTGATCACGAAGCTGACCGGCAAGGATAAGCTTACTCCGGCGTCGCAGAACACCGAGCAGACCGAGCCTGTCGATCTCCCCGAAGAACAGCCCGGCACGACCGAAACGCAGCCGACGGAAGCGCCCGCTTCTCTCGACACGCGCAACGCGCAGCTGCAGGAGCTTGTTGAGAACAACAACGACGTCGTTGCGATCACCGTCGTCATCCCCGGCAAGTCCACCGTTACGATCGACTTCCCGAATCAGGACGATTATTCCTACACCAACGCGGAGGATAAGGACATCACCCGTAAGGTCAAGATCCCCGTTGAGGTCTTCTATCCGAATCAGCCTCTCGATCAGACCACGGTCGAGTTCCGTCCGGACATCACGATCACCAATCCCGACGGCAGCTCCTACAAGGTCGATTGCCCCGCCTTCACGCGGACGTTCCCGAAGCTGAACATCACTGTGACCAACCCGATCGCGGGCGAAGACGGCATGATCATGGCGCCTGAATCCAACGTGATCTCCGTCAACGGCAACATCGATAACTTTGACGGCGCATCCGTCACGATCAACGGCGTTGAAACGGTCATCTACGACGGCGGGTACTTCATGTACGACTTCAAGTTTGCCGACGGCGTGACCGAGGACACCGAAGAAACCATCACGATCGTTGCGACGAAGAACAACGCGGTCGGCGACACCAAGGAGATCACCGTCCATGCGTACAAGTTCGTTCCCGAGCCCATGAAGCTTGAGGTCAAGTCCGACGGCGCTTCGCTGCAGGCGGATAAGAACGGCAAGCTGACCGTAACCGGCACCACGCTTCCCGGCGCGACCCTGACGGCAACGAGCGACAACACCACCAACGTGCTTTGCGGCAGCGTCAACGTTGACGGCGAAGGCAACTTCTCCTTCCAGGTCACGATGGACACCTCCTTCTACGGCATGTCCACGATCACGCTGAATGCCGAAAAGGAAGGCGCGGAGAGCGGTAGCACCAAGTTCACGGTCACGCGCGGCTTTGCGGATAAGGAAACCTTCCTGAAGTATTACAACAAGACGAAGAGCTACCACGAGATCCCGAAGGCGATCACGATCCAGGAGCTGCTTGCCAACACCTCACAGTACGCGTCCAACGCTTACGGCTTCCGCATCACGGCAACGGTCGTTGAGGTCCTCACCGTCGACGGCGACACGGTCGTCAAGATGACGCTCAACAAGACCAACGAGGTCGTGTACGTACATAACCTGAGCGAGAAGTGGTCCCCCGCGGACAACGTCGGTTCCAAGTATAACGTATACTGCAACTTCGCAGGAACGTATGAAGACACCGGCTGCTGCGAATTCCTCGGCTGGTTTGCAAAGAAAGCGTAATCATGCGGATCTGGGCAAAAACAACAAATCATCATAAAATACAATCAGAAGTCGTGCGGGAGTTTTCTCTCGCACGACCCTCTGATTTAGAGGGTTGGACGCCCGTTCTGCACGAGCTCTGCCAGGCGCTCGACCTTGCGCGCCCCATCCTTCTCGAGAAACACGTTCGCGAGCTCGATCAGTTTTCGCACACAATCTTTAAAGCATCGGACTTCATGGAGCCGATCGCATTCGATCGGTTTGAAATCGAAATATTTCCAGAAAAAAAGGAGCATGAAATCTTCGATCCGCGTCCATACTAACGGTGCGAAAGGAGTGATTTCATGAATATCGTTGCCTTGATCCTGATGATCGTAGGTGCGTTGAACTGGCTGCTCGTCGGTCTGTTCAATTTCAACCTTGTAACATGGATCTTCGGAGCGGGATCCGTCATGTCCGTCATTCTCTATATACTGGTCGGTCTCGGCGGCATATGGGGAATCGTCATGCTGTTCCAAAGCAACGTCCGAAGGACCTCGTTTATGCACGACGATGCATAAGCGCAAACTGACAAAGAAGCCTGTTGGCTTCTTTCAGGCTGTCGCAAAAGGGGTCAGACCATTTGCGGCGAGATGATTCAAATGAA
>CALGGM010000016.1 GCA_937915925.1 uncultured Clostridia bacterium | reverse complement strand
CAATCGTGAATCAAAAGGGCGGCGTTGCAAAAACGACAACCGCCATCAACGTCGGCGCAGGTCTCGCAAAGCACGGAAAACGGGTGCTGCTGATCGATCTGGACGGACAAGGCAATCTGAGCCGTGGGCTGGGATGCAAAGCAAAAGGACGCAGCCAGTATACCATCAGAGACGCGCTGTTCAATATTCAGATGGGCATCCCCACCGCCCCTGACAAGGGAATCTTGAAAGCAAGGTTTGACCCGGTTTGTGTCATGCCCTGCAATATTCAGATCGATGCGTTTGCACTCTCCCTGAAGGAAGATCCGAATAGACAAGTGTATCTGCGCAGATATGTCAATACCGTGCGTCAGTACTTTGACTATATTCTAATCGACTGTTCCCCAAGTCTGGGGGTTATGACACAAAACGCACTTGTCGCAGCCGACAGCGTTATGATCCCTGTTGATCCGGAGTTCTTCGGCGCAGAAGGCGTTGAACAGATCGTAGCAACCATGACTGACGTACAAAGAAGTATGAACCCTGCCTTGCACTTGGAAGGGATCATAATCGTTCGGCGGAACAATGTCTCTCGCGATAAGCGCATGACCGCAAAGAATCTTCGGATCAGATACGGTAGCAAGGTTTACCAAACGGAACTGCCGACGTCCGTCAAAGCATCCGAAGCATCGGCGCACGGAATGAGCTTGCTCAGATATATGTCGTGGAACCATCTGGCGAAAATGTACGCAAGCCTTGTAGAAGAGGTGCTTGCGAATGAACGACACTGAGCTCAGCAAAGATCGGTTCAAACCGCTGACATACGAACAAATGTATGGTGTGGAAGAACCAGAGCCGGACGGCAGGCCGTTGGAATTGGACATTGACACGCTTCTCCCCTTTCCGAATCAACCGTTTCACCCTTACAAAGAGGACGAGATGGAAAAGATGGTCGAAAGCATTCAGGAAAACGGCATCATCTCTCCGATCATTGTCCGTCCGAAAGAGGACGGAACGTATGAAATCATCTCCGGTCACAACCGTGTAGAAGCGTGTCGCCGCGCCGGTATCATGCAGATCCCAAGCTTCATCCGTGAGGTTGACGACGATACTGCCGTAATCCTTATGGTGGACAGCAATCTCCGGCAGAGGGATGGGCTGTCAGATATGGAAAAGGCTAAAGCATATGAATTGAAGATGGAAGCAATAAAGCGTCAAGGTGCAAGGACGGATTTAACTTCGTGCCAAGTTGGCACGAAGTTCCGAGCAGACAATGCAGTTGCTGAGAATACAGATGATAGCCCCCGACAAATCCAACGTTATATTCGCCTTAACAGTTTGATTCCCGCACTGCAAGATGCTGTAGAAGACAAGAGAATCGCGTTTAATCCCGCAGTAGAGATTTCCTATCTTGATCCCGCCGATCAAGCGATCGTCCAAGAAATCATGGAGCGAGAAGAAACTGCGCCTTCTCTGTCGCAAGCACAGAAACTCAAAAAGATGGCACAGGACGGCTCGATCACGGATAAGCGGATCGACGACGTTTTGACTGTTGAAAAGCCCATGTACGAAACCATCACGTTCCGATTCAATACGATTGAGAAGTTCTTCCCTGCCGGAACCACCGGCAAGCAGATGGAACAAAAGATCTATGAATGGATGGAACGGTATCGTCGGCAATGGCAATCAAGAGAGGAAAAAACACAGGAGCAGGAGCGATAACGGATATGAAGCATACTCCAGTAAAACCGATGGATTCGGATGATCGTATGAACTTCAACCAAGCGAATCGGTTTCTCAGCACGAATGGGAATCTGTTCGGTACACAGCCGAATATTACCCGGCTATCGGCAGAAGCGCAGAAGCTGGCTGCAGAAATGGATTGCTCGTTTTCGCCGGATCTTCGGCGGTTGTTTATTGCCTGCGAGGATTCTGGTGAGTACGACGCCTGCTTTACGATCATTCGATTTCTGTATCGACAATGGCACGTCCGAATGCCGAAAACAATTCGGGCATTTGCAGCAATTCCGGAGGTATGGAAGGAGTTCCTCCGTATCACCGCGGAGCAGGTGAATATCCTACTTGCCTCCGATCCGGAAGGAGATTCGTTTCCGTAGGGAAACGATCAGTACCCCATGTATTTCACAACAGGAGAACACCAATTCTACGAACACCTCATGCAGCAAGTCCCGAACTTCGACAAGCGACCGCGAGAGATCAAAGATCAATCGTGCTTCGCTTGTCCGGGATTTAACAAAAGAACAGGCAAATGCAGATTCTGCGAATGCCAATATGAGAAACAAGCTTCCGGCTCCAAGTCGGAAGTTATTTTATAACCAAAGAAAGGAAGAAATATGAAGCGAACTCTCTTGAAACTCCTGGCACTTTCGCTGTGCCTCATCACGCTGTTTTCGTTCATTCCGACGCAGACAGCATCTGCGGATTCCGGTGACACTGTCACCATCGAATCCCAGACCAACTCCGCTTTTGACTATTTGGAATACTATTCCAACGGCAAGTGGAAAGATCTGAACACTCCGAAGCATTGGATCGAAAGCACCGGTCAGGTCTGTTACTGCATTGAGCACACGGACGGAAACCCGCACGGTGCAACGTACACTGCGACGCCGCCTTCCTCCGTGTTCTCTACCAGTACACTGCAGGGCTTACAGACGATCCTCATGTATGGGTATCCTTGCAACACTCCGGACGGCTTTACGGAAGATGAAGCGAGACAGGCGACTGCTAACGCGATCCGTTTCTGGCTCTCCGAAAACGGTGAACCCGGCTCGTACAGCTTCACAAATCGCAAAACGCATCCGAACGCGATCCGTGCAAAGACCGGCTATGAGCACGTTCTGACGTGGGCGGACGAGCTTCTTCAGATGGCGCGCGACCATAAGACGCTCAGCCACAGCATTGAGTTCACACCGTCTGCGCTGACGCTTACCAAGGCCGGTACGAACTTCACCGGTAAAACGACGGTCAAGCTGACCAATATCAACAGCGGCTATACGCTCGATACGTCGGCTCTCCCCTCCGGTGTTACCGTCACGGGATATACCGGTACGAAGAGCGAACAGCTCACAATCACCGCACCCGCAAGCGCGGCGGGCAAGACGTTCACGATCTCCGCAACCGGTAAGGACACGCGATCGCTGGACAACATCACTGCGTATGTCCCATCAAACGATTCTCTGCAGAAGATCTTTCTCTGCGCGACTACCGCGCAGGTTGTCGCAACCGCGAGCTTCGGTGTCAACACCCCGGCGCTCGGCGCGTTGAAGATCAAGAAGGTCGGTGACGACAGTACCCCGCTGGCAGGCGTCAAGTTCGGTATCTATAAGGACGCGAACTGTTCGCAGAAGGTTTGCGAGGTCACGACCGGCAATGACGGTACGGTGACGGTCAGCGATCTGGACGCAGGAACGTACTATGTCAAGGAACTGTCCACGGTCAGACCGTATGTGGTGGACGGTCTCGTTCACTCCGTCATTGTTGTGGTAAGTGAAACAACCACGCTTGAACTGGAGAACGAAACAGCAAAAGGCGCAATCCGCGTTCTGAAAACTGCGTATGTACTGACCGGAACGACCGCATCCAACACGGAATACGGTCAGCTCCACTCCCCGAAGTACGAGGTCAAAGGACTTCCCGGCTGTGTCTTTGAGGTGAAGAATGCTTCTGGCACAGTCGTTGCTACTCTCACAACCGACGAAACAGGAACTGCCGAAACGCCGCTGCTGCCGTTCGGAACATACACCGTACAGGAAACCGCAACGGTCACAGGATATGACCTCGATGCGTCGATCTATACGGTGACGCTTGCATACAAGGATCAGAATACGCCGATCGTGTATGCGGAGGTCTCCGCAACCAACAAGCGTATTCCCGGTTCAATCAAGATCAAGAAGACCTGTGAGTTCTTCGATACCGAGACTATGACCTTCAAGGTCGGCCCGCTTGCCGGAGCGGTCTTCGGTGTATATACCGCAGAGACCATCAAGGTCATTCCGAAGAACACGCTGGTGGACATTCTGACCACGGATGAAGACGGTGTTGCAACATCCGTCACCACGCTGCCGTTCGGCAAATACTACCTGAAGGAGCTGAAGGTTCCGGACGAAACGATCCATCTGATCGAGGAATCCTTCCCCGTAACGGTTTCTGGTGCGAACAAGCAGTACTTCAACAACCCGATCGGAAACGAACGCTTCAAAGGCAATATCGCTATCTGGAAAGAGGACGATTCCAACCCCGGGCGTATGCTGGAAGGCGCGCAGTATGAGATCCGCGACAAGGACGGACTGCTCTACTGTACCATGACAACCGATAAAGACGGTTACGCCTGTTCGATTGACCTCCCTGTCGGCAAGTATTACGTTCAGGAGATCGTGCCCCCGCCCGGCTTCGTTCTCTCGGATGAAATCATTGAAGCGGAGATCACGACCGACAACAAGGCGACGATCGTGTTTGAGCGCACCAATGAACAGACGCATATCGTTCTGCACAAGACCGATCTGACCACCGGAAAGCCCATCTACGAGGCGGTCATTAAGATCACGAACTCGGCAGGCAAGGTAATCTTTGAGGACACCACCGATCTGAACGGTGAGATCATCCTGTACGAACTCCCCGCTGATACCTACACGTTCCAGGAAACGGTTGCGGCTGACGGCTTCACTCTGAATCCGGAGACCTTCACGTTCACGGTTGATTATCATGGCAATATCACCGGCACGACTGACATTACGGATGAGCCGACCTGCCTGCAGATCAATAAGACCAACCTCTATACTGGGCAGCCGTTCGCAAACGTCGAGTTCCGGCTCGTAGATTCCAACGGTCAGACCGTGAGAACGATCCCGTACAGCGAGATTTCTTCTCATACCGCAAGTGCGGAACAGCCCGGTAAGGAAGAAGCCGATAACCCGCCTATCGAAGAAGCCGAAGCTCCCAAGAGAGGTCATGCTGCTGCAGAAGCGCCTGCCGAGGAAGCCGCAGAGGAGTTGGTTGCAACTTCTGCGAACTTCCGCGTCTGGGCAAAGGACGGCGATGACACTTTCTTCACGGACGAAAACGGATTTGTTGAGTTCCGTTATCTGCCCGCGGGAACGTACACGCTGGAGGAGGTTTATCCGACCGGCTACATCGGCCCGGAGGTAGTCACCTTCACGCTGACGGATAGAGACGGTGTTTCCAATCCGAAGATCGTCACCGTCGAGAACTGCCCCACCGGGCTGAAGATCATCAAGGTGGATGCGAAGTCCGGGAATCCGCTGGCAGGAGCAGGCTTCTGCCTGAAGGTCAAGGGCGAAAGCGACTTTGAGATTCTGAAGCTCCGCAAGGAAGCGGACGGCAGCTTCTTCTATGATCCGAACGGGACAATCACCGACATGATTACCGACGGAACCGGTGAGCTCGTGATCTACGGCCTGCCGCTCGGCGAAATCTGGATTGAAGAAACCGTCACCCCTGACGGTTACTTCCCAATCTCCGCACAGAAGGTTGAACTGACCCGCGAGAACACGAACAGCGAGCCGCTGACGTTCCGAATCGAAAACCACAAATTCGTCAAGCTCGGCATGGATTCCGACTGGTGGGAGTTCCCTGCGCTCTGCTCCGGCGTTCTCCTTCTGCTCGGCGGGCTTGTCGCCGCGGCAATCATTGTCGCAAAGAAGCGCCGTAAGTTGAGAGAGGAGGTTTGAGTATGACCCCGAAAGTTATCATTGCAATCGTGCTTGTCGCGATCATCATCGGCGGCTTCATCTTTCTGCAGGTCAGAAAGAAAAAGAGTGATCGATGAATCGGTGACCTTCTGTCACCGCTTGAATCGGCAACCCGTGACAAACCGTCACGGGTTGCTTTCTGAAAGGAGGAATCATGAGCTTTTACGCAACTTTTGACGCTATGATTACAGTTCCCAAATCCGTGAACAAAGACACCCTCATTCAAAAGATAAAAGATGCCTTTGATATTCCGGAAGTCTGGACAGACGACAAGGCAGAAAGCAGCTTTGACCTCTGGTTTGGCGAATATGCCAAATATAACGAAGACAGTATCTATACCTTCCTAGCGGAGATTGAGCCGTACACCATTTCCGGAGAGATCACCTATACGGGTGAAGATTCCTCAAACTGGCGTCATGTGTTCGATTCGGAAACGCATCAATGGATGGAACAGGAAGGATATGTCGCATACCGAGAGGACGGAAAAACGATCAAGGAAAGTATGGCATTTCTCGAAGAACTTGCCAAGCAGAACCGCGAATTGTTTTCCAATGACACCGCTGAACCGGAAAGGTAGGTGCCGACATGAACAGCGTGATCACTAATCAGTTCCCGCCTATCCTAACCATCCGCGAACTAATATGCGCTTTGAACCTGACGAATTACAGCTTGTCTGTACTGGAAAAAGACGAATCGTTCCCATTCGTCGTAATCGGGAATCAGCGGTTTGTCCTCCGCGACAGCTTGCTGGAATGGCTGAAAGCGCATGAACAACCACAATTAAGGAGGGATGCCAATGGATCTTGAAATATGGGACATTCTCCCGAACGAACAACTCTATACCTATTCCCAGTCTACGTCGATTGAATCGAGGTCCGGTCTGATCGGGCATCTGCGCGCAGATATGGACACTGACGGCAACGGGTTCTTTACCACATGGGACGATCACAATACAGAACTGAAAACGCAGGCATTCAAGGACGAGTTCGACGAAGTGATCCGCGCTCTTCGTTTCGATCCGGATTATAACGGGATTCTCAAGGATCGCAAGGCGCTTGCAAGATACTGCTACAGCCATCCGTCCTGTCAAATGACAGACGGGCGCAGCTTCGGTATCCGCGTGGATACGGATCAGTATTCGTATTTGTGCCGACTGAACCCGAACAAAGGCGAGTACAACGCCTATATCTACGCCTACAAGCGCGAGTGGCTCGATCAGCATTTTTCGGAAGCACAAAAAGGCATCCGGTTCATTGATTCTCGCTATCACGAGTTGTTCCGCATACCGGACGGCGGCAAGATTCGGATTCGGCACAAGGACGGATCTTCGGCGGAGCGTGTCTGCCGTTATATCGACGACTATCACGCGGAAATCGGCAAAAACTTGTACCACATCTGCGAGTTTGCCGAGCAGATGGAATACCAGGGCAACACGGTTGAGCCGGTAGGACAGCCGCTTTCAAAGCCCGGAAGGGAGCACCGCGAATATGAAGGTACTTCGCGTTGAGCAATATAAGCCGCCGTTTGTGAAAGAAATCGATCCCGGCTATCAATCGTTGCAGAAAGAGGTCGAAGGAACCGTACAGGCGATTTATCCGTATGCAGATCCTGTTGCGATTCTTTGTAACGACGACGGTAAACTGCTCGGTATGGAACTGAACCGAGCTTTGCGGGACGATGACGGCGAGATATTCGATGCAATCGCCGGACCGTTTCTGATCGTCGGAATTGGATACGAGGACTTCGATTCTCTCTCTGACGAGATGATCGAAAAGTATCGGGACATTTTCGCACAGCCGGAGGTGTTTATCCGAACCAACAGCGGTTTGCTCGTTCTGCCGTATGTGACGGATGAGTTCACGTTCTCCAGCGGAGATGAAATGGAGCGGTGACGCATGAACAGTATCGAAACCTACAACATCAAGGAGCGCTTCCCCGTTGGGGACAAAGGCGTTGTTTTGCTTGAATACCCCACTATGCAGAAACGCTTTGCAATCTGTCTGTACGATCAGCGCAATCCAGATGAGCTTTACGGTCGCATTCTCGAAACCTCGGAACAAGCCGCATATCGCATCTACCTCGAACGCTGCGACACGCTTGTGGAACAGCTTGAACAGAAGACCGGACTTCAGTTTCCGTTGCCTGCCTCCTGTATGGCAGTTCTTACCTCTACCGGCGATCTGGTCAACATTCGTCGCGGCATGACAGGCTACTATCCGTCCGATTGGAATGTACCCGGCGATCGGAAGCGAAACGAGGATACCGCAGCGTTCAGAAATGCACAGTATGAACTGACGAAGGCGCAATGCGCCGCTATGGTCTGCGGCAGTATGTTCGGCTGGGACGTGCCCGGCGCGAACCCCGCCATGTACGACGAGAACGGTCAGTTTAGATCTGCAACCCGTTTACTGGATGCACGGATGGAAGAATTCGATTGCATCCAGCTGTTTGATCATCCGGCCTTGTTTCACAACTGCCGGATTGATCCTAAAACGGTTCCGGAAGGCATCTATCGGTACGAAGTGCGCGAAGACGGTGAGAACGGGTACGCCTGTGAGATTGCAATGCATATCGCGGTCAATCACATGGGAACGATTCTGACCGATCAGCCCGTGCCTTTGAACGGGGACGGATGTTACCTTCTCGGAGAGTATGATCTGAACTTCGCTCCGGGCGGGCAGATGACGCTGAAAGACTATATGAACCACAATCAAGAACAAACAAAGGACAACTTTGAAAGATAGGAGGATGCCATGCATGGCAACGAAACTGGAACGTATTTCACGCCTGGCACTTGACGCCACCCTGTCCGTCGCCTCCTCGCCCGATCATTGGAAAGCGTTTCTGGATTCCGCTGCATGGCTCTATAAATACCCGTTTCGGGATCAGGTGCTGATCCATGCGCAGAAACCGGAAGCCACCGCCTGCGCGGAGATCGGAATGTGGAACGAGCGCCTGCACCGTTGGGTCAACAAAGGCGCAAAGGGTATCGCGCTGATCGACACGTCAGACGAGAAATCGCATCTGCGGTATGTGTTCGACGTGTCGGACACGGACTCCCGGCAGAACACGCCCTTAAAGCTGTGGCAGCCGACGCAGGAGATGCACGCTCGGATTTCGGAGGAACTGGAGAACAGCTTCGGAGATCTCGGCGGCGTGACCGATCTGACCTCCGCAGTGTTCGGAACAGCGCTGAACGCTGTCACGGATAACCAGAAGGATTATCTCGACGCCCTTCTGAAGGAACTCGGCGGCAGCGAGCTGTCCGGGACGGACGGTGTGGATGTTACCTTCCAACTGCTGCTCGGCGTCTCCGTCGCATATACGGTATTGAAGCGTCTCGGCTATGACGCCGACATATACCTGACCGACGATGATTTTGAACCGATCACACAGTTCGATACGATCGAAACCATATCACGGCTTGGAGAAGCGACGAGTGATATTTCCGAGATGATCTTACGCCAGATTGAGCGCAGTGTCCGGCAGATTGAAAAAGAATCCCGCGACATCCTCGCAAATGAAAACACAATCGGCGATAATGCAGGTGAAAAGAACAGCGAAAGGAGCAAAATCAATGGAATTGACCTACACGCAAGTCGGGAACGTACAGATCCCGAACCTGGTTCTCGATCCCGAACCGACGGGATCGATCGGCAAGTACGGACGGATGCGGAAGCGGTATCTGGAGGAAAAGAAGGACGGAACGCTGACGGCGCTCGTGCTGTCGGGCAAGCTCACCCAGCACCTTCTGGAGATCAACAATCTCTGCAAGGAGCAGATCGAAGCCCTGACCGGAAAGGTGGCACAGGTGGAGGGCGTAACGGAACAGCTCAAAGCAACCGATCAAATGGCATGGGTACAGCGGATGAACAATATCAGGAGCCGCGCCGAGGAGATCGTGACGGCGGAGCTGATTTACAACTGATCCAAGACACAGATGAAGAAGCGGTGGAAGAAGCATTCCCCGCTTCTTTGTTTGATACCTCCGAACAGGAACAGCAATTCAAACGGGATGTCAGGCGGACAAAACCAACGACGCCGCAGATGTCCCTTTTTGATTTACAGGAGGTTACGCCGGAGACGGCAAGCACAGGAACGCTCTCCTTGCGCTATTCACAGCAGGTAATTGACGAAGCGCTGACAATCGGCGCGAACGACAAAAACAGTCGGCTGATCATCTGCGCGTATTTTGCAAAGGATCACACGCCGGAGGAAAACGCTGCGTTTCTGAAAGAACACTACGGCACCAACGGCGCAGGGTTCTATCTGAACGACCGACAATACGCCGTTTGGTATGACGCGGACGGGTTTCGCATCTCTGCCGGAGACACCGTGCAAGGCGGCATGACCATGACGCTTTCGTGGGAGGAAGCCGCAAAACGAATCCGGGAGCTTTTGGATCTCGGTCGCTTCTTGCCGCAGGAGGAGCTGCTGCGTGTCAATGTGTTCGAGCGTTCGGAGCTTGCGGAACATTTGATTTTTGCAGCACGAGATCTCAGCGACGAAGGACGAGAGCAAGGTCTGCTCCCCACCTTCACAGCGTTAAGCGGTGCATTTGACGAAGAGCGCAATCAGATCATGGCGCGTATGGATCAGCCCGAATCGCTGAAAGCGCTGATTGACGAATGGCGCACCTTTGCCGAAGCGCACAAGGAAAACCCCGATTTGCTTCGATTCCGATTCTATCGTCCAATGCGTCTGCTGCACCAACTGGAGGACTTACAGCGGGAACCGATCCGCTTCTCCGTTGCCGAGGATTACAGTCCGCAGCCAAGCCGATTCATCTCGTTGGATGAAATCGACAAGCTTTTACGCGGTTCTGACAGTGAACGCGGAACCGAACAACGGCTCGAAACCTATGCGTTCTTTCTTGCGCATTCTGATAGCAACGAGCGTGAAAAACATCTCAAGGGTATACATGGGGAGCATCACGGATTCCTCGCCGGAAACGATCAAGGCGAGTTTACCTCCAAAGGTATCATGTTCAGCCATTGCGATATGTCCAAACCATACGCAAAGATCGAATGGAACTGGACAAAGGTTCGGCAGCGGATTGAAACACTGATTTCTCAAAACCGCTTTCTGTCGGAAAAAGACCGGGACTATATGCTCGAATACGAACACAAGCAGATTGCCCGCATGATCGTGAATGTCTTTTTAGATGCGCCGAACACATACGAGCATCCATTCTCCAAGAATCCGATCGGGGATTACTGGGAATGCGTTGCAGAGGTACAGAAGCAGCTGACCGATCCCGCTCGTGTTAAAGCGATCCTTGATACGCTCGTTTCTCTGGAAGTCAATTCGCTTTCCACTGATCGCGGATATGAGGATCGTCATAAAGCCGTGGAGAATCTGACTGCATACCGCAAGGGCGAGTTCTCCCTGTTCGGTGGAAAGCGCGAAGCCATCCCTTCCCCTGTGGAAGACGTTATTTGGGAGGATGAACTGCTGCCGGATGATCCAAATGGATCCTCTGTGCTCTATCGTCCGTATGCCGTGGACGATACCGTCTATCTGGACGGTACAGAGTTTCGGATCACGAACGTGACAGCCATGCACGTCGAACTGATCGATCCGACGATCCGGTATCCGATCTTCCGTACTGAGAGCAAAGCGAACTTTGAACGGCTGTTGAAAGAGGATCGGCGAAATGCAATGTTTATTCCTCCGGAACAGCAGTCCCAGGAACCGGCCCAAGAGGAACCCCAAACGACGGAGTTTCCGCCTGCCACGGTGGAACAACCCGAAGCAGCCGCTCCACAGGAAGAACCGGTCAAGCTGCACAGCATTGTGATCGACCTGCGCCCGTCATGGGAACGCGAGTTCCAAGAGCCGGAACCGATCCCAGCCGCGCCGACCGTGAACAAGCGAACCGATTTCCGGATCACCGACGATCATTTGGGCGAAGGCGGCGCAAAGACAAAGTTTCAGAGAAACGTCGCCGCAATCCGGACGCTCAAGGCGATCGAATCCGAGAACCGTCTTGCGACGCCGGAGGAACAAGCCGTTCTGTCGCAATATGTCGGCTGGGGCGGTTTGCCGGATGCGTTCGACGATTCCAAAGAGCAGTGGCAAAGCGAGTATGCTGAACTCAAAGACCTGCTGACGGATCGGGAATACGAATCCGCACGGGCTTCCACGCTGAACGCGCACTACACCTCCCCGATCGTCATCCGTGCCATGTATGAAGCAATCGGCAACATGGGCTTTCAGACAGGCAATATTCTGGAGCCGTCCTGCGGAATTGGCAACTTCTTCGGAATGCTGCCGGAAAACATGGCGCAAAGCAAACTCTACGGTGTGGAACTGGACGATCTGACAGGAAGGATCGCAAAGCAGCTCTATCAGAACGCGAACATCCGCATTGAGGGCTTTGAAGAATCCGTCTATCCCGACAGCTTCTTTGACGTTGCGATTGGCAACGTGCCGTTCGGGGACTATTCGCTTGCAGACAAGCGGTACGATAAGAACCACTTTCTGATCCACGACTATTTCTTTGCGAAAGCGTTGGACAAGGTTCGTCCCGGCGGCGTTGTCGCGTTCATTACCTCCAGCGGTACGATGGATAAAGCGAATCCGGCTGTACGCAAGTATCTTGCACAGCGCGCGGAGCTTTTAGGCGCGATTCGGCTTCCGAACAATGCGTTTCGCGCCAATGCGAGAACGGACGTCGTTGCGGACATTCTCTTTCTGCAGAAGCGCGATCATCCGATCGA
>CALGGM010000015.1 GCA_937915925.1 uncultured Clostridia bacterium | reverse complement strand
ATGGCACGACGGCTTACGTAGCGAACAAAACGCCTGTCATCCTGAGGAACGAAGTGACGAAGGATCTCCTCGAATGAAAACATGAATCAAAGCACTTAGAGTCCGTTTCGCATTTTCCTGTTGCCCTTTTCACGCAACGGTGTTATAATATAAGATGTAAATCCAAACAGGGGGAAAATGTATGAAAAAGTTCTTTGCTGATTTCAAGGCGTTTGCACTCAAGGGCAACGTCGTCGACATGGCGGTCGGCGTCATCATCGGCGGCGCGTTCGGCGCGATCGTGACCTCGCTCATCAACGACATTATCATGCCGCTGTTGGGCCTCATCATCAAGGCGGACTTCTCGACCTGGTTCATCCCGATGGGCGAAGTGCCCGAGGGTACGGCGATGACCGCCGACGCGCTCGCGGAAGCAGGCGTATCCGTGTTCCATTACGGTAAGTTCATCTCCGCGATCGTGTACTTCATCCTGATCGCGCTTGCGATCTTCATCGTGGTCCGCGCACTCCGCAAGGCGGAGGAGAAGGCGAAGGAGCTCAAGAAGAAGGACGAGCCCGCACCCGAACCCGAGAAGAAGCCGCGTCTCTGCCCGTACTGCAAGCAGGAGATCGCCGACGACGCGACCCGCTGCCCGCACTGCACCAGCGAGCTGCCGGTGGAGGAATAACAGTTTCGGCGCAAATGCAAAAGAGCGTCATTTTCGGCGCTCTTTTTTTAAAAAAGATGTAACATTTTCGCGTTCATCGTTGTCTATATATACAGAAACATCGGAAACTGAGGAAAAAACGCATGAAGAAAAAAGGAATCGTTGTTCTGATCGCCGTTCTTGCCGCGGTCGTGGTGCTTGCGGTTCTATGCATTCCGAAGCGCTACGTACTCACAGACGGAGGATCGGTCGTCTATGAAGCGGTATTGTATCGGATCGAAAAAATGCATTCCATGCAGGCGGATACGCTGGACGGACAATTTGTGTTTCTGGTCGGTACGACGGTCGAAATCCTGGGCGTCACGGTTTACGAGGATGTGTATTTTGCGGACGGCTCCGGCCTGTTGCCGACTCTGAAGCCCGGTGAAATGAGCATGCTGTATGTGCTCGATCCGGAAGGGACCGTCCACACGTTTCAGCCCGACAATATGGGGATGACAAAGCTCGCGCTCGAGGATCGGTTCTATGCCCGTATGGAACGAAACGGATGCCTGATCGACTATAACGACGGACATTCGAATTACGACGTCTGGGTCGTGCTCCGGATCGGCGAGGAAATGACCGCGCAGATCGGCGAAGGACCGGAAGCTAAAACATATCGGATCTTTCTCACCGCAGACAACGCGCCTTTGCTGGAAGATTGGAACGGTGCAGCGTATTGACCGAATACGAATCAAAATCGTTTGCCCTCCTCAAAGGAGGGCTTTTTTGTCCGAATTGCATCCGTTCTGTGAACGATTCCGGCATCGCTTGCAAACGGGTGCCGGGTTTGTTATAATACAATTGAAAATCTGTATAGAAAGGCATCCAAACCGCGTTGAAGCCGTATCGCACCGTTCAAACGGCGTCGGAAACCGAATATGTCGTCAACCGCTCGCGCTTTATCGGGCGCTGTTTTCCGGTCAGTGACGAAGCGGAAGCGCTTCAGATTCTCGAGCGCATCCGAAAGCAGCATTGGGACGCCACGCACAACTGCTTTGCCTATCGGCTCCGTTCCGGCGCGGCGCGCTACAGTGACGACGGCGAGCCGCAGGGGACCGCGGGACTGCCGATGATGGAGGTCTTAAAAAAGCGCGATCTTTACGACGTGCTTGTCGTCTCTACGCGCTACTTCGGCGGAATCCTTCTCGGCGCAGGCGGATTGGTTCGCGCCTACACGCGCTCCGCGTCAGACGCCGTGGACGCTGCGGGTCTTGTGTCCATGGAGCCCTGCACGACGTTTTCCGCGTCCGTGCCGTACGCGTACCGCAACGCGGCATGGAGCGTGTTTGAGCGCTTCGGCGCGATCGAGCACGCGGACTACGGCGCAGACATCCTTTGCACGTTTCGCTGCCGCACGGCGGAAGCCGACGCGTTTTTAAAGGCACTGTCCGATCGCACGGAGGGACGCATCGAAGCGGTCCCGTCGGGCGAAGGCTACTTCGGTTTTGCACCGAACGACTGAATTTTCGGAGGGAACTATGAAGCGTTTTCGGATCCTCGTTCTGATCGCCGCGCTCGTTTTCGCGGGGGGGTTGTTCCCTGCGCGCGGCGTTTCGGAGGAAGCCGACGAGCATCCGATCAAGCTGGAGATCACCTGCGATCCGGCGCCGGAGCTCGAGGGCGCGGGCACGATCCCGGACCTGCTCTTTACCATCCGCAACACCTCCGACGCCGACTACTCCCTGACGAACGGCAAGCTCACCGGCGGATACGAGAACCGCGAGATGATCCTCACCGAATCGATCCTCGTGCTCGCGGGAGGGACGAAGGAGTTCCATCTTGAGAACGTCCCGGTCGCCGACGATCAGCTCGGCGTCGAGATCACCTATATGCTTTCGTGGGACGAGGCGGAAACCGTCATCGATCCCGAGACGGGCGACGCAACGTTTTTGACCCACAAGCGCGTGGCGACGGCGTCCATGACCGTCGAGCGCTTTGTCGTGCCGGAGCTGACGGTCTACGCGGTTTGCGCGGACGAGCTTGTGCGGCTCGGCGAGACGTTCACCGTCGAGTATCACATCGAAAACCGCACCGATTTTGACATGAGCGGGCTGAAGCTCTACGACCCCGAGCAGAGCATGCAGTCGATTGCGCTTCCCAAAGATGAGCTCGTCGCGGGCGATTCGTGTACGGTCAGCGTCGAGTATCAGATGGGCAAGAACGACATGACGTTCGCGCCGCGCGTCGAGTACGTGGCGCGGCTTCGCGAGATGGTCACGCGGATGGAAACGCCGCTGTCCGTCGGCTCGTTCGTCGTCGATCTTCGCATCTCGACCGAGGCATATCCGGCGACGGCGGAGGGGACGACCTTTGCCGTGACGGTTCGCAACGCCGGCAACCGCACCGTGACCGATATCCGCGTGTTCGACGAGATCAACACGCCCATCGAAAACGCGTTCGACCTTGCGCCCGATCAGTCCAAGTCCATCCTGTATACCGTCGCGCCCGCCGTCTCGTCCGAGACCGGCAGGACCGTGCGCTTCCATCTGACCGCCGTCGATTTCCAAAACGATCCGATCGCGCTGGAGGACGTCAACGCGTTCCACGTCGTGCCGTACGTCGGCTCCGACGACGTGCGCATCGGACTGTACGTCGTGCTGCAGTCGCCCTATTATGACGAGACCGGCAAGCTCTGCGCGTCGATCCAGTTTGAGATCCGAAACTACGGCGACGTCAAGATCTACCGCGCCGTACTCAATGAACTGACGCTGTTCGGCGAGGTCGTCTCCTATGACGAGCTTTTGAAGGGCGAGACCTATTATACGCAGACCTATCAGCTGGACGGCGTGCAGGAGCTTCGCTTCCGGCTCGACGCGGTCGATCCCGCGGGACAGCCGTGCAGCTCCGAGACGATCCGCCTCGACCTGTCGGGGCTTAAAGAGCTTGCCGACCTCAAGAACGATCCGGTCTATGTCTATACGCAGAATCCCTACATGCAGGACCTCGACGCGAAGTACAGCGGCGTGCTGAAGACCGGCGCGCTGATCGGCGTGACCGTCGCAGGCGTGTGCGCCGTCATCTGCATCGTGCTGTTCATCATCGAGCTGCAGATCAAGGCAAAGCTTCCGCCCGAGTTCGAGGAGGATATGGAACGCGCCATGCGCGCGACCAAGCGCCGCATGGACAAGCAGCTCTTCTCCGATGCGCCGACCGAGCAGTTCGGGTATACGGCGCCGATCAAGCTGCGCGACTACGGCGAGCTGACCGAGGAGGAGGCAAAGGCGCGGCGCGCGCTCTACGAAAAGGGCATGCGCGAGCGCTTCGGAACCGAATCCGAACCGTCGCAAAGAACGGACCGCACGCCGGTGCGCCTCGACGCGGACGGGGTCCGCGTGGTCCCGCCGAAGACCACTCAGCAGGCACACCGCACGGACGACGGGACAAGGGTCATCCCGACACAAAAACCGCAGGCGACCCGCACGGACGACGGCACCAGGATCATCCCGACACAGAAGCCGCAGGCGACCCGCACGGATGACGGGACAAGGGCCGTGTCGGTGCGGAAGCCGACGCCTGTTAAGCCTACGGACGAGCGCAAGACGGAGCCGGTGCAAAAGCCACAGCCCGCGCAGCGTGCGACAAGCGATACGCTGACCGTGCCGGTGCAGAAGCCGAAGACGGAACCGCGCCCGGAACCGGAGATTCCGATCATTCCGATCGACAACGAACCGATCTACGATACAAAGGTTCTGCCGCCGTATCATCCGAATCCCATTGTGCCGCCGGTCATGCCGACCGTGCCGCGGATGGACAACACTCTCGGGACAACCCCTCCGCCTCATGTTCATTCGGCACCTCCCCTTGCACAGGGGAGGCAAGCCGTTGAGTCGGACGAACCCGCTCTCGTCGAACCGGAGCGCAACCCTGCAAATACGATCGTAGGGGACGTCGTCCTCGACGTCCCGCCCAAGCCGGACAACCCTCCCGACACGCTCCGCGTGCCACCCTCCCTTGCACAGGGGAGGCAAGAGGTTGAGCCCGAACCGGAGCCGGTTCCCGTTGAACAGAACGGACCGCGCGTGCTGCGCGAAAAGGAGCAGCCGGCGCGACGTCCGATCGTCAGAAACCCGATCATCAGAATGAATGGATAAAACGCTATGCAGTGGTACTGGATCCTATTGATTGTTTTTGGGGCGATCTGCCTCACCGTCTTCGCGGGCGCGCTGTACATGTTTCACTTTGCGTTCGGCGCGAACCGCAAGACGATCCGAAAGGTCTTCGACGCGCGTGAGAAGGACCCTGCGCCGCTCGTGCGGATGCGCTTTGACACCAAGACGTATTTCGACGCGCTGCCCTACGACGCCCTTTCGATGACCGCCAAGGACGGCACGAAGCTTTCTGCGCGGTTCTTCCCGAACGGCGGTACGAAGAAGGTCGCGGTCATCCTGCACGGCTGGCACAGCTTCCCGTGGTGGGATTTCGGCAAGAGCTTCGACATCGTGTACAACGCCGGGTATGCCGTGCTTGCCGTCTCGCAGCGCGCGCAGGGCGAGAGCGAGGGACGGTATCTGACCTACGGCGCGAAGGAATCCGAGGACCTTCTGTGCTGGCTCGATCTGCTCCTTGAACGCTACGGCAGCGACCTTTCGATCGCGATCATGGGCGTTTCGATGGGCGCGGCGACGGTTCTGATCTCCACGGGCAAGACGCTTCCGAAGCAGGTGAAATGCGCCGTTGCGGACTGCTCGTTCACCTCCGCGGAGGACGAATTCCGAAGCACGATGAAGGGGAAATTCCCGCTCATTCGCGCGCTCGGAAAACCGATTGCATACATCCTGGCGCACGCGCGCTATTCGGACATGTCGCCGATCACGGCGGTCACCCGCTCGAAGACGCCGACCCTTTTCATCCACGGCGACAAGGACAGCTTCGTACCGTACCCCATGATGCAAAAGCTCTATGACGCCTGCGCCGCGCCCGAGAAGCAGCAATGGTCCTCACCCGGCGCGGTCCACGCCGAATCCGCCATGCGCAATCCCGACGGCTACGCCGCCGCCGTCCTGCCTTGGCTTTCCGCGCATCTTTGATCCACAGCCCCCGCATTGGGGGCTTTTGTGTTTCTGCTGCCAAAAGCCTTCCCCTCCGAGGGGAAGGTGTCGTCGTCAGACGACGGATGAGGTGGTACGCAGAAAAACGTCTACTTTTTGCTGAAGATGGATCGCGGGAAGGGAGAACCCTTGGCGTACTGTCAAAAAAACGAACCAACGCCATCGGTTCTGTCCGGCACCTCGGCGTGTCATCCTGAGAAGCCGCTTGCGGCGACGAAGGATCTCCGATTAACATCCGACATGGAGATTCTTCGTCGCTTCGCGCCTCAGAATGACACATGTTGCTTGTGTCCATTACTCGTAGGGACGATGGTACGCGCGAGCAATTCGCGATCTGCCTATGTACCGAAGCGGAGACCCCTTGGCGCACTGTCAAAAAAGCACCAACGCCATCGGTTCTGTCCGGCATCTCGGCGTGTCATCCTGAGACGCCGCTTGCGGCGACGAAGGATCTCCGATTAACATCCGACATGGAGATTCTTCGTCGCTTCGCGCCTCAGAATGACACATGTTGCTTGTGTCCATTACTCGTAGGGACGATGGTACGCGCGAGCAATTCGCGATCTGCCTATGTACCGAAGTGGAGAACCCTCGGCGCACTGTCAAAAAAGCACCAACGCCATCGGTCCTGTCCCGTGCCTCGGTGTGTCATCCTGAGACGCCGCTTGCGGCGACGAAGGATCTCCGAATACCATCCTGCATGGAGATTCTTCGTCGCTTTGCTCCTCAGAATGACACATG
>CALGGM010000014.1 GCA_937915925.1 uncultured Clostridia bacterium | reverse complement strand
CCGCCATCAGGATCGCCGCGTAGCAGAAGTACGGGTTGCAGGTCGCGTCCGGGTTTCTGAGCTCGAAGCGGCGCATCTTCGGCGACTTCGCGTAGGCGGGAATGCGGATGACCGCGCTGCGGTTCGAGGTCGCATAACCCACGGTGACCGGCGCTTCAAAGCCCGGAACGAGGCGCTTGAAGGAGTTCGTCGACGGGTTCGTGATCGCGCAAAGCGAAGCGATGTGCTTTAAAAGTCCGCCCATGAACCAATGCGCTTCCTTGGAGAGATGCGCATAGCCTTCGTCGTCAGAGAACACCGGCTCGCCGTTTTTATAGAGCACCATGTGTACGTGCATGCCGCTGCCTGCCTCGCCGTATACGGGCTTCGGCATGAGCGTTGCGCTCAGACCGAACTTTTCCGCGACATTCCGGATGATGTATTTAATCATCATGCTGCCGTCCGCCATCTTCGTGACCTCGCCGAGCAGCGGTTCGATCTCGAACTGACCCGCGCCGCCAACCTCGGGGTGATGATACTTCACGGGGATGCCCGCCTTCTCGATCTCCATGCACATCTCGCTGCGGCACTCGTACGTTCTGTCGAGCGGCTTTGCGGCATGATAGTGCTTCTGGAACGGAACGACGCAGCCATGTCCTTCGGTCTCGCTGTTCCAGTACGCCTGGTCCGCATCGAGGAATGCCGCGATCGCGTTATGATCGACCTTCCAGCCGACCTGATCGAAGAGGTAGAATTCGAACTCCGGCAGGATCTTCATCTCGTCCGCAATGCCGGTATCCTTCATGTACTGCACGGCAGCCTGCACGATGTTTCTCGGGTACTGCGCGAGCGGTCGATTCTGGGGATAATCGATGATCATGGCATTGCCGATCATGGAAAGCGTCTTTACGCCGCAGAAGGGATCGATCATCGCGGTGTCGAGATCGGGGATATAGACCATGTCGCTCTTTTCCACGACGGCGTAGCCGTAATTGGACGCGTCGAAGCCGATGCCGTTACTGAGCGTTTCCTCGGTGAAATTGGCTGCGGGAATGGTGACATGACGGAACTGTCCGTCGATATCGACGATCTTGAAGTCGACCATCTTGATATCCTGCTCCCGAATCATCGTCATAATTTCCTGTGCGGTCATAAGAATGCGAATCCTCCGTTTGTCTTTTCATTTGGAAGCGTTTTTCGCCTCCATTCAGCCACATTTTAACATATGAAATTGCGTTTGTATACCGTTCGGAAGCCCTCGAAAAAAATATAATAAATCGGAAGCGAAGAGGGTTTGACGCAAAGCGCTCCGCATGATAGAATACGAGAAAAGCAAACCCGATCGGAGACCCCCATGAAACCGAAAATCCTGCTGATCACGGGCTTTGAACCGTTTGGTTCCGAAGTCGAAAATCCCTCATGGCAAGCCGTTTCCCTGCTGCCGGACAGTATCGGCGCATGGACGCTTTTTAAGCTTCTACTTCCCGTGACATTTTCCGACGCCGCGGCGCTCGCGATCGAAACGGCGCAGCGCATTCACGCGGACGCGGTGCTTTGCGTGGGGCTTGCTGCAGGCAGGAACGCCGTAACGCCCGAGGCGGTCGGTTTGAACCTGCGCGACGCGTCGATCCCCGACAACGCCGGGCGTCAGCCGAAGGACGAGCCGATTGATCCGAACGGACTCGCCGCGTACTTTTCCACGCTGCCGGTTCGCCGCATGACCGAGGCGATCGCGCGAGTCGGGATCCCCGCAAAAATTTCGTATTCGGCGGGCACGTATGTCTGCAACGATCTTCTGTATACCCTGCTGCGACGCTTCAATGGGAGCCCCGTTCGCGCCGCGTTCATCCATGTGCCGCTCGCGTCGTGCATTCCGGTTTCGGATTCCGCCCGCGCGCTGACGGCGGCGATCGAAGCGATCGATCCCGCAGAATGAAATGAAAAAGCTGTTTACCAAAGCGTTCTTTCGGGAGATGCTGCCGCTTGCGATCCCGATCGCGCTGCAAAACCTGCTGATGGCGTCGTTCCGCCTCATCGACATGCTGATGCTCGGTCAGCTGAACGGAGACGCGCTCGCCGCCGTCGATCTCGCAAGTCAGGTCTCGTTCTTCGTCGACCTGATCTCGTTTGGCGTGTCCAGCGGGTGCGCGGTGTTTTTGGCACAGTACCACGGCGCAAACAACATCGACGGCATTCGCCGCGTCATGGGCTGCGCGCTCGTGTCGCTCGTGCCGGTCGGCGTGCTCGCAACCGTGCTCTCGATCCTCTTCCCCCACGTCATCATGCAGGCGCTGACGAACGACGAATCGCTCCGCGCGATCGGCGTCTCGTATCTGTCCGTCGCGGCGTTCTCGTATATCGCGATCGTGCTCAACATGATCCTGTCCACGGTGCTGCGCTCAACCGAGCACGTCCATCTTCCGCTGGTCGCAAGCGGCGTTTCGGCAGCGCTGAACGCGCTGTTGAACTACGCGCTGATCTTCGGGCATTTCGGCATGCCTGCGCTCGGCGCGCGCGGCGCGGGAATCGCTACCGCGATCAGCTCCGCCGTGGGACCGCTGATCCTGTTGGTCGTATCGATCGCAAAGCGCAATATACTGATCGCGCCGCTTCGTAAGGTCTTTGCCTTAAAGGGCTTCTTTCTGCCATTTTGGAAGCGCAGCCTTCCGGCATTTCTGAACGAAACGCTGTGGTCGCTGTCCGTCGTGATCGTCAACATGATCTTCGGACACATGGGCAAGGAGAACTACGCGGGGCTTTCCACGGTCCGCACGATCGAAAACCTCGTCTTCGTGTTCTTCATCGGCGTATGCCATTCGTGCAACATTCTGGTCGGCAAGCACATCGGCATGGGCGACGAGCCCGGCGCGAAGCGGATCGCAAATTCGTTCCTCGTGCTGACGCCGCTCATGGGACTGTTTCTCGGCGCGATCGTGCTGATGCTGCGCGGTCCCGTCGTCGATCTCTTTCAGATTGAGGATGCGTCCAAGGCGGTTGCGCGCGCGCTGCTTCTGATGTACGCGTTCGAGATCGGGTTCCGCAACATCCCGTATATCGCGGTCGTCGGGATCTTCCGCGCGGGCGGCGATACGCGCATCGGGTTCTTCGGCGATCTCGCCGTGCAGTATCTGATCGTGATCCCCGTCGCCGCGATCCTCGGGCTTCTTCTGAAGCTTCCGTTTGTCACGACCTTTATCGTCATGCAGCTAAGCGACGACGTCGCGAAAAATCTGATCTATTTTCTCTATTATCGCAAGGACACATGGATCAAGCCGGTCGCCCGGATCCGCGTCGATTGATCCGAACGGCGCAGGCTCTTGTATTCTGTTTCGAAACGTGGTAAAATTTTATATTATGTACGGGAGGAATGCGTCATGAGCAAATCCTATGCAGTGCTTGACACCGAACGAAATGAAATTCTGATGAAAACGCCTTCGTTTGCGCCGGACAGCGTATCGGAGCGCATTCCCTTGGGCGACGGCCGCACGCTTCTGATTGCCGGCACGGACGTGCTGGAGGCGGAAAACGCGGATCTTCGTGCACAGCTCTCCGAGGCGCTCGAGGCGAACACCGCAAAGGAAGTGTTCTTGAGCAGCATGTCGCACGACATCCGCACGCCGATGAACGCGATCGTCGGCATGACGGCGCTTGCCAAAAAGCACATCGACGAGAAGACCCGCGTGCTCGATTCGCTCAACAAGATTGAGGTCGCAAGCGCGCATCTGTTAAACCTCATCAACGAGGTGCTCGACATGTCGCGCATCAATTCCGGGCGCGTCAAGCCGGAGAGCGAGCTGTTCTCGCTCAGCGATCTATTGCACGAAACGCTCGTCATCGTTCGTCCGCAGGCGCAGCAGAAGCGGCACGCGTTCCGCTTCACCGTACACGACGTCGATTTTGAGAGCCTGTACGGCGACGCAACGCGCTTAAAGCAGATCTTTGTCAACATCATCAACAACGCAATCAAGTACACGAACGAGGGCGGCGAGATCGCCGTGGACGTTTCCGAGCGCACGGAGGGCGATCGCTGCGTGCTGTGCTTTCGCTGCACGGACAACGGCGTCGGCATGAGCAAGGAGTTTCTGCAGCGGATCTTCGACCCGTTCGAGCGCGCGAACACCTCCACCATCTCCCGCATCGAGGGAACGGGGCTCGGCATGAGCATCGTGAAGAAGCTCGTCGATATGATGTCCGGCACGATCGGGATCGACAGCGCGCCGTCAAAGGGCACGGAGGTTTCGCTTGCGATCCCGATGCGGTTTGAGCGCATCTCGGTCGACGCCGACGCGCTTTCTGGAAAGCGGCTGCTGATCGCGGAATCCGACGAACAGCAGATCGAGCTGTTCACGCGCTTTCTCAACGAGTTCGGCGTCGCGCATCGGATCGTCCCTTCCGCGTCCGAGGCGATCTCCGCGCTGACGGAGGCGGAGTTTCAGGGCTCGCAGTACGACGCGGTGCTCATCGGAAAGACGGTCGAAACCGCAGGAAGCGTGTTCGATATGGCGTCGTATCTGCATAAATCCAATCCCGCGCTTCCGCTGATTCTGGTCAGTGAGGACAACTGGGACGAGATCGAATACCGCGCAAGCCGCAGCGGGATCTCGCACTTCGTGCCGATCCCGATGTTCCGAAAATCGCTGATCAACAGCCTCAGCCATGTTCTGAGCCGGACCGACGGCGGCGACGGCAAGGACGCCGTGCCGAACCTGTCCGGAAAGCATATCCTGCTTGTGGAGGATAACTACATCAACCGCGAGATCGCGTGCGAGCTTCTCGGCGTCACGCGCGCCGAGGTCGACGTCGCCGAGGACGGCAAGCAGGGCGTCGAACGCTTCCTCGCTTCCGGAACCGGCTATTACGATCTGATCCTGATGGACATTCAGATGCCCGTCATGGACGGATACGAGGCGACGCGCCGCATCCGTTCGGCGGATCGCACGGACGCGCAGAAGGTCATGATCTGCGCCATGACCGCGAACGTCTTTGCGGAGGACATCGCGAAGGCGCGCGACGCGGGCATGAACGGACACCTTGCAAAGCCGATCGACGTCAATAAGCTGATGCATCTGCTCAGCCGCATCTTCTGACCGGAGGCAGCCGATGGAGCCGTTTGAAACACAATACATTCAAAATGTGCGGGAGATCGCGGCGCTGCGCGATCTCGGGACCGCGGACGGGACGACGTTCGAGGCGTGGTATGAAAAGCGCCTGTCCTCCGACGCGCGCATTGCGGAGCTGAAAGCGGAGAACATGTCGCTTCTGAACCGCAGCCTGTTCCCCATCCTCGACGATCTGCACAACGCAAGCGCGGAGACGGTCGCCTCGCTGGAGGCGTTTGCCGAGCAGCTGATGGACTGGTCGACCAATCTGGACTGCGGCGTGTATATCCTGATCCACGACGCGCTTTTAAGCCTCTATCGCGTGCGGCGCGACCGCGGCGGCATCATCAAGGAGCTGTATAAGCTCGGCATGGGGCTGTTCTATCAGAACCGCAGCATTGAGAGCGTCGAGCGAAAGCATTCCGCGCCGTTCCATTTTCAGAACGAAATGGTGTTCACCGAGGCGGGCTCGTACCTGAAATTCTTCGATCAGGTCGAGGACGAGACCACCAAGGGCTTTATCATCCGCGCGCTCGCGAACATCGCGATCTGCGCCAAGGATACGCGCCGCCGCGTCGCGGTCAGCGCGAGGATCCTCAGGATCGTGCGCAACGAGTATTACCGGAACCTCGCTCCCGGGCTGCCGTGGGACGTGTTTCTGCGCCGCACGCAGCAGCAGATGAGCGCAAACCGCGACGTGCTCTCGAAGGGCGATCTGTCCACCGAGGACCTCGCCGCCGTGCTCGACGCGTGCCACGCGGTGTTCGAGCCGGAGGCGAACACGGACAATCCGAACATCCGCTGGCTCTGGCCCTATTATGAGATGGAATACAGCTGCGGCTTCGTCGATCTCAAGACGACGCTTGAGCGCATGGAGCGGCTGATCCGGAGCATCCCCTATGATCAGTACGACGCCTCGGGTCTGTACGCCAACGTGCAGCTTCCGATCTATTACGGGCGTCTTTTGCGCGACAATCCGTCCGTGCGGACGAAGGCGCGGTATTTACAGTTTCTTTCCGAAGCGTACGAAAAGATGATGCGCACGATGATGACGCTCCCGCAGGATCGGCAGGACGACTTTTTCGTGTACAATCTGAACCTTGTCGTCAAGGACTACTTTGAGACGGACGGTGTTCCGCCCTATGAGGAGATCGCGTTGAAGCTCATGCGGCGCTTCGCCGGCATGCATTACGCCGACGCGCTCAGGACCGGCGCGCTCCTGAAAACGCTGTGCCGGTTTATCGACCGCAGCGATCCCTCGTTTTTCAGCGATCTTGACTTTCTCCGCGACGCGCCCGATGCAGAAACGCGGAGCGCTGCGCTCGCCGATTACGCGGAGAAATGCGGCATGTTCTGCGATTTCGGGCTGATCAAGATGAACTTCGACCGTCTTATGCGAACGCGCAGCCTCTTCGACCCCGAGTTCGCGCTCTATCAGCTGCACGCGGTTTCCGGGCATGACGATCTTGCCGCGCGCAAGTCGACCGCCCGATACGCCGACGTCGCGTTGGGACATCACCGCTGGTACAACGGCGCCGCCGGGTACCCGGAAAGCTACGTGCGCAACGAGTCCCGCTACCGGCAGATGACCGACGTCGCCGCAGTCGCCGTGTATCTGATCGACCGCGCGGACGAGGACCCGAACGCCGCGATCCTCGAAGCGATCTCGCTCGGCGGCAAGCGCTTCTCGCCGCTCGTCACCGCGTTTTTGGACGATCCCGAATGCCGTGCCGAGCTGCTGCAGGTGCTTACCGCAGACCGCGAGCGATACTATCGCGCCGTGTTCGAACAATTGTCGTAACGAAAACGGACTGTTCCGAATAGAACAGTCCGCTAATCTTTCAGTCGTTCAGTTTTGAAACCCGTCCAGCAGCCGATACAGCAGGCGGTACAGCTCCCCCGCCTCCTCCGGTGCAAGGCGGATGCAGCCCGCCACAGCCTGCGGCACGCTCAGCGCGTCCGCGCGCAGCGCTTCGCCCTTTTCGGTCAGCGAAACTTCAAGCACCCGCTCGTCCGCTTCACTTCTTCTGCGCGTCAGAAAGCCCTTCGCTTCGAGGCTTTTCAGCACCGGCGTCAGCGTTCCGCTGTCCAGATAGAGCCGCTGACCGAGCGTCTTTGCGCTGATCCGCTTTTCCTCCCACAGCACCATCATCGCGATGTACTGCGTGTACGTCAGGTCAAGACGCTCCAGCAGCGGATAATACCGCTTCACAACCTCGCGCGAAGCCGCGTAGAGCGGGAAGCAGAGCTGATTCGAAAGCTTCAGAGGATCGAAGGCGGTCCCTTCGTTGACCTCCATCAGAGCAGCTCCTCGACCTTCGCCTTGAGATCGTCCATCGAATCCGTCGGCTCGAATCTCGCGACGATGTTGCCCTCGCGGTCGATGACGAACTTCGTGAAGTTCCACTTGATGTTGCCGTTGTTCATGTAGTCCTTGTCCATGGACTTCGCAACCGTCTTCATCATCATCGCAGTGACGCCCTTGCCGAAGCCGTTGAACTTGGTCTCGGAGGTCAGGTACTTGTACAGCGGCGTGGCGTTCTCGCCGTTGACCTCGATCTTCGCAAACTGCGGGAACGTGATGCCGAAACGGCCCGTGCAGAAGGTGTGGATCTCTTCGTCGGTGCCGGGTGCCTGCTCACGGAACTGGTTGCACGGGAAGTCCAGAATCTCCAGTCCGTCCTTCTGATGCAGCTCATACAGCTCCTGCAGCGGCTTGTACTGCGGCGTGAATCCGCAGCCGGTCGCGGTGTTGACGATCACCAGAACCTTGCCGCGATAGTTCTCCATGGGGATCTCCTCGCCCCTGCGTGCCTTGATCGTGAAATCGTAAATGCTCATGTTCGGTCTCCCTTCTTTGTTTCGATTGAATTCAATTTAATTATACCCAATTATTTTCGTTTGTCAACCCTTATTTCAGCATTTCCGAAAATTCGTGTAAATATCCCCTCCTTGCGGCACAACCGTCAACAATCGACTCGTAGGGGAGATGGCGAGGAAAGGAAGATAGTTACCCGTAGGGGCGGATCGCATCCGCCCGCCATATTTCGCGCAGTTCAAATGACACCTCATCAGTCAGCTCGCTGCCAGCTTCTCCTCGAGGAGAAGCCTTTTGTGTGCGCAAATCTAAAGCCTTCCCCTTGATGGGGAAGGTGGCGCCGAAAGGCGACGGATGAGGTGATCCGCAGGAACGCGTCAGCTTTCGCACACGCCCGTCCCTCTGCATAAAAATGCGGCTCCCTTTCGGAAGCCGCATTCCATGTTCTATCGTTTACTTTGCTGCGCCGTTCATGACATTCGACCAACTGCCGTAGTAGGTCATGCTTTGTGCAACATCCTCGCTGAACGGCTGATACGAACGCACGCGCACGTAGTAGGTCGTTCCGCTCGTGAGTCCGCTCAGGACCTTCGAGTACGTCGTCTTGCTTGTGATCTTCACGGTCTTTGCATCCGTGAATGCATCATTGGTCGCGTACTGGATCTCGTATCCCTCGAACACCTTGGAGCCCGCCCACTTGACGGTGAGCTGTCCGCTGCTGCTGCCCGGCGTAACGCTCGAGAGCTGGCGCGTGGTGATACGAACCATGGTTCTAAGCTGCTGGCTGACGATACCGAGGTTGTAGTTATCGAACTTGCCGCCCATCGTCTTGTCGGGATGCATCGGGTCGACTTTCTCCTTGAAGTACGCTTTCACGCCGTACTGGTACCGCGTACCCGCATAGACCGTGGTGTCGATCCACTCGGTTTCCGTCGTATTGTTCCAGCGTTCAAACGTCGTCCAGCCGGTGCTGGTGGAGTTCCATGCGCGGCGGTAGATGACGTAACCGTACGCATCCTCAACCGGTTCCCAAGTGAGCTTGATGCCCGTATCCACGTTCTCCGCCGTCATGCCCGTGCTCGCCGGCAGATAGATCTTGAACCACGCGTCCGCGGGGCTGTCATATCCGTCCTTCGTAACCGTAACACGGACGTAGCCGGTACCCGGTTCGTTGTTGTACAGGTACTCGAACGTGAAGTCGTCGCTCGTCAGCTTTGCATCATCCTCACCGACAACGGTGAACGCGGGCGTCGCATCCGTGCCCTTTACATAAACCACGTACTGCGTTCCTTTATTGTAGTCCACGCCATTCGTTATGCCGGCGCTCTCATCGTTCATCACAAACTCGATCGTCGTGCCGACCTTCTCTGCTGCCTCGCTCCAATGTGCCGTCAGCGTCAAGTTGCTGGTGATCGGGGTGCTGAAGTCGAACTTCGTTTCGCCGTTGTACCAACCGTCAAAGACCTTATTGTCGTTGGTCGGCTGTTCGGGTGCGGTGACCGTGCCGCCGTGGGTGACCGTTGCCGTGAACGTCGCTTCGTCGTTATTCGGATCGAACGTCACCGTGTAGGTGTTGATCGTGAAGTTCGGCTTCAGTGTGACGTCGCGAACGATATCCGTCGTGTCGAGATCGAACACCAGACTGCCTTCCAGCCAGCCGCTGAGCGTGTAGCCTTCCTTCTCGGGCACTACGGGGATCTCCGCTGCCGGGACCTTGGTGTTCTCGTCAACCTTAACGGTCTTAAGCGTCGTGCCGTCTTCATTCTGGAACGTTACCGTGTAGACGTTGATCCACTTGAGCACGTAGACCGCGTCAGCCGTGACCGTCGATGCAACAGGTGTCGTCCACATGTCATCCGGGTCATAGCGGCAGTCTTCATATGTGCCGATCGAACCGGTGAACTCCGGCGTCGCTGTACCGCTTACAACATCGTGGAATACCTGCAGCACCGTATTGTTATGACGTACGTCGATGTACGCAACGGTGAAGGTCTCCGTAAGCATCGGAATCTCGACCGTCTTGGTCTGTGCCTCGAACGCGCTGTTCGTGAACGTCGCGGTGTAGACCG
>CALGGM010000013.1 GCA_937915925.1 uncultured Clostridia bacterium | reverse complement strand
GCAATGGTCTCATATGGTCGCAGCGCGTCGCTGAACCACTTCGTTACAGCGGTAGCGACGCGCAACGACCATGTTTCGGGATTGGGGGGACCGCGTCAGCGGTGGGCGGGTAGTCCCCATCAAAGCTTTTCCGAGGAAAAGCGTCCTTTTCTCTTCACTCTTCTCTTTTCTCTCTTCTCTATTTCATTTCCCCAAACCGCACCGTCGCCGTCGTGCCCTCGTCCTCTTTCGAGGCGAAGGTGAGCGTCGCGCCGTGCAGGGCAGCGATCTCGTGGCAAAGCGGCACGCCGAGCCCGCTTCGGATGCTGGGGTTCTTCGCGTGAGACGGGTCGTTGACGTAGCGAAGCTGCTCCGCCGTCATGCCTGACCCGCTATCCACGATCTCGATCAAGCCCTCGGTTGCGCGCATCAGCACCGGCGCGCCCGGCTCCGACGCCTTGACGGCGTTTCCGATGAGGTTTCCGAGCATGGAGAGAAGCAGCGCGCGGTCCGCGGTCAGCGCGTCCCATCGGATCTCTGTGATCAGCGTGGGATATGTGCGTTTTAAGTGTTCCGAAAGCTCGTTCAAGTGCACGCGCTCCGGTCGGAACACGTTCTTTCGCGCGTCCGCCATGGTCAGAAGCTTTTGCGAGATCTCGCCCAATCGCTCGCTTTCCGCGACGATATAGCTTGCCGCGGCGTGCTGCTGCTCAGGCGTGAGCTTCGCGCGCTCCAAAAGCTCGCCGTACCCGCGGATGACGGTCAGCGGCGTTCTGAGCTCATGCGCAAGCCGTTCGACGGGGCGGTTGATGCGCTCCTGCACGACGTACAGCGTTACGGCGATCCCGCCGATCAGAAGCGTACACAGAAGCAGAGACACGACCGCCTGCCGCGTCAGCCCCGCGATCACGTCCGTCGCGTCGAGCCGATAGCGGATCCATACGCCGTCGGGCAGCATGTCCGTGCAGGCGATCACGGTGCGCCCGTCCTGCAGGTACCAACGCACCTTGCCCGGCTCGGTCGCAGGCGGGATCGGCTCCGTCATCGCCCAGAAGACGTCGTCCCGACCGATCGCAAAGGTCGCGTTGCCGCTGTCGTATGCGGTGAACGCGCGGGCGTAGCGGATGCGTTCCTCTTCATTGAGCCCGCTGAACAGCCCGTCGACCGCCATGGCGAGCGCCTTTTCCTCGCCGAGCGTGCGCGCCTCCGCCGAATCGACCGTGCTGCGGATGTTCGGAAGCAGCAGCAGCACCATGCTCGTATACAGAAACGCCGCGATGAGAAGGACCGTTAATAGATAACTTTTTTGCCGGAGCTTCACGGCGTTTCTTCGAACCGATAGCCGAGCTTATACACGGTCTTGATCCGATCCTCCATGCCTAATTTTTTGCGAAGCCGCTGGATATGCACGTCGACCGTGCGCGATTCGCCCATAAAGGAGATGTCCCACGCCTCGCGCATCAGCCGCTGCCGCGAAAGCGCGATGTTGCGGTTTTTCACAAGCGTCTCGAGAAGGGTGTATTCCTGCATCGTCAGGTCGATCGGTACGCCGTTTTTCGTCACGGTCTTCGCCTCGAAATCGACGTCCAGCCCGCCGATGCAGTAGTGGCTTTCACTCTTGCGCGTGCGCCGTAACACTGCCTCCACGCGCAAGAGCAGCTCGGTCATCTCAAACGGCTTCACGATGTAATCGTCCGCGCCGCGCTCAAAGCCCTTGACCTTGTCCGACGTTTCGCCGAGCGCGGTCACGAAGATCGCGGGCGTACCCTTCAGCTTTTCATAGACCGTGAATCCGTCCGTATCCGGCAGCATCACGTCGATGATCATCAGATCGACCGGCGCCTTTGCCGCCGCCTCCAGCGCCTGCGCGCCGGTATACGCCTGTATCGCCGTGTGCCCAACCATGCCGAGGTTCATTGCGATCAGATCGTTGATCGCCTTCTCATCCTCCAAAACCAAAATCCGTGCCATGCTTCCTCCCGTTTGTTCGACAGATTCCTTCTCCCCCGTTGCATTATATCACAGGACTTGTAACAGAGTTGTAAAATCGTGATGAACCGTTCAGAATTTACATGTGTAAATGAAATAAAGAGCCGTAAAACACGGCTCTTTATCATGCACGAAGTGCAATTCATGCGCGTAAGCGCAATTCACGGCGAAGCCAATTCATGCGCGAAGCGCAATCCAACAGATGAAATGTCCTGCGGACATGAATTGACCTGAAGGTCATGAATTATCCTACGGACATGAATTGCACCTTGCGGTGCATGAATTGACCGAACGGTCATGAAAGGTTCACATCCGTTCCGGGACCTTGGCGTTGACCGCGGCGATCAGCTCGGCGACCTTTGCACGGACCGCTTCGGCGGCTGTGTCTGCCGCGACGTCCTCGCGGAACGACTTGTCGCGCGCAGAAAGCTCGAACGCGCTGCGGCTCAGCGTCTTCGGGGAGATGACCACGCGCACCGGCGCGCCCAGAAGGTCCGCATCGGAGAACATGACGCCCGCCGAGACGGGACGGTCGTCGTACAGCACCTCGACGCCCGCGTCTTCGAGTTCTTGATACAGCTTGTCGGCAGCCGCACGCACCTCGGGGTTGTCGATCCGCAGCGCGCAGATCTCGACCTGCCACGGCGCGATCGTGATCGGCCAGATGGGACCGTAATCGTCGTGCCGCGCTTCGCAGACCGACGCGATGAGGCGTCCGACGCCGATGCCATAGCAGCCCATGATCGGGTTCTTGCGCTCGCCGTTTTCCGCGTCGTAGGTCATGCCCATGGCTTCGGTGTAGCGCTTGCCGAGCTGGAAGATGTTGCCGACCTCGATGCCGCGGCGCACGTTCAGCGAATGCTTTCCGCAGCACGGGCAGATGCCGCCCTCGACCGCTTTAGATAGATCGAGGTATTCCGTATCCGCGAGCAGATCGCGCGCGGGCGTGAAGCCGGTGTAGTGATATTCGGGCTTGTTCGCGCCGCAGACGAGGTTCGTTGCGCCGTAGATCGAGCGGTCGATCAGCACCGTTGCGGTGGTGTCGAGGTTCACCGGTCCGATGTTGCCCGCGTTGAGGTTCGCGTTCTCGATATCGACCGCGGGATGGACCTCCGCCTTCAGATAGTTCGTCAGCTTGGTCTCGTTGACCTCCTTGTCGCCGCGCACGAAGATCAGCACGTACGAATCGTCCGCGTTGCGCTGATACACGACCGCCTTGCAGGACTTCTCGTCCGGCACGTGAAGAAGCTCGCCGACCTCCGCGATCGTCGCGGCTTCGCCGGTGAAGACCTCGGTCAAAGGCGCAAGCGTTTCGTCCGCTTCGTTTTCGGTGATTGCGTCGCACGCCTCCATGTTCGCGCGGAAGCCGCATTCGGGGCAGAGCACGATGGAATCCTCGCCGATGTCACAGAGAAGCATGAACTCATGGCTGACCTTGCCGCCCATCATGCCGGAGTCCGACTTGACCGCCAGTACCTCGGGCACGCCTGCGCGGGCATAGATGCGCTCGTATGCGCGATAGCAGCGCTCGTAGTACGCTTCCAGGTCCTCCTGCGAGGTGTGGAACGAGTACGCGTCCTTCATCGTGAACTCGCGCACGCGGATGAGACCGCCCCTTGCGCGCGGCTCGTCGCGGAACTTCGTCTGGATCTGATAGATCATGAACGGGTACTTCTGATACGTGCCCGCCACGTTCATCGCCATCTGCACCGCGGCTTCCTCGTGCGTCATGCCGAGGACCATGTCCGCGCCGCCGCGATCCTTGAACCGCAGAAGCTCCTTGCCGATGGACTCAAATCTGCCCGAGCTCTGCCAGAGCGTCGCGGGCATGACGACCGGGAACAGGACCTCCTGCCCGTCGATCGCGTCCATCTCCTCTCTGAGGATCTGCTCGATCTTGTTCTGAATGCGCTTGGCCGGCGTGAACAGCGAGTAAATGCCGTTGCCGACCTGCTTCATATACCCGCCGCGCGTCATGAGATTCTGACTTTCGATCTCAAACGCGCGCTCCTTGAACCGTTCGCCCAAAATGTTCTTTACCTTCATATATTCCTCCAGATGGTTTGTGTTCTTTCATTTTGACGGGCGGATACGATCCGCCCCTACGGGATGACGCCTTTGGCGTCAATTCATGTGCGTAAGCACAATTCACGGCGAAGCCAATTCATGCGCGAAGCGCAATTCATCGACTACCCGCCCACCGCTAGCGCGGTCCCCCCAATCCCGAAACATGGTCGTTGCGCGTCGCTTCACTCCTTCAACTCCCTGTTTCGGTCGCAGCTCACCTCGCTCCTCCCCGCACTGCGGGCGCTCGGATCGCTGCCCCGTCACAAGGGAGGGTATAATATGACGTCGATTCGAGCGCCCCTTGCGAGGGGAGCTGGCGGCGAAGCCGACTGAGGAGTAGTAAAACGAAAACTTCTTTCCTACATATTTACAGTTTATACGCCTTTTTGACACATCTTTGCGATATACTGAACGCAGGAGGTGGGGAAGATGAAACGCTTTCGCATTGTTTGCATTTGGATCGTGCTGTGCATGATCGTCGCTTGTACGCCCCAAAACGCGACGGAAGCGTTCGCGACCGCCGCACCTTCGGCAGAAACGTCCGTGCCGACGCCGAAGGCTGAAAAGGAAGCCGCGCTTTTATATGCGGGCGAGCAGGTGAATCTGTACTGCGCCCGCGCGGAAGATTCGTGGGGCATCGTCATCGAAGAGTTCACATGGGCAAACAAGAACTGTTTCTATCAGCCGTTTCCCGGAACGCAGGGGCTCAAAGAACTGACCGTCACGGAAATCCGGACAGAAGCGGATGAATCCTTTACGGAAGCGTTGTTTTCGATCCGCTATCTCGATGCGGACGGACAGCAGCGGGTGTTCTGTCTCGATCATCCCGCGTCGGATTTCCCGTATTTCTTTCCGTCCTCGGATGAAGACGGTGTTTCGCTTACGGAGGACAGCAAAAGACGCTTCGAAGACGCCATGCTGATCGGCTTTCTGTATGCGGATTTTCAGGGCGATTATGCAAAGCAATATCCGGACCGTTGGGAACAGCAGTGCCAGCGCAGGATTCTGGACGCACTGTTCTACAATTACGAGGATGCGCTTCCGCCGTATCTGCACGGTGAGGATTATGACGACGATTCGGGCTGCTGTTTTGTGACACAGACGGAGCTGGAAGGCTTTTTCCAAAGCGCGGTCGACCGACCGAACCTTGTGCCGGATCGGGTCTTTGAAGATGAAGTGGATCCGGATCTTCTGCCCGGGCAGGTACCGATGTGGCCGACGGATTTTATCGTCTTCCCGAAGCTCAGAAAAGCGGTTCGCGTTTCGGAAGGCGAATATCTGCTGTACGGGAATGTAGGCATGGGCGAGGGCTGGTGCCCGGCGGGCGTCATTTGCCGCGTGATCGCCGTGGACGGCTATCTCGGCTGGCGCGTGGTCGATACGGAAGTGATGAAACGTGCGGTCGACATGAGGAAAGCAGCAGCCCGGTTCGTTCCCACAGCATAAACTGGCATAAAAAATACGAAGCGACCCCGAAAAATGGGGTCGCTTCTTTGCATGTAGGGGAGGATCGTTATTTCTGTTCCGGCGCGGAAGCAAGCTTCTCCGCTTTCTTTGCCGCGGCTTTTTCCTTTCTCTTTTTGCTCCCGCGGACAATCGCGCGGATGATCAGGATAATAACTGCGACGATTGCGGCGAGGATGAGCAGCGTCACGATGATCTCCGGCGCTTCGCCGAACAGCCACGCGCCGAAGCTCTTGAAGCCGTCGCCGACGTTTTCGAGGCTGTTTTTGAACCGGCGCGAGACCTCCTGTCCGAAGGTTTCCTTCTCGACCGGCGTTTCCTTTTCGACCTCGTTGACGGTCATCGATACGGTCGACAGCGCGATCTGATCGTCGTAGGTGCGCAGGATCGATTCATACGATTCGATCTCGTAGCTGACATAGGTCAGCCGATCCTGCACGGTGATGATGTCCTCAACGGTCTCTGCCTTCGAAAGAATCTCTAAAAGGGCCGCCTGTTCGGTGCGAAGGGCTTCGAGGTGCTTTTCGGAATCGACGTAGTTTGTCGTAACGTCCCTAAGCCCCGTGTTCAGTTCGGTGACGTTGCCGAGCCCGGAGACGGTATCCAGAAACGCGTCGAGCTGATCCGCCGGAATGCGGATCGTGTAGCGCGCATAGCGGAGCTGCTGACCGTTTCTGTAGCCGCGGTTGCCGATGCTGCTCGACTCCACGTACCCGCCGATCGCATTGACGGCGGCGGTCATCTCGTCGACAAACGTATCGAAGGTCAGGGTTTCCACGCTCATGTCGGCGTTGCGGATGATCTTGCGGTTCGAAAGCGCCTGCGAGGGGTTCTGGGCGGGCGCGCCGCTTCCGGTGTAGCCGTATTCGGCAGGCTGCTCCATAGCGGCTTCTTCCGCTTCGAAATATGCGCTGTCATAGGTGGAATAAGCTGCCTGCGGCATGGCGCTCGCGGACTTGTTTGACGAGCAGCCGACCAGCGTCAGAGCCAGCAAGAGCGCAAGCAGAATGGGAACGATTCGTTTCATGGCGAGTTCTCCTTTGATTGATTTCTGTTATGAAGACAACGGCAAACGCAAAAGTGTTACACCGTTTCAACAAAAATACCGCGAAAAACCTGTTTCGGTTGCAAAAATTGGAAAAATAAAGAGAGGATACGTATTTTAGTACGTGTCCTCTCCGAACATCTCCTCAAAGATCTCGTCGGCATACGCATGCACGACGGATTCAAACCTGCGGTACGCGGTAAGAAACCGCTTTCCGGGCTCGGTCAGCTTTGCGCCGCCGCCGCCCTTGCCGCCGACGGAGGATTCGAGAAGCGGAAAGCCCAAAGCGTTCTCGGCGGTTTTCACGATGCGCCACGCCTTTGAGTACGCCATGCCCATGTCAAGGGTCGCCTTTCTCAGCGAATGCGTTTGTTCGACGCGTTCGAGAAGCTCCGCAATGCCGGGTCCGAAGATCTTCTCCTCCCCGTACACGCGCAGCATCAACGTATACCGAAGCTTTTTATCCATCGCCCGTCCTCCTCGCAATCTATTTCCAACCGTATTATACCCCGCGCACAGGAAAAACGCAAGTTTCCAAAGGACGGTGCATATCCTTTTTCGAGAAGACGAAAAGGAGTGTTCGACATGGATATCAGAAAAACGACGCTTTCGACGGAGACCCTGTTCGGGGAGACGGTTGTGGAGGTACAGATGGAGAGCGCGATCCCGCTGCCGCAGGGAAAAACACTGGAGCGCGTGCTGAGCGCGGAGGGTGAGGCGACGGTTTCGGAAATCACCTGCCGCGACGGCGCGATCGTCGTGACCGGAACGATGACCTTAAAGCCCACCGTGGAGTCCGCGGAACGGATGCCGTACGCGTTCGAAGCGGCGGCGGAGTTCTCGCACACGATCCGCATGGAGGGCGTCACGCCGGACATGAGCGCGCGCGTCACCGCCGAGATTCCCGCATGCAGCGTGCGCCGCGAGGACGGAGGACTTCGGCTGCAGGCGACGGTTCAGCTTCGCACCGCGGTATTCGAGCCGGTCGGCGTCGACTGCATCACGGGACTGGACGGCGCAAGGGACGCGGAGATCCGAACGGCAAACGTCGTTCTGAAACGGCGGGCACTGCTCGGCGCGCACAGCCTTCGGATGAGCGAAACGGTCGAATCGCCGAGCGGCATGACGGTGGTGCAGGCGAGCGCGACGCCGATCGTGAACGGGCTTGTCAAGGGCACCGAGGGGATGATCCCGCAGGGCGAGCTGCGGCTTTGTGTGCTCTACGGCGGCGCGGACGGCGGGATCCGGCGCGAGCTTTACGTGCTGCCGTTTTCGGACGTCATCCCATGCGAGGCAGGGGAGAACGCGTTCTGCACGGCGACGCTGACGTCGCTGTCAGTTACGCTGGACGAGGACGGCGCGGCAACGGTCGATGCGGCGCTTTCGATCGGCGTGTACGGCTGCACGTCGGAGACGGTGCGGATCTTGACCGACGCGTACGATGCGGCGTCGGATTTCGCGTGCGAGATCGGGCACGCCCGCGCGGAGAATTATGAGGGCGCGTGGAGCCAGACCGTACAAATAAACGAAACGGTCCCCGTGCCGACGCACATGAAGGACGCGTATCTGCCGCTGTATGCCGCGCTGCGTCCCGCCGTGACGCGCGTTTCGGTGGAGAACGGCAAGGCGGCGATCGAGGGCGTGCTCGCCGCGACGGTCGTGTATCGCGACGACGACGGCATGAAGAGCAGCTTTACCTATGAGCTGCCGCTGTCATTCGAGACGGAGGCGAAGGGCACGCTGCCGATCGTACGCCTCAGGGCATACGACGCGAGTCTAAGTGGCGGCGGGAGAACGGTCTCGCTCGGGTTCACGATGTCGATCGATGTGGAGTGGTACCGCGAGATCGCGTTCGATCATGTCCCGGAGCTGTTGAAGGGTACGCCGTGCGAAACGGACAGCGGCATGCTCGTGTGGTTCTGCGATCCGGACGAAACGCTGTTCTCGATCGGCAAGCGCTTCGGCGTTCCGATCGCGAAGGTAAGAGCGTGCAACCCGAACCTCGCCGAGCCGATCGCGGAAGGCACGCCGGTGCTTCTGATCCGCTCCGCGCAGTGAAAGTTCCGGCCACAGCTCTATGTGTCATACCGAATGAACGAGGGGGAGCTTTAAGATCCGTCGGCTTTGCCTCAGGATGACACGAGTTTTGTTCGCAGCATACCCTGTTGTGTCATTCTGAGGAGCGATGGTACGCGCGGGAAGCGCGCGATCTACCTCTGTAACGGAGCGCAGCGAAGTGGAAAGCGACGAAGAATCTT
>CALGGM010000012.1 GCA_937915925.1 uncultured Clostridia bacterium | reverse complement strand
CGGTGCGAGGAATCACCCCCTCATCAGTCTGCTTCGCAGACAGCTTCTCCACCCTAAAGGGGGAGAAGCCTCCAATGTAAGCCTTCCCCTTGATGGGGAAGGTGCCGAGGTACGAGGCGGATGAGGTGTCGGTTGAAGCGCGATTGGCTTAACGGGAGGTCGACCTCCCCTACACCGCGCTTATATGATCTTTCCTCTCCCCTTGACAGATTGGTTTATCCATGATAAACTAAACGCAGGTTTATCGAGAGTAAACCAAAAGGAGGTTTTGCATATGACCGAACTCGGAGAGGTCCAGGCGCGGTTTGCAGACATCGTCTGGGCGCACGCGCCGATCCCGTCGGGCGAGCTTGTGAAGCTCTGTGAAAAGGAACTCAACTGGAAAAAGCCCACCACCTATACGGTGCTTCGTAAGCTCTGCGAAAAAGGGCTGTTTGAAAACGTCGACGGGCTTGTCAAGGTGCGGATCACCCGCGACGCGTTCTATTCGGAAAAGAGCGAGCAGTTCGTTGCGGAAAGCTTTTCGGGCTCGCTGCCCGCGTTTATCGCGGCGTTCACGTCGCGCAAGCCCTTGTCCGACGCTGAGGCGGATGAAATCCTGCGCATGATCGAAGCGTACAGGAAAGGAGACCGGCAATGAGCAATGTCTTTCTGCGTCTTCTGAACATCAGCATCACAGCGGGATGGATCGTGCTCGTCGCGGTTCTTCTTCGCTTCGTGTTCAAAAAAGCGCCGAAGTGGATCCGCGTTGCGCTGTGGGGACTGGTCGCCGTCCGGCTGCTCGTTCCCGTTTCGATCGAAAGCGCGTTGAGTCTTGTCCCGAGCGAGACCACGGTTTCGGTTGCGCCATGGTCCTATACGATTCAGCAATCCGAAACGGAATCGATCCGTGTGGAGGGCGAACGCGTCGTGATCTCATCCGGCTTTGAAGCGCTGAACAGCGCCGTCAACCCGACGAATGCGCAGGCGGCAAAACACCTCGAGCCCGTTGCCGTCGCGAAGACCGTCGCAGGTTGGGTGTGGCTTACAGGCGCTTGCGCCATGCTTTTGTATGCGCTGATCTCCTATCTTCGGCTAAGGCATAAGGTTCGCGCGTCGATGAAGATTGAAAAAGGCGTGTTTGTGTGTGACGAGATCCGCGATCCATTCATTTTAGGGCTAATCCGCCCGAAAATCTACCTCCCCTCCGGCATGGACGAAACGACGAAGGGCTATGTGCTTGCGCATGAGAAAGCGCATCTCTCCCGCTTCGATCACATTTGGAAGCCGCTCGGTTTTCTGCTGCTTGCGGTCTACTGGTTCAACCCGCTCCTGTGGCTTGCGTATATCCTCCTCTGCCGCGACATCGAGCTCGCGTGTGACGAAAAGGTCGTAAAGGAATATGACGCCGAAAGCAAAGCCGCCTATTCGGAAGCGCTCTTAAAGAGCAGCGTTTCCCGCCGTTCGATCGCCGCCTGTCCCCTTGCCTTCGGCGAGACCGGCGTGAAAAGCCGCGTCAAGTCCGTTCTGAACTACAAAAAGCCCGCGTTTTGGATCATCCTTGTCGCGCTCCTTGCAGGTGTCGTCGTTGCCGTATGCTTTTTGACGATGCCAAAGCGTAAATTATCTACAACCGAGTTCGTTGGGACGTGGGAATTATACAAAACCGTTTCCGAAACATATGAATCCGATGCTGCGATTGATGCTATGCTCGGCGAATACAAGAATGAATTAGTTTTTTATGAAAACGGTTCAGGTTCGGAGGTTCATGTCGCAGATTGGGGATCCCGCGAAAATCCATTTACCTATACCGTTTCCGAAAACAAGGTATTTATCACGCGCACCGGAATGGACAAGAAACCGCTCGAATTCACATATGATTCGGAAAGCAGCATGCTGCGCTCCCCCGAAGATTCCGGTGAAGGAAATCGCTGGTATTCTCTTTATGTCCGTAAAGGCAGCATTTCCTATCCGACCGTACAGCTAACCAAAGAACAAATTGCGGGCGAATGGAAAACGGACGGACTTCCCGTTATGGAAGGCATGCCCTTAACGCTGTCCGGCGATCTGGTTTTTGATGCGAACGGAACCGCCGTTTTGCATCTGAACGGTGATAATCATACGGAAATGACGGTTAATGGCGTCTATGATACCGATGGCAGCGTCATTCGATTCGAGCCGGAAGACGATTCCGAGGCGCTTGGGTACTATCCATACTTTGAAGATACTCTTTTCCATCTGAGCATTAAGGATTTCAAGCCGGACAATCAGAATACTGTCCTTGCTTCCTATGACCCGCAAACCGACACGATTCGCTTTGTTGTTTTACACTTCGGCGTGCTGACCTTCCGTCGCAGCATTCCGGCAACTTCGATGCCGGTCGTCGAATGGTTCGACTACCGTGACAGCGGCAACGATCCCGAGGAAGGTTCCGCGCCTGTCAGTCTCTCCGCGTTCCCGAACATTACGTTCCGATGCGACAGAAATCCTTCCTGGGATTCCGTTCAGGCGGTCGAAAACGGCAAGACGCGCACGCTGTTTTCCGGTATGCCGGTTTCGAGTGTGTACTTTACCGATCTCACCGGCGACGGCAAGCCGGAGCTAATCGCCTCGGTCAGCTTCGGTTCCGGGATCGTCGACGAGCATATCATCGTCTATGACTATGCGAACAAACAGAGCTATGTGCTTTGGGATCGCATGCAGTTTGATTTTCATCTGTACACGGTCGACGGCGCGCTGTACGTCGGCAAAACGCCCTATATGGGCGACAAGCAGGTCGATTCCGGTACGCTTGTGACGCATGACGGCGTTCCCGGCTGTCAATGGCAGAGCGACGGTTCCTTTGCCCCGCTTCTCCGCGAGCTGCATGAATCGGATCTTTATGGCGAATGGCTTGTGGAGGAAGAAAAAGACAACGACGGCAACGTGCTCTATACAACCTCTGTTGAACTTTGGAAGGAATATCATTTCAAAGAGGACGGCACGGTGACCTATAACGAAACGGTGCCGGTCTCCTCGAACTCCGAGCTTGCGTTCGGGCATCCGGTCGATTACAGCTATGCCGTGTACGATAATCATGTGCATATCGAGGACGGCCGCTCCTGTTACGGGTATTTTGACCCGCAGACACAAGCTTTGATGCTCATCTATCAGACCTCCCCGAATCAATTTGTCTATGCTACGCTTCGGCGCATGGGCAACAGCACGCAGAGCGAAACCGTGCTCGACGAAGCGACGCTTTGTGCGGTCTGGCGGCTTGCCGAGATCGAGGCAGCAGACGGCAGCAGCGGCGACGCAAGAGCGCTCGGGCTTGAACAGTATCTGGTGTTTCTCTCCGACGGAACGGTTCGCATGATCGACGTGAATGCCCCCTTCGATCAAACCGTGCCCTTTACACTGAACGGCAATACCGTTCGGTTTGGCGACCGCGTTGTTCGATACGATCCTGCGCTGAACGAGCTTTTGTGGGTCGATCCTTCCTCGCAGGAGGTCTATTCCTACGTCTCCGAGCCGAACGCGGTTCTGCCCGCGGTAACAGGCGCAGGTGCGTCATTGACGCAGGCACAGGCAGACGCCTTTGTCAACGGGCTTTCGGTGGAGTTTGAAGACGGCAGTCCGTACGGATGCGATCTCGTCGTTTTCATTGACGGTCTCGGAACCTGTTTGAACGTTGAGGAAGAGAACGCGGCAGAGCGTACCTCGCTCCGGTTTGAGGTCTTCGAAAAAAAGGCGGAATCGATCATCTACACGAAATACCTTGATATCGACGGACACGAATACTATCTCGGTGATTTTGCGGTGCTTGCTCGGGGAAACCGGCTGTATTACAGCGACTGGGGCTGGGGTATCGTAAAACATCACTCCTCCGAAGAGGCATCAATACGTGTTACGGTTTCTCCTTCGATGGTGGAGCGCAACCGAGAAGTTACGGAGCGCGCCTGCGTTATCAAGGCGTTCGACGCCGAGAATCGAACGGTGACCGTATCCTTTGTATCGTTCGAAGAAGCGGATTACTATCAGCCCGCATATATCCTGTATGACACGGTCGAGGAGGAAGAGATGACCCTGCAGGTCACGGACGATACCTTCCTTTCCATTCTCGATTGGTACGATATGCTCGTGAAGCAGGATCGGTTCTTCCGGTATCTGGAGGAGAATCGCTATTATCTGAATGGCGTAGACGACGGAGACGGTGACGATCGCGGCATCGGCTTTTGGATCGGTCTTGACGGCGACACGCTGCTGTATCTTTGCGAAGTATACGAGGAATAAAACTGACGATTCCACACGAATCCCGCCGCCTGCGCATAGGCGGCGGTTTTTCGTCCATGCTATGGGCGAGGTGATGAACATGAAACTGACAGAAAAAGAAACCATGCTTTTGAAGGATCTCAAAAATTCCGAAGAGATCTGCATCGAGAAGTACGGAACGTATGCCGAGCGCGCCGAGGATCCGGAGCTTAAGGAGCTCTTTGAAACGATCCGCTCCGCGGAGCTTACGCATCTATCCACGATCGAATCGCTCATGCAGGGCACGTTCCCGATGATGGGCGGCGGTCAGAAGCAGAACAACGCGCAGCCTGCCTGCCGCGGCGAGTGCGGTCACAAGATGAGCAAGAACGACGAGTACCTTTGCCGCGACGCGCTGGACACCGAGAAGCATGTTTCGTCCGTGTACGATACCTGCATCTTTGAGTTCAACGACCCCGGCGCGCGCGACGCCCTGAACCACATTCAGAAGGAAGAACAGGAGCACGGCAAGCAGCTTTACGATTATATGTCCTCCCACGGCATGTGCGCCTGAGCCTCCCCCACGAGCCGCTCCCGCGGCTCTCAGACCGTCGTAAAAGGGGTCAGACCGTTTGCGGCGAGATGATTCAATGAATACTTGTCGGATGAAAGGGCGCAAGGACGCCCTTTCTTTCTATTGTTTCGCCGCAAACTATCCGCGTTTTCTTAACCACTCCGCTTCGCTCCGTTACAGAGGTGACGTCGCACGCTTCCCGCGCGTCGCCATCTTCGGTCGCATACGTTAGTATAGCTCCGTCGCGAAAACGCGAATTCTTTCGCCACTTCGCTTCGCTTCGTTACAGCGGTGCCGTCGCGCGCTTCCCGCGCGTCGCCATCTCTCCCTTTCCAACAGTCTGTTCATCGTGTCAAATAGTTTTTTGACACGTTGCGAGCCGTCCCCGCGGCTCTTTTTTCTGCCCGCAAAAATTGAACGGACGACCGATGATTGTCCGTTGGGTTCAGCCGTGCGTGGTTGCATATACGACTTGTAGGGGCGACGACCTCGGCGCCCCGTTAAAAGGCTTGCGGTTCAAGCGACACTTCACAGTTCTCCTCGGGACTGTCATTCTGAGTCGCAAAGCGGCGAAGAATCTTCTCGCAACACAATTGCGGACGACCGATGGTCGTCCCTACGGGTTCAACGCCGTCTCCAGCCCCTGTCATTCTGAGAGCGCAGCGGCGAAGAATCTCCATTCTAAAAAAGGGGGTTGACAAATGCTCCCGCACCTGCTATACTACATCTTACCATCGCGGGGTGGAGCAGTCGGTAGCTCGTCGGGCTCATAACCCGGAGGCCGCAGGTTCAAGTCCTGCCCCCGCAACCACGAAAAAAGCCCTATTTTACTGAGTTTTTCGGCTCTGCATAATAGGGCTTTTTCTTATACATTTATGCAATGATCAAAAAATGATCAAATGCCCCGATTTTTTGTGAATACTCTTGCTCACGAGGATAATTCGCTGTTTCCCTCCAATCTTGCGGTGTCAACAAGGTCGTGAACAAGCTCCTGCATCTCTTTTAACTGCTCATCGAGCAATTCAGCGAAGCATTGCGCTTTCTCAACGATCCTGTCCCCCTTGATGCGTTCGATCTGTTCAATGACGGCCTCCGATAAGAACACTACCCTGTCCGTCAGCATCCCGACCATTTCGATCGTGTCGTTCTGAGCGCTCATTTCTTTTCTCCTTCCGTAAAGACATTATTTCGCGCACCATCGGTGCTTTCTTATAATGCCATACACGATTCATAGTTCTATGTGGTTTTCTTCTGTGATCGCCGTGAAAATGCGTAAAAGTATCTGGAATCCGTGTTTACCCACGTGGTAATGGGATTTTATACTACAGGGGACAAAACCGCAGAATGAGCTTCTGAGAGCGCTTCCTTGTCGGCAGGGGCACGATCGGCAAAAACCTTCTCCAAAAGGTTCTCTACCATCGTATCAATAGCAGAGATGTATTCGTTCTTCATATCGTCCGGAGATCCGATATAGCTCACCCAATCATAGTCAAGGTTGTGCAGATTGTTTTCTCCCCACCAATGCTCTTCGCGGCAACTGAACAGGAGGATCTTCCTCACGTACTGATGCATTTCTTCCGGCTTCTTCCACGGAGCATACCCGCCTGTGGAAGAAATGACAGCATCGAATGCTTCAATATCCTCATCGTTCCTCGGATAGATCGCAAGAACCGCATCGTACTCATCTGCTTGCGTTTCGATGTTCTGAAACGCCCAAATGATATGCGGGATCTGATTCGCCCGGTCAAAGATCGGTTCTTGAATCTTGTCTTCATAGTCTTCGCACATTGCACGATCCGTGAACTCCTTGCCGTCGGACGCGATAAACACGGGATATACCGAAGTCCTCTTTTCGACCTTAATCATAAAGCTACTACCTCCCCACATCCATAGAAATCGGTTGCGTACATGGCATCGCAGAGCATTTCTTCCGCTTCCTGTACGCTTGCATTGAACAGATCAACTGTCCGGATCTCGTACTTGGTTACAACGACTGCGTATGCGACGAAGTACTGAAGCTTATCGTTTCCGATCTCGGAAATGACAATAGCTTCGTCGTCCGGTAGAATTTCGGACAAATCAGCGATGAACGAACTGTACTCATAGTCATCGTCATCATCGGTATCGTACTCATACACATCGATCGTGCCGTAGCAATTTATAGAATGTTTGTCAATTATTTGCTAATATTTGAGCAGTTACCTACAGGAGGCAAACGCTATATCGACATCCTTGTTTTGACAGCATTTTGACGACACGGTTTTTTCAATGGCATAAAAAACGGCGTACCGCTTTGGTTGCGCTGCCGATTCTTTTTGTATTATGTACATAAAATCTGCGCATCATATGGCGGTTTTGAAAAAGCCATGGTATACTGGTATCAGACTTTCATATAGACAAATAAGGATTTGAATTCCCCGAAATCATAGGCGTTTGCCGCTGATTATAGGGCTTTAATGAAATCCTCTGAAACCG
>CALGGM010000011.1 GCA_937915925.1 uncultured Clostridia bacterium | reverse complement strand
TTATGATTATGGCAGGCGATTTCCGCAAGGGCGTAACGGTTGAGATTGACGGCGTTGTTTGGTCGATCTCCGACTTCCAGCATGTCAAGCCGGGCAAGGGCGCGGCGTTCGTGCGCACGAGACTCAAGAACGTCATGACCGGCGCGGTGTTGGAGCGCACCTTCAGCCCGACGGACAAGTACCCGCTGGCACACATCGAGACCAAGGATATGGAATATCTGTATTCCGACGGCGAACTCTACTACTTCATGGACATCGAAACCTATGAGCAGATCCCGCTGAACTTCGAACAGGTCGAAGACGCGATCGACTTCATCAAGGAGAACGATCAGGTCAAGATGCGCTTCTACAAGGGCAGCGCGTTCTCCGTCGAAGCGCCGAACTTCGTCGAGCTCAAGGTCACCGAGACCGAACCGGGCTTCAAGGGCGACACCGCAACCGGCACGACCAAGCCCGCGGTTCTCGAAACCGGCTACCACATTGCGGTCCCGCTGTTCGTCAACGAGGGCGACACGATCCGCATCGACACCAGAACCGGCGAATACATGTCCCGCGTATAACGCAAACTATCATTTATTTCGGAGGTGCAGCATGAGCAGAATTTCTGAGAAGGTCGCATATCTGGACGGTTTGATGGAAGGTCTCAACATCCGCGAAGACAAGTACGCGAAGATCTTTACCGCGATCGTCGACGCACTCGATCTGATCGCCGAGGAAATGGCGGATCACGAGGATACGCTTGCGGATCTCGACGACAGCGTGGAGGAGATCTTTGAGAACCTCGACGAGTACGACGATTTCCTCTACGGCGACGAGGACGAGGATGAGGAAGACGAGTTTGACGACGACGATTTCTTCGAGATCGTCTGCCCGAACTGCGGCGAGACCATCTATTTCGATCAGGACATGCTCGACAGACCCGACGGTCTTATCTGCCCGAACTGCAACGAGCCGATCGAGCTGCATATTCCGGACGCAGATCCGGAGGAAACGGAAGAATAATCCCGCTTGAGAAACAAAGCACGGTCGGCATCGGCTGTGCTTTTTTCTTGATGGATCTTGAGATACGGAGGTGAAAACAATGATCCGAATACTGTCCGATCTCGGACCGTGCATGCCGTTCATCAACGGGATCAAGGACGATCCCGTTTATTCCGATCCGCATTTTTCCTCGCTGGAAAACCAAAGGTCGAACCTTTTCGACACCGTCGGCAAAAAGGATTATCTTGCGCTCGGCGTTTTCCGGGACGACGCGCTGATCGGGCTGTTCAACTTTTTGATCATCGAAGCGGAACGGTACATCGAAATGCTGATCGGGTTTTCCCGCGCATATGAGGCGTACGAAGAGATCGCGGACTATCTTGCGGCGAACTATTCGGGATTCCAGGCGGATTTCGTGTTTAATCCTCAGAACGATCTCATCATAAAGACGCTCGAAAAGCGCGGCGCTGCGTTCGATCCGGAAATGCAGAAAATGGTTCTTACGGACGATCCGACGCAGATTGACACGGACGGGATCGTGCCGCTGTCCGATCCGTTCAGGGACGCGTATATCGCGCTTCACACAACGGATTGCTACTGGACCGGCGATAAGGTCGTTGAAGCTTTGGACGTGTTCAAGGTATTGCTCGCGATCGATCGGGGCGAGGTCGTCGGATACATCGATGTCACGCATGATTCGGACGAGAACGAGCCGTTCGATCTTTTTGTCAAGGAAACGCATCGCCGCAAGGGATGGGGAAGGAAGCTGCTTTTCAGGGCGATCGAAGAGAACCGACCGCGAGGGATGGTCCTGTTTGTCGAAGTCGACAACGTCCCCGCGCTTTCGCTGTACCGATCGATGGGCTTTACGAAGACGGAGGACGGCAACAGCCGCCTCGGGACCTGGCACGTTCCTGCAAAAACCGAATAAATTTACACTCTATTCATATTGTTTGGGCGTTTATACGGCCTTAAAATCTTTACAAACGGACTGTCAGACGTTAAAATATGCATAAGCGGAACATGTATATGCGCGGTCGACCGCGGTACGTTCCGCCGATCCGTCTTTATGCAAGAAACAGCAAGAAAAACCTGCAGACGCCTGCATGCATATCTTCGGATGGGAAACTACGCCGGAACGGTCTATGCCGTCTATCCCGACGCGGTCTATTGCGATACCTCGATCGGCATGATCGCGATCCTCACGAACGCGCATTGCCTTTCGCCGTTCTCGACGGTCGTTCCGTCGACCAAGGCGCTGACCCGCTACGACATCGCGGAGGGACAGCAGGTCCTTTTGGGCAGCGAGCGCATCGAGATCCCCGCGTGTGAATTCACGGTCGATCTGTCGCAGAGCACGGATTACGACCTTTCGCTGAGCTCTTTGAAGGCGGTGTTTCTGCCGACCGATCTCGATATCCGGCTCAGGCACATCCTTCGCGTGATCGAGACGAACGCAAAGGAGGACGATTTGAGCCCGCTCGTCACCGACGCAAAGCCGAACGCGTATTCGAACGTCGTGAAGCCGCTGCTTCCCGAGCTGCATGCCGCGTTCCGGGAACAGGATCCCGAGACGTGCCGCGCGGCGGGCGCATCGATCGCGGGCGTCGGCGTGGGACTGATCCCGTCCGCAGACCGCTTGCTGTGCGGCTATATGGCGGGCTACGGCGCGCTGTCCGCTGCGCTCGGCAGAAGCTATAACCGCGTGCTCGAAACGACGCGCGAGCTTTCCGGCGCTGCTGCCGCGCACACGACCGAGCTGTCCGCGGCGTTCCTTTTGCAGAGCGGCGAGGGCATGGTGTCCGAGGATCTGTTCCAGCTTTTACGAAACGTCCTTTCCGACGCGTCCTATTCCGTTCTGACCGCGACCGCAAACCGCATTGCGGCGCTTCCGCTCGGCGGCGGCGCGGATATGCTGACCGGCGTATATCTCGCGCTGTCGGTGCTGTATGCGGTGCATCCTGTTTAACTGATTGCCTTTAGAACAGCTTCGGCTGTTCTTTTTTGTTGCAATTATTTCCCTTTGGCATTACAATATAGGAAAGCGAATAAAGGAGATTTGAGATGAAACCGGTCGAGATCAACGATTTTTTGGATTACAAATACCTTTCGAACGTCACGTACGCGCCGGACGGCAAGCGCGCGGCGTTCGTCGTGTCGAACTGCAATGAGGAAGAGAATTACTACGAAAGCCGCCTGTGGCTGTACGACGGCAGCGTTCGGCAGCTCACCGATCTCGGCAAAGAAGGACGGTATTTCTGGGAAACGGAGAACACGATCCTGTTCCCGGCGATCCGTTCTGCGTCCGAAAAGAAGCGCGCCGAAAAGAAGGAGCAGTTCACGAGCTTTTACCGTCTCGACCTTCGCGGCGGCGAAGCGATCCACGCGTTTACACTGCCTTTTTCCGCGCAGTGGATCAAAAAGCTCCCTTGCGGCGCGTTCGCCGTGCTCGGTTCGATCGACGCCAATGCGCCGGATTACTATCGCATGAGCAAGGAGGACCGCGAGAAGGTTGAAAAGGGCTATGCGGATGAAGCGGATTACGAGGTCTTCGACGAGCTGCCGTATTGGATGAACGGCGGCGGGGTCGTGAACAAGAGCCGCACCGCGCTGTTCCTCATTTCTTCGGACGTAAAGGAGATCAAGAGGATCACGGAGCCGTTCTTCGACGTCGAATCGATCGAGACTGTCGGCGACCTCGTCTATTACCTCGGCACGTCGTACCCCGCGCGGCGCAGTCTCACGCATACGGAGCTGTATGTGCTGGACGCGACGACGGGTGAGAACCGGCTTCTCAAAGCCTACGATGGGCTGTTCATCGATCGCATCAAAGCGGTCGGCGAACGCCTTCTTCTGATGGCGACCGAGGGCAAGGACATCGGGCTCAACGAGAACAGCGACTTCTATCTGGTCGACCGCGAGACGGGCGATCTGACGATGCTTTACGAGAACACCGAAAGCCTGTGGAATTCGGTTGGCAGCGACGTGCGTCACGGCGGTGGGCAGAGCATGATCGGCACGAACGACCGTCTCTATTACATCACCACGCGCGTTGAGAGCTCGCATTTGTACGCCTTGGATATGCAGGGGAACAATCTTCCGATCGCAACGGAAATCGGCTCCATCGACGCGGTGGCGATCCATCCGGACAACGACGAAGCGCTGTTCATCTCCCTGTACGAGGGAAGCCTGCAGGAGCTTTACGCAAAGAATCTGAGAACGGGCGCGCTCACCAAGCTTTCGCAGTTCAACGACGGTGTGCTGATGGATAAGTACGTCGCAAAATGCGAGCCGGTCTCGGTGGAGAGCGAAGGATGGAAGATCGACGGTTGGGTGCTGAAGCCGAAGGATTACGATCCTAATAAGAAGTACCCCGCAGTGTTCGACATTCACGGCGGACCGAAGACGGTCTACGGCACGGTGTTCTATCACGAAATGCAGGTCTGGGCAGGGAAGGGGTACTTTGTCTTCTTCTGCAATCCGAAGGGTTCTGACGGTCGCGGCGACGCGTTTGCGGACATTATGGGACATTACGGCGAGACGGATTACAAGAACCTCATGGACTTTGCGGACGAGGTTTTAAGACGCTATCCTGCGATCGATCCGAAACGCGTGTGCGAAACGGGCGGCAGCTACGGCGGCTTTATGACGAACTGGATCATCGGGCATACCGACCGGTTCTGCGCGTGCGCGTCGCAACGGTCGATCTCGAACTGGCTGAGCTTCAACGGCATCAGTGACATCGGCTACTACTTTGTCGGCGATCAGAACAAGGCGGACTTCTATACGGACTACGAGAAGCTTTGGGATCACAGCCCGCTGAAATACGCGAAGAACGTGAAGACGCCGACGCTGTTCATCCATTCGGACGAGGACTACCGCTGCCCGATCGATCAGGGACTGCAGATGTACGGTGCGCTCGTCGACTGCGGCGTGCCCGCGCGCATCTGCGTCTTCCACGGCGAGAACCACGAGCTTTCCCGCTCCGGAAAGCCGAAGCATCGCATCCGCAGGCTGACCGAGATCACGAACTGGTTTGAGAAATACGCAAAGGAATAAAAGAAGGCGCTGTTAAAAATTGTTGGCTATTTAAAAGCGCCGATGAATTCTCGCTTCGCTCCATGAATTGTCCAAAGGACTTGAATTGTGCCTTGCGGCACATGAATTGACGACATAGCCGTCATGTATGTAGGGGCTGTTAAGAAAGTCCTGTCATTCTGAGCCTTTAGGCGAAGAATCTCCAAAAACAGCACAGCCTTTAGGAGATCCTTCGTCGCGTTCCACTCCGCTGCGCTTCGTTACAGCGGTAGATCGCGCGCTTCCCGCGCGTACCATCGCTCCTCAGGATGACATTTCGAGACTTTCTTAACAACCCCTTTAGCATTTTCAGTTATCCAACAAATTGCCGCTTTCAAAGGCGTCGAGGCGTTCGACATCCTTGAGCTTGCGGTTGATGGCGCGGGTGCGGGTGCCGATCAGCGTATCGAGGTCGTTATTGACCTGCTGCAGCTTCTGCTGTGAGCGCTCCAAAATATCGCCGAACTTTTCGAACTCGGTCTTGACCGCGCCGAGCACCTGCCAGACCTCGCCGGAACGCTGTTGGATCGCAAGCGTGCGGAAGCCCATCTGCAGGCTGTTTAAAAACGCAGCCATCGTCGAGGGACCCGTTACGTTGATGCGGTAGGTTCTCTGCAGCTCCTCGATGAATCCACGATTGACCGCTTCGGCGTACAGCCCTTCGAAGGGGAGGAAGAGAATCCCGAAATCGGTGGTGTGCGGCGGGTCGATGTACTTGTCGCGGATGTCCTTCGCCTCGGCTTTCAGACGGATCTCAAGCATCTTTGCCGCCTGCGCGATCAGGTTCGGATCGCCCTGTTCATAGGCGTCCTGCAGCTGCGAGAATGTCTCGCCGGGGAACTTTGCGTCGATCGGAAGATATACGGGCTGTTCGCCGTCGCCGGGAAGTTTGATCGCAAACTCCACGCGATCGCGCGAGCCGGGCTTGGTGGCGACGTCGCATTCGTACTGCTCGGGGGAGAGGATCTCGCTTAGGATCGCCGAAAGCTGCGCCTCGCCTAAGATGCCGCGCGTTTTGACGTTCGAAAGAACCTTTTTAAGATCGGTCACGCCTTGTGCTACCGCCTGCATTTCACCGAGTCCCTTATAGACCTGTTCGAGCTGTGTGGACACGAGCTTGAACGATTCCGAGATGCGGGTTTCGAGCGTCTTTTCAAGCTTTTCATCGACGACCCGCTGCATCTCATTGAGCCGTTCGGCGTTCTCGGTCTGGATCGACGTGAGCCTCCGTTCCATCGTCTGACGGATCGCTTCCAGTTTTTCCTCGTTCGCGCGTTCCAAGGAGCTGATGCGATCCTCCTGCGATTTTCTGAGCCGTTCAAAGTCCAGCGCGTTGTTCTGTTCCATGCTCGAAAGGCGCTTGTCCTGCGATTCGGACGCGGTGCGCTGATTGTCCGAGATGGTTTTGCCGAATGCGGACAACGTGTTGCTGATCTCCATGCGAAGCTCGGACAAACGGTCCTTGCGTGAGGACAGCAGCAGTAAAAATAGGACGATCAGGATCAAAAACAGTGAAACGCCCGATAGGATCAAAGCGGCGACTTCCATGCGGTACCTCCGAAAAAGTTTTCGATATTTATTATAACACGGAAAATCCGTCTTGCGAAGAGGATTTTTCCATGATATACTATTGTAAATTCCGGGATTGCGGTTTTTCGCGCCCGAAACAAGAAGGAGGATAATCATCCATGCAGTATTCCCGTGACGTGGAAGAAATGGTATGCGTCAAAAAAGGCGCGAAGCATGATCCCGCTCCGATCCCCGAAGAGGGCAAGTGGGTCAAGGCAAAGGAAATTAAGGACATCAGCGGTTTAACGCACGGCATCGGCTGGTGCGCGCCGCAGCAGGGCGCCTGCAAGCTGACGCTCAACATCAAGGAAGGCGTCATTGAGGAAGCGCTTGTTGAAACGATCGGCTGCTCCGGCATGACGCATTCCGCGGCTATGGCGGCAGAGATCCTGCCCGGCAAAACGATCCTCGAAGCGCTGAACAGCGACCTCGTTTGCGACGCGATCAACACCGCAATGCGCGAGCTGTTCCTGCAGATCGTGTACGGCAGAAGCCAGAGCGCGTTCTCGGACGACGGTCTCACCATCGGCGCAGGTCTTGAGGACCTCGGCAAGGGACTTCGTTCGCAGATCGGCACGATGTACGGCACCAAGGCGAAGGGACCGAGATACCTGGAGATGGCGGAAGGCTACGTCACCAAGATCGGTCTTGACGAAGAAGGCGAGATCATCGGCTATCAGTTCGTCAGCCTCGGCAAGATGATGGAAGCGATCAAGAAGGGCGTCGACCCGAAGGAAGCGTACGAAAAGAACATCGGGACCTACGGCAGATTCGCAACCGCCGCCAAGGTCATCGACCCGCGCAAGGAATAACGGAGGTGCCGCATGATTACGTTTGAAGGCTATGAAAGAAGAATCGACAAGATCACCAAGGTGCTGAACGGTTACGGCATCAAGGACATCGACGAAGCGAAGGCGATTTGCGACGAGCACGGCGTCGACCCGTACGGCATCGTCAAGGGCATTCAGCCGATCGCGTTTGAGAACGCGGGTTGGGCATACACCGTCGGCGCGGCGATCGCGTACAAGAAGGACGTCAAGAACGCGGCGGAAGCGGCGGAAGCCATCGGCGAAGGCTTGCAGTCGTTCTGCATCCCGGGTTCCGTTGCGGATCAGCGTAAGGTGGGCTTAGGCCACGGCAACCTCGGCGCAATGCTGCTTCGTGAAGAAACGAGCTGCTTTGCATTCCTCGCAGGTCACGAATCCTTCGCGGCAGCGGAGGGCGCGATCGGTATCGCAAGAACCGCGAACAAGGTCCGCACCAAGCCCCTGCAGGTCATCCTGAACGGTCTCGGCAAGGACGCGGCGTACATCATCTCCCGCATCAACGGCTTCACCTACTGCGAGACGGAGTATGATTACTACACCGGCGATCTGAAGGTTGTGTACACCAAGGCGTTCTCCGACGGCGAGCGCGCAAAGGTTCGCTGCTACGGCGCGGACGACGTCAACGAGGGCGTTGCGATCATGCGTCACGAGAACGTGGACGTTTCCATCACGGGCAACTCCACGAACCCCACGCGCTTCCAGCATCCGGTCGCGGGCACCTATAAGAAATGGTGCACCGAAAACGGCAAGAAGTACTTCTCCGTGGCGTCCGGCGGCGGCACTGGCAGAACGCTGCATCCCGACAACATGGCGGCAGGTCCCGCTTCCTACGGCATGACCGACACCATGGGCAGAATGCACAGCGACGCGCAGTTTGCGGGCTCCAGCTCCGTTCCGGCGCATGTCGAGATGATGGGTCTCATCGGTATGGGCAACAACCCGATGGTCGGCGCAACGGTCGCCGTTGCGGTCGCGATCGCGGAAAGCCTGAAATGATCGAAGCAGGAGGGCTTCATGCCCTCCTTTTTTACGAAGAATTTTGAACGGAGAAATAATAAAACATGGTCTCAATGAATCGTTGCCCGTCCTGCGGCGGGATCGTCCCAAGCGATGCGCGCAGCTGTCCGAACTGCGGCGCTTCCAATTCCTACTTCATTGCGGACGCGTCGAAACATGTCCTGATCCCGCATACGATCGAGGAGCTCAAATCGTATTGCGAACAGCAGAAGATCCCGTTGGAACGGATGCGCTTCTTCGTCGGGAAAAATTATCTTCAGCCAAAGGCGTACGGAATCTATCGGGACGGGGACCGCTTCATCGTCTACAAGAACAAATCCGACGGGACGCGTGCGATCCGTTACGACGGTCCGGACGAGGCGCATGCGGTCAGCGAGCTGTTCTATAAGCTGACGTATGAATGCCGCGTCAGAGGGATCTGAGACCGCGTTTTCGATAAGGGGGTATACATGGCGTCAACAAGCAAATGTCCGTACTGCGGAGGTACGGTCCAAAGCAACGAGAAGAACTGTCCGCACTGCAATGCGATCAATGAAAGCTATATCGAGGATACGGAGCGGCAGATCTTTCAGCCAAAGACGATCGACGAATTAAAGGAATACTGTGCCGAGCGCGGCATGCCGCTTCTTCGAATGCACTTCTTCATCGGCGAAAACTATCAGGAGCCGAAGGCGTTTGGTATTTATCAGGACGGGGACCACTTCGTCGTCTATAAGAACAAAGCGGACGGCTCGCGTGCGATCCGCTATCAGGGACCGGACGAGGCATACGCGGTCAACGAGCTGTTCCAAAAGCTGCTTTCGGAATGTCATAACCGCGGCATTTATCCGGACGGCGAGCCCGCGACCAAAGGCACTGCAGGCAAGCAGAAGGCATCGGTCGGTCAAAAGATTCTGATGATCGTTTTCATGCTCCTGATGTTCGCATGGATCCCGATCGCGATAACGGTCAGCTGTGTCAAGCACCGAAACGACGGCTATTATTCCTTCAACAACGACAACCGGACGTATTACCGCTACGGAAACGACTGGTACTATTCGGACACGGTTTCCTCCGACTGGTACTCCGGAACGCCGATCTATGTGGGCGATTATGAGGATTACTACGTCGGCAAGGATTACGATTCCGATTGGGGCGTGACGGACTTCAAGTCCTCCGATACCTATGACGATCTGACGTCTTCCGACTCGGATTCGTCGTCTTCGAGCTACGATTCATGGGATTCCGGCGGAACGGATTGGAGCAGCGACTGGTAAACAACATTAAAGACGGAGGGCAGGAAATGGAACAGCATCGATTCGGTTCCGGACCGCTTTTGAACGAACGGGGCGACCTTTCGGAGCCGGGCTACGCGACGGCGCTTTTAAAAACGTACGATCGGTCGAAGATCAAAGCGGGCAGGCTGCGCATCAAGGAATGGGACTATTACCTCATCACCAACGACCGCTGGGGTGTCGCGCTGACGGTCGACGACAACAGCTACATGGGGCTTCTTTCCGCCTCGGTTCTGGACTTTGCAAACGCGACGGAAACGACCGTTTCGCCGATGTTCTGGCTGCCGATGGGAAAGACCGGATTCCCGTCCTCGTCCGCAACCGGGGACGTACGTAAAACGCTGAAAGGCGCGTCCGGCTCGTATGAGCACACCAAGGACGGGCGGCTGCTGCGGTTTTCGATCGACAGGTTTCGCGACGGCAAGCCGTTTACCTGCGACATTCTTCTGACCGACGAGCCGAAGGATTCCATGGTGATCGCAACGCCGTTTGATAAACGGGGTCATTTCTACTACAATCAGAAGATCGTCGGTATGCGCGCAAAGGGCTTCTTTGCCATCGGCGACGAGCGGGTCGCGCTCGACCAGAAGGACACGTTCGGGCTCTTGGATTGGGGCAGAGGCGTATGGACCTACAAGAATACTTGGTACTGGAGCGCCGCGCAGGGCGAGATCGACGGGCACGTGTTCGGGTTCAACCTCGGCTACGGCTTCGGCGACACGCGCGCGGCAAGCGAGAATATGCTGTTTTATGACGGCATCGCGCACAAACTCGGACGCGTCGACTTCGGCATTCCGAAAGCGCAGGACGGGTCGGACGATCTGCTGTCTCCGTGGCATTTCACCGATGACGAAGGTCGGCTCGATCTGACGTTTACGCCGATCCTCGATCGCGCGTCGAAGACGGACGTGCTCGTGATCTGCTCCGATCAGCATCAGGTGTTCGGGCGGTTTTCCGGCACGGCGAAGCTCAACAACGGAACGGTTGTTCGGATGAACGAATTTCTCGGGTTTGCCGAAAAGGTGTACAATAAGTGGTGAGCGAATTCACACGCGATCCTCTCCTTCACATAGAATGAAGGGGAGGATTTTTATATGCAGGCATCGGAATTTACGGAATATCTCAAGGAGCAGGTCAAAAACCACAGCATCTATGTCTGGGGCGCGCAGGGGCAAAAGAAGCCGACGATTACGGAGGCGTGGATTCGTAAGAAAGAGAAGACAAAGCGAAACGCAGACCGCGCGATCGCGCATTGGAAGAAGGAGGTCCGGGAAGGCTACGGCGACGTGCTGCGCGCGTTCGACTGCTCGGGGCTCGGCGTGTATTTCTTTTTGAAGCACGATATGATCGACCACGACGTGAACGCGGAAGGGCTTCGCGATCTTTGCCGTTCGGTATCGAGGACCGAGGTGCGCGAGGGCGATATGGCGTTTCGTTTGAGCGGCGGCAGAGCCGTGCATGTGGGCTACGCGATCGATCACGATCATGTGATCGAGGCAAAGGGACGCGACGTCGGCGTGGTGGAAAGCCGGATCTCCGGCTGGGACCGGTTCGGACGTCCGCCGTTTTACACCTCGCGCGAGCTGCGGCTGAAAAGCCCGTATATGCGCGGCGACGACGTGCGAGAGCTGCAGACGGCATTAAAGGAACAGGGCTACGATCCCGGACAGATCGACGGCGTGTTCGGTAAAAAAACGGAACGCGCGGTGAAGCGGTTCCAAAAGGCAAACGGATTGAAGGTCGACGGGATCGCGGGACGGCGCACGTTCTTTGCGCTCGGGCTCGATTTTATCGATTAGCAGTCCGGCGCGCAGCGGAACAGATTCCAGAACCACGAGCCGTTCGGTTTGGGCGTTTCGGTCGGGATCGGGATCCACGAGGGCGTCACCTCGGGCGAGGGGGTCGGCGCGGGGACGGGGGAGAGCGGCACGAATGGCGTCTCCTCCTCGATGATGAAGATCGGTTCCTGCGTCGGCTCCGGTGTGGGCGGGAAGGTGTAGTCCTCGGCGAACAGCGTGCCGTGGAACAGTGTTTCGTTTTCGATCACGACGGAAACGGTCCCGGCGATCTCGCCGATCGGCGCGTTCGGAGAGGTGACGGAATAGTTGAGAAACTCTTCGGGGAACGGGTCGGCGAGCAACGCGCCCGCCTTCCAGCGCGGCACGGTCAGCGATTCGGTTTCGTCCCACTCGATGCGATAGAGCGCTTCGCTCGCAAGGCTCACGCTCGGATCGGGCGAACAGGCATAGGTGTCCGGCAGACAGCTCAGCGTATCGGCGCCGACAGCGACGGTATCGTTTTGAAACGCGTACTCGAACAGCTCGATCGCGTCATAAAAGCGCTGTGCGGCGTACTTGTCCTTTTCTCTGCCCTTCGCGGAATCCGGCGCGTTTTCGCCGTGCAGAAGCACGAGGAGGTACGTCGCGCCGTTCTTTTCGGCGGCGGCGACGAGGCACTTGCCCGCAAGATGCGTATCGCCCGTTTTGACGCCAATCGCATTTGCGTACAGGCACGAATACGGCTCATAGGTGTTGGCGGTCACATCGCGCAGAAGGCGGTTAGCGTTTCTGAGAACGAGTTTTTTGCCATCCTTGGACTTCACCGTGCATTCGGTCGTGGAGACGATCTTTCGGAACGTCTCGTTCTCCATGGCGTAGGCGGTGAGGATCGCGAGATCGCGTGCGGTCGTGTAATGCTCGGCGTTGTGCAGTCCGTGCGGGTTCACGTAGTGCGTGCCGTCCATGCCGAGCGACTGCGCCTTTTTGTTCATGAGATCGGCAAACCCGTCGACGCTGCCGCCGATGTGCTCGGCGATCGCGATCGCGGCGTCGTTGCCGGAGGGGAGCATGAGCCCGTAAAGAAGGTCGATCATTTGGAATCGGTCGCCGGGCTCAAGACCCATCTTGGAATTGCGTTCGGAGAGATTGCAGGCGCGCTTGCTGACCTTGACGAGCTCGTCGGGCTCGGACAATTCGAGCGCGAGAATGCAGGTCATGATCTTCGTCGTGCTTGCAGGATAGCGTTTTTTGTCGGCGTTGCGCTCCAGCCCGAGGATCGCGTGAGACGGGTCGTCGAGACGCGCCAAAAATACAGTGTCCTCCGCGAGCTTCTTCAGGTCGAATCCTGTCGATTCGGTCGTTTCGGCTTTCCCGTAGACCGGAAGGAGCAAAATGCAGAGAAGCAGGCAGAGGACGGTTTTTCTCATATCATACCTCAGTTGCGCGGCTGATAGCGCTCGTTTTCCATGGCGCGCTGTCTTGCACGGCGGCGTGCGGCGGCACGGCGCTTGCGCGCGCGCTCGGCGCGGACGTAGAGGATAAACAGCACCACGCAAAACAGGAGCAGCACGATCACGACGATCAGCGCGATCCAGAACCACAGCGGCAGCTTGTTTCCGCCTTGCTCGCCGACGCCGGTCCCGTCGGCCGGACGGAGCGTCGGTACGTTCGCGTCGCCGATCAGATCGTCCTGCACGGTATAACCGCCGTCGGACGGCGCGGGAGCGATGTCGATCTGTGCCGTGCCTTCCTTGACGCTGCGCGAGGCAAGCAGGCTTGCGCTCAAAAGCACCTTGTCGTTATAGGAATAGGTCACATTGCCGATGACCGAGCCTTCGCCGATCGGCGCGTATTGGTTCGTGAAGGTCGGTTTCGATTCGATCTTGATATCCGTAACCTTCGCGTTCGGATCGGGCAGCATGAGGGAGAACGTCGTTTCCATCGAAACGTCCGCGTTCGCGGTCAGAACGCCGCCCTGCGAATCTTCGGCGGAGGCGTTGGGAATGGTCACGTCAAAGGTGATGGGAAGCCCTGCCGCCACGAGCTCGGACACGGTGACGGTGCGGATCATGTCCGCGTACGCGTAATCGAACAGCGCCGCAGCGTCCTGGAAGCGGCGTACATTGTAGCGGTCCTTCTGACCGTCGTTCCAACCGTCGTTATAGTCGGGATCGCCGAGCGTGCCGCCGTACAGCACCGCAATGAGCGTCACGCCGTCGCGCTCCGCCGCTGCGATCAGGCACTTGCCCGCGGCGTTCGTGTCGCCGGTCTTGACGCCGATCGCGTCCGCATAGAGACAGGAGATCGGGTGCTGCATCGTTTCGGTCGCGGGCGCGTCGACGAGCATGCGGTTCGAGTTGACCACATACAGCTCGCGCGGACCGGAGGTCGCGGTGTATGTCTTCGTGCCGACGATGGTGCGGAACATTTCCTTTTGCGGGCTTTCGTTGAGCGCATACGCGGTCAGCCTCGCCATGTCGCGCACGGTGGTGTAATGATCCTCGTTCTGCTTGCCGTGGACGGTGACAAAGTGCGAATGCGTCATGCCGAGCTCCTGCGCCTTCTCGTTCATGAGCTGTGCGTATGCGTCGGTGCTTCCCGCGATGTGCTCCGCAATCGCGATCGCCGCGTCGTTGCCGGAGGGCAGCATCATGCCGTACAGAAGATCGCGCAGCGTGTACTGATCGCCCTCCTCCAGCCCCATCAGCGAGTTGCCGCGGCCGAAATTGACCGCCTTCGCGGACACGGTGACCATGTCGTCGAGATTGCCGCGTTCGAGCGCGATGATGCAGGTTAAAATCTTCGTCGTGCTGGCGGGGTAGACCTGCTTGTCCGCTTCCTTTTCCACGCCGCGATAGGACACGGTGGGATTGTCCGCGTTGACCAGAATGAAATACGGCTCATAGATCGAGTTCAGGTCGAACCCGTCCGCAGAGGCTGTTTCCATGCGGAATGCGGGTACAAGGGACAGGAGCAGAAGCGCAGCAAATAAAAGGGAGAAAAATCTCTTCATCGTATAAAAACCTTTCGGAAGCATTCAAATTCTATAAACAGTTTAGCGGGAACGCTGATGCTTGTCAATGCATAAAACTGTTGAAAATTTGTGAATAATACACGACTAACGGTCCCGGGCAAACAAAAGCTCCGCATGCATGCCGCTGTCCTCAAGCGTCAGAAGCGCGACGCTCGGGCCCTTTGCGGTGCGCGGTCTTGAAAGACTTCCGGGATTCAGCAGCAAAACGCCGTCCTCCGTCTCGATCGAGGGGACGTGCGAATGCCCGAAGAACACCGCGTCGGCGTTCGCCTGCTTTGCCGCGTACAGAAGCGCGAGCTTTCCCGTGACCGTATGCCCGTGCAGAAGCAGGATGCGTTTTCCGTGCCAGTCGACGGTGTAGGTCAACGGCTCATCAGAAAACGGATCGCAGTTTCCGCGCACGGCGACATAGCCGCAGTTTAGACGCGTGGAGATCGGCAGCGCATCCTCCGCGTGATCGCCGAGGTGCCAGAGCGCGTCGACGTTTTTCAGCCGGTCTAAAAACAGGGAAAGGTTCTCGATCGAACCGTGGGAATCAGAGACGACCGCGATTCTCGACATCGAGCGCCTCCCGAAGCAGCGTCAGCGCGCGCTTTCTGTGACTGACGGAATTTTTCTCGTCCGCGGAAAGCTCCGCAAAGCTCTTTTGAAACGGCGCATAGTAAAAGAAGGGATCGTAGCCGAACCCGTTTTCGCCGCGCGCTTCATGAAGGATCGTGCCCTCGACCTCGCCCTGTACGACGATGGGGGAGAGCCCCTTTCTCGCAAGCGCGATACAGCAGCAGAACCGCGCCGTGCGCCGCTCGTCCGGAACGTCCGCTAACAGCGAAACGAGCTTCGCGTTGTTCGCGGCGTCGTTGTGCCCTTCGCCCGAAAATCTTGCGGAGTACACGCCGGGGGCGCCGTTTAAAGCGTCGACGCACAGTCCGCTGTCGTCCGCAAGCACGGCGTCAAACCGATTCCAGGCGGCGGCAAGAGTCTCTTCCGCTTTCTTCAGCGCGTTCTCGCGAAACGTCGCGCCGTCCTCCACGACATCCAGATCGATGCCGGCTTCGCGCATCGTCACGATCTCGGTGTAGCTGTCCTTTAAGATCTCGCGGATCTCCTGCGCCTTGTGCGCGTTGTTGGTTGCAAGCAAAAGTTTCATTTGTCCTCCTCGATGCGGTACGGCGCGATCCCGTCAAGGGAAGGCGTCACGTACAGCGTGTGCTGATGGAAATAGTTTACAAACCCCGGTCTTGCGCCGGAGGGCTTTTTGACGTGTCTGATCTGCGTATAATCGACCGGGACGTTCTCGGACGCGGATGCGCCGGAATGGTACGCGGCGATCTGCGCAGCAAGCAGCAGCTGTTCGCGCGTGGGCTTGTCCGTATTCAGCACGACGTGCGACGCCGGAACGCCCTTTGCGTGGAGCCACGTCGCGTCCGGATCGGACGTGCGGATCAGCCGTTCGTTCTGCAGGTTGTTCTTGCCGACGTAAATATCGACCCCGTTCGGTGTGCGGTAATGCATCGGTCGGCTCTTTACAGCGGAAGGGGATTTTCGCGTCGGCTCAGATTCACGGATATAGCGAAGATGCACAAGCTCCTCACGGATCTCGGAAAGCTCCTCGCGCGTGCTGCATGACGCGACGTTCAAAAGCTGCCCCTTGAGATAGGTCAGCTCGGCGTCGAGCGATTCGGTCTGTTCGAGCGCAAACGCGCGCGCCGCCTTATTCTTGCGGTAGCGCTTGAAGTATCGCTGCGCGTTGTCCTGTGCCGAGAACTTCGGATCGAGTGCGATCTCAAGCTCCTTCGGCGGATCCTCGTAATAGTTCCATACCGTGACCGATCCGCGTCCCGCGGGCGCGTTGCGTACGCTTAAAAGCAGCTCGCCGTACAGCCGGTCGCGTTCGATCTGATCCTCGCTGCCGATCGTCTTCATGCACTCGGACAGCTTCTTTTCCGTGCGCTTCGCCGCGTGGTCGAGCACGGAACGAAGCGACGTCCTGAGCTTCGTTAAGATCGCCTGTTCGTCGCGCTGCCGATAGAACGCGTCCTGCGCCTCGTTGACCGTGGGACAGGAAACAAACGCGCCGTTGCGCGGCGCAAACGGCAGGACGCCGTTATGCAGCAAGGAAGGGGAGAACCGCTTTTCGGAAAGCGCGCAAAACGTCGTATAGAGCTCATGCGCGCGTTCCGCATCGGATGCGCCGTCGGTCGTGATCTGTTCGGCGCAGAGCCTCGACACGCCGTGAAACGTGTCCATGAGCCACTTCGTGCCGGAATGCGTACGGCAAAGCGCAAGCAGCGATTCTTCGGTCTCCGAAAACGGATCGCGCTTTTCGGTCTCGGGCGGCGCTTCATAGGGCATGTTCGGAAGGCAGATGCGCGCGGCGTTCTCGCCGATGCCGAAGTGCCGCATGCAGTCGATGATGCGATTGCTTTCATCGAGCAGAAAGAGGTTCCCGTGCCGTCCCATCAGCTCGACGACAAGCTTCATCTCGACCGCGTCGTAAAGCTCGTTACGCCCGGACAGGGAGAGGACCGCGACGCGGTTCAGGCCCGCCTGCTCGATAGAAACGATGCGGCAGCCGATGAGATACTTTCGTAGAAGCATGCAGAACGCGGGCGCGACCTCGGGATTTTCAAAGGTCCTGTTGACCGTCTGGATGCGTCCGTTCTCCGCGTGGATGCAGAGCATCAGTTTCACGCGTCCCGCTTTGGACGCGTGGATATGCAGGATCACGATGTCCTTATTCGGCTGCTGCACCTTGTCAATCTTGCCGCCGACAAGGCTCTGCAGTTCATAGATGCAGGTATATAAAGTCAATCCGTCCGTTGCCATACTGTTCTCCTATTCAATTATTCTATACACAACGCGTCTCTTTTGCAAGAGAAAACAAGCAGGACGACAAAAACAAATCCGTCAAATCCGGCGACATGCGCGGCGGATTTGACACCTTGCAGTACCGCCGCCCGGAAATATGAAATATTTTAGGCGGTACTGAAGACCGATTGAAAATCGAATGATTTTCAATCGAATAAAAGAAAAGCGCCCTTATGGACGCTCATTCAATGCGAATACCGGGGTCAGTTGTTAGCGGCTGCGCGCTTTTTTGCCAACTGTGCCTTTTTGCGATCGGCTGCGTTCTTGTGGATAACACCCTTCGCGGCGGACTGGTCAACGGTCTTGACAGCCGCGAGGTAAGCCTTTTCAGCAGCTTCCGTATCACCGGACTTCAGCGCTTCATCATAACGGCGGACAGCGGTCTTCAGTTCGGACTTGTCCATGCGGTTTCTGAGGTTTTCACCAACGGAAGTCTTCGCACGCTTCATTGCGGACTTGATGTTTGCCAAAGCATTTCACCCCCTGTAAGATTTGCCCGATCGGTCTGTCCGATACGAACGGAATACATTTTAACACAAACCGTTTCACAATGCAAGGATTATTTTTGCGTTTTTTACCTTTTTTCTTGATTTTTGGAACTTCGTTATTTATGAGTGAAATCAAGGATTAAAAATGCATATTCTCTTTAACGTTCATAGCCGAAGAGTTCACAACTTCGTTGCATTTCCCTAATTGACAATCCTTAGTACGGTTACTATAATAGGGGACGATGGTTAGCACTCGAAAGGAATGAGTGCTAAAGAATTTCGCAGGAGGTATGAAATATGTCATTGAAACCGTTATTCGATCGCGTTGTGATCCGGAACATTGAAACGGAAGAGGTCACAAAGGGCGGCATTCTTCTCACGAGCGCCGCAAAGGAAAAGCCGCAGATGGCGGAAGTGCTTGCGGTCGGTCCCGGGGCAAAGGACGTTGAGATGGTAGTGAAGGTCGGCGACAAGGTCGTTTATCAGAAGTATGCCGGCACGGAAGTGAAGCTGGACGGGCAGGAAGTCATCGTCATCAAGCAGGGCGACATTCTTGCCGTCGTAGAATAATAGGAGGCAATCATCATGGCAAAGCAATTAAAATACGGCGAGGACGCCAGAAAAGCATTGGAAAGCGGGCTGAATCAGCTTGCTGATACCGTTAAGATCACGCTCGGGCCGAAGGGCAGAAACGTTGTGCTCGAAAAGAAGTTCGGCGCGCCGCTCATCACGAACGACGGCGTAACGATCGCAAAGGAGATCGAGCTTGAGGATCCGTTCGAAAACATGGGCGCACAGCTTGTGAAGGAAGTCGCAACGAAGACGAACGACGTCGCGGGCGACGGCACGACGACGGCTACGCTTCTGGCGCAGGCGATCGTTCGCGAGGGTCTCAGAAACGTCGCGGCAGGTGCAAACCCGATGGTGGTGCGCCGCGGCATCGAAGCGGCGGTCAACGAGGCGGTCGAAGGACTTAAAGAGCTGTCCGTTCCGGTCGGCAACAAGCATGCGATCGAGCAGGTCGCGGCGATCTCCGCTGGCGACGAGACCGTCGGCAAGATGATCGCGGACGCGATGGAAAAGGTCGGCAACGACGGCGTCATCACGATCGAAGAGAGCAAGACCATGAAGACCGAGCTGAACATCGTCGAGGGCATGCAGTTCGATCGTGGCTACTGCTCCGCGTACATGGCGACCGACACCGACAAGATGGAAGCGGTGCTCGACAACCCGATGATCCTCATCACCGAAAAGAAGATCAGTAACATTCAGGAGATCCTTCCGGTGCTCGAGCAGATCGCGCAAGCGGGCAGAAAGCTTCTCATCATTGCGGAGGACGTCGAGGGCGAAGCGCTTGCAACATTGGTCATCAACAAGCTTCGCGGCACGTTCACCTGCGTCGCGGTCAAGGCGCCGGGCTTCGGCGACAGACGCAAGGCGATGCTGCAGGATATCGCGGTTCTGACCGGCGGCACGGTGATTTCCGATGAGCTCGGCATGGACCTCAAAGAGACCACGATCGACATGCTCGGCAGCGCAAAGCAGGTCAAGGTCGACAAGGAGAAGACCGTCATCGTCGAGGGCGCAGGCGCACCCGAGGAGATCGCGGCACGCGTGAAGTCGATCCGTGCGCAGATCGAGGAAACGACCTCCGATTACGACAAGGAAAAGCTGCAGGAACGTCTTGCGAAGCTCGCGGGCGGCGTTGCGGTGATCGCAGTCGGCGCGGCGACCGAGGTGGAAATGAAGGATTCGAAGCTCCGCATGGAGGACGCCCTGAACGCGACCCGCGCGGCGGTCGAAGAGGGCATCGTCCCGGGCGGCGGCGTTGCGCTGCTGTCGGTTGCGGATCGCGTGAAGGCGCTTGCCGAGAAGGAAACCGGCGATAAGAAGACCGGCGTTCAGATCGTGCTGCGCGCGCTCGAAGAGCCGATCCGTCAGATCGCGAAGAACGCGGGCGTCGAAGGCTCCGTCATCATCGAGAACATTCGCCGCGAAGGCAAGGTCGGCTACGGCTACGACGCCGCGACCGATACCTACGGCATGATGGACGAGAAGGGCATCGTCGACCCGACCAAGGTCACCCGCTCCGCGCTGCAGAACGCGGCGTCCGTTGCGGCGATGGTGCTCACCACCGAGAGCATCGTGGCGGACATTCCGAAGCCCGAACCCGCAGCACCCGATATGGGCGGCGCAGGCATGGGCGGCATGTATTGAGACCGGCGTTAACGGTGCAGGATCATAACTAAATATAAAAAGGCACGGAATGCTGTCCGTGCCTCAGGCTGTCGCAAAAGGGGTCAGACCATTTGCGGCGAGATATTATAAAAGAATACCGGCAGGATGAAAGGGCGCAAGGACGC
>CALGGM010000010.1 GCA_937915925.1 uncultured Clostridia bacterium | reverse complement strand
GCCACCCTTATCAACAGCCTGCTCAGCGTGTCAAAAGATTTTTGACACGCTGAAAGGACCGCTTCCACGGTCCTTTTTGCGTTAATCCGTAGGGGCGGATCGCATCCGCCCGCGTAACAATTCCGTAGGGGGAGGTAAATCCTCTTGCCCTCCCTGTGCAAGGGAGGGTGGATTTGCCGTCAGGCAAAGACGGGAGGGTTGTTCACTGCATCGCTTCCAGCACATCCGCAATGTCCGCATTGACGGTGATCGCGCGATCCTCAATTTGCTTGGGGCATTCCGCTTCGCCAAAATTGATGCAGATGTATGTCGCGTTCGGGTTCTGCGCGGCGATGCGCCAGAACGGGTACTTGATGATGCCGGGCGTGTTGCTTCCCACGCCGAGCTCAAGCAGCAGCAGCTTTTTATCGCTGTGTGTCTGCACAAACTCCACGTATCGCGACGCCGCCTCGTTCCAGCCGAGGTCCTCGACGAACGTGTCATCGGATCTTAGGTTCATCGTCATCGGCTGCCCGCACTTCGGGCAGGTCGGGATCAGATCGGACGGCACGCGCATGTCCTTCTGCGCCTCGACCATCTTCAAAACCGTCTCCTCGTTGTCATAGGTGCGGCGATGGCATGGCGTGGAGCACTGCCAAAGCCCGTAATCGCCCTGCGTATAAAAGAGCCGCTGCTTATCGACGCCCGCCTTCTGAAAGCAGTGGTCGACGTTGGTGGTCAGCACGAAATAATCCTTGTCCTTCACAAGCGCCAAAAGCTGTTGATAGACCGGCTTCGGCGCGTCCATAAAGCGATTGATGAAGATGTATCGGCTCCAGTACGCCCAAAGCTCCTCCGCCGTGCGGAACGGATAGAACCCGCCGCTGTACATGTCGCGGAAGTGATATTTTTCGATGAAGTCGGAGAAATACTTTTGGAACCGTTCGCCGGAATAGGTAAAGCCCGCGGCGGTTGACAGCCCCGCGCCCGCGCCGATCAGCACCGCGTCGGCGTCGGCGATCGCGGCTTTCAGCGTTTGAATAAGCTCAGGCGTGATCTCGGTATACTGCATGGTTTGCTCCTTTCGCGTTATCGGAGAAGCGACTGATAAAGCCGCAGATCCGCTTCCTTAAATACATTGAATACGACGTCGATCTCGGTATGCTTCTGAAACGCCGTCACGGTTTCGACCGCGATCTCGGCAGCTTCCTTTTGCGGGAAGCCGAATACGCCGGTCGAGATGCAGCAAAACGCCACGCTTGAAAGACCGTTGATCGCCGCGAGGTTCAGACAGCTTTCATAGCACGAGGCGAGCTCGCGCCTGTGCCGATCCGTCAGCCTGCCCGAAACGATCGGACCCACCGTGTGCAGCACGTACTTTGCGGGCAGGTTATACCCCGGCGTGATCTTCGCCGTGCCGGTCGGCTCCTCGTGTCCCTGCGCCCGCATGAGCTTGTGGCACGCAAGGCGAAGCTGCACGCCCGCAAAGGTGTGGATCGCGTTGTCGATGCAGCCGTGGTTCGGCGAAAAACAGCCGAGCATCTGCGAATTTGCGGCATTGACGATCGCGTCGGCCTCCAGCGTCGTGATGTCCCCGCGCCAAAGGTACTGATGCGGACGGATGGGGGAGAGCTCCGCAAGCGTTGTCACGCCCTTTTCGCGGATCGCTTCTTTGAGATACGCGTCCTGTACGGCAAGAAATTCGTCCGAGATCGGCTCCGGCGGACGCACGTTGAACAAAGCGCGCAGCAGCCGCTTCTGCTCATACACGTCCTTCGGGATCTCGTTCCGATACCCCTGCTCATCGAGCAGCGTCCGAATCAGATAAACTCTTCTTTCGTCCTGTGTCATACCGATATTTTATCATGTACAGGCAAGCATTGTAAAGAAAAAACACGCATTCAAAAGCCTTCCCGTACTACGAATAAACCTAAACCATAGGAGAGGGTATTACCCTCCCGTTCCGCTGATATGATTTGCGGCGGGGCGTCGAGGTCGCCGCCCCCTACAGCGTACAAGTCGAGTTGGGTTTCGTTCCTCAGAGAAAGCATGAGAGTTTGCAAAAACGCATTGTAGGGGCTGGCGTCCTCGACAGCCCGCAGAGCAGCTTGCTGCGGAAGACGGATATAAGAAAATTGACGCAAAAAACCGGAGCGCTTTGTCTGCGCTCCAGTTATAAAATCTGATCGTCTTCTGACGGTTCATACCGCATGATCCCGTCCACCGGACAGTTTAAGATCCTGCATAAATCGTTGATCGTCGTTGTGTTCAGCGGCTTGTTTTTCCGCAGCTTGTCAATGGTCGAGCTCGAAAGGCGATGCTTCACGATCAGCGTATACGTCGATTCATTCGACGCTTTCAGCGTCTTCCAGAACGGCTCGTAAACGATCATGTATATCACCTCCTGCCATTATTCTATTTTATGATTTCTTTCTTGACTATAATCGCTAAAGAGACTATAATATGGAATAAGGAGGTGCTATAAGTATGCAGAAACAAACAGGCAAAATAAAACTAACGACGGTCATTCTTTCTATTCTGTGTATTTTGGGGGTTATCTTTCTGTTTATCAATGGATTCTTTACATATTATTGGTTATCGGATTTTTCTTATGGCGGCATAAGTTATGAAATGTACAAAACCAGCTTTGTTTATTTGATAGAAAATGCAGCAATGTGGCAACTGTACCCCATAATTATTTGTACAGCTCTGGCCGTTGTATTGGCGTCTGCGTGGATTCAAATAATCGGCAGTAAATCAATAAGATATGTGGGGTCTGTCAGCAGCGCAATCGCGCTGGCGGCATTTGTTGTAGGAACAATTGCAGGTATCAATTCTTTTTTCCACAATTTTTCTACAAAATACTTACACGCAAGGTATTTTGACAAGCTGAATGTTTTGTTCTATTTTGAAATCCTGATCCTGATTTCGATTCTGATTTTGTCATGTATCAATGATTACAGAACCTATAAGCATAAGATGTAAAATCGCGTAATATAAAAACGCCGGAGGATAGCCTCCGACGTTTTTTATGAAAGCGTCAATAATTTTCGCAGTTGACCTCGAAATATGCCTGCGGGTGGGCGCAGGTGGGGCAGACGTCCGGCGCCTTTTCGCCGATGACGATATGTCCGCAGTTGCGGCATTCCCAGACCTTGACCTCGCTTTTTTCGAAGACAGCGGCGGTCTCGACGTTTTTCAACAGCGCGCGATAGCGTTCCTCGTGGTGCTTTTCGATCGCGGCGACGAGGCGGAACTTCTCGGCAAGCTCCGAAAATCCTTCTTCCTCAGCGGTCACCGCAAAGCCCTCGTACATGTCGGTCCACTCGAAGTTCTCGCCGTCGGCGGCAGCTTTGAGGTTTTCTGCGGTCGTGCCGATGCCGTCAAGCTCCTTGAACCACATCTTCGCGTGTTCCTTCTCGTTGTCCGCGGTCTTTAAAAACAGCGCGGCGATCTGCTCATAGCCTTCCTTCTTCGCCTTGGACGCAAAGTAGGTGTACTTGTTGCGCGCCTGCGATTCGCCGGCAAACGCGGCGAGCAGGTTCTGTTCGGTTTTTGTGCCTGTGTATTTGCTCATGGCTTCTCCTTATGCCTTGAACAGGCTGTGCAGGTTGCAGTAGGCATAGACCGCCTCGACCTCGTCGCCCTCGCAGAGCTTGAAGCAAACCTCGGGCGCGTCACCGGGGTTTAATGCCTTTCTCTGATTGCCGAACTTGGTCTGAAGAGAGACCCACTCGATGTAATGTTCGGGGAGCATCGGGTGCGCAACTGCGCCGACCTTGACGACGACGGTATCGCCCTTGACCTCGACGACCGGGACGTGCTTTTCGACCGCGCCGTCGCTCGTGCCCGGGACGATCTCCTTCATCGGCTTGCCGCAGCATACGACGGGGCAAGCCGTCTTCTTTACGATTGCAACGATCTGACCGCAGATTTCACAGCGATAGAACTTCATTTCCATAGTAGTTGCCTCCTCATTTGATAGGGTATCAAAAACGCCCGAACGGATCGGACGGTCTTTGCAAAGCTTAAAAGCTCGAGAATCCGTAGGTGTTGACCATGGCGTCGAGCTTGACGCCTGCCTTGCACTGCGGACATTCGTGCGCCGGGAAGCTCTCATAGTCTTCCCAGATATTCGTGGTGTCGCAGATACCCACGACGGGGATGCCTGCGCATTCCTTCATATTCGCGAGGATCGAGCAGATACCGACCGTCTCGCCGCCGTAATAGCGGATCGCCTCGACCGCGCCGAGGACGGTATAACCGGTGGAGACGGACGCCGCGAGGATCAGGACGTGCTTGTCGCGGATCATGGGCGCGGTGTTGTCGCGGAACAGGAGCTGGCTGCCGGTCGTGTGCTCGGGCGTGACGACGCAGATCGGACGTCCGGCGTTCATGCTGGTGTAGCTCTGCTTAGAAAGCTCGCTTGCCATGCAGGCGCCGATGACCTCGGTTCCGTCGAGACAGAGGATCGTGTCCACGATTGCGGTCGCCTTGAACCGGTTCGCAAGATGGATCGCCGCTTCGCGTGCTTCGGGCAGGCAGTACTTGGTCATGGTCAGGTCAACGTAATAGTTGATGTGGCTGTGGCTCGTAGCAAAATGCCCTTTGGCGACGCGCAGAGGAAGATTGCTGTTGTTGGGGTTGTGAATTTCCCGCATTTGAATCGACATCCTTGAAACCTCCTGCTTTTTTGTACCTTATATCATATCAAAAACGACCGCCTCCGTCAAGAGCGCGGCCATTGTTTTGTGAATGAATATGCGTCGGATTGTATTATTTATAGCTGTGCAGACCCGGCAGAAGCGTGTTCACGCCGATGTAGGTAAACAGCACGGCGATAAACCCGATCACGCCGATGATCGCGGCGATCCTGCCGTTCCAGCCCTTTCGGATGCGAAGGTGCAGGTACACGAGATAGATCATCCACGTCACCAGCGCCCACGTCTCCTTCGGGTCCCACGTCCAATAGCTGCCCCACGCGTTCTCCGCCCAGATGCCGCCGATATTGATCGTGACCGTCAGAAACATCATGCCGAGCGACACGCTGCGGTAGCTGATCGTGTCGAGCTTTTCCTTCTTCGGGATGTGCTGATCCCAGAACCCGTTTTCCTTCATGCGATCGCGCAGCAGGAAGATGATCGACAGCACGAACGACACGCCGAACGCGCCGTATGCGATGATGACCGTGGAAACGTGAATGCCGAGCCACGAGCTTCTCAAAGCCGGCATCAGATTTCGAATGCTGTCCGCGCCGTTTGCCGCGATGACCTTCATCTCGTTCAGCTTGTTAAGCCCGGCGTACAGCGCGATCAAAAGCGTCACGGGGGAGCTGAACGCGCCGAGCACGGGGAAGCGGAACTTCAGAATGAAGATCAGGCTCACAAGGCACAGCGCCCAGGCGAACGCGGTGGAGAATTCGTACTGGTTTGCCATCGGCAGTCTGCCCATGGCGATGCCGCGCAGCACGATCGCCGCCGTATGCACGATCAGCACGCACGCCTGCGCGCGGATGGCAAGCTTTTCGAGCGCGGGCTTTTTGATCGCGACGTACAGGAAATAGAGAAGCATCACGCAAAAGTACAGGACGAGCGTGATCAGAAATACGATGCTTTCCGCCTGAATCATTGCTTTGCCTCCTTTCCTTTGCCGTGCGAGGCACGCTGAAATTGCTCAAGGAACAGCGGCGCAAGCTTCCTGCTCTTGCCGAAAACCGTCCACGTGCCGTCCTCGTCCCGGACCGCCCAGAGCGATTCCGGCACGACGTACAGCGCGAGGAACAGCCCGAGCGTGGTGAGCACCGCGCCTACGAGCACGAGCCACGAGAACGAATCCTTCTTGACGCGCAATAGCGTGTACTCGATCGGCTCGGAGAACGTGATCGTGTACGGTTCCAGGTCGATCACGCCGCCGGGCGCGATGTAGTTTCTGCCGGATTCCATGTGCTGTCCCTGATAGAAGAACAGGACGTGATAGGCGGGCTGCCCGTTGTGATCGGGCTCGTACGCGTTCAGATATAGCGAGAACCCCGGCAGGAACGAAACCGTAAGCTCCTCGCCCACGCACAGGTCCGCGGTCTCAAACGGCACGCCGTTTTCCGCGATCGTGACCCGCACCGCGTCGCCGCTTGCGGTCTGATAGAGCTTGTAGCCATCGAGCACCGCGGGATGGTTGACGCTCGACGTGCCGCTTTGCTTTAAGCCGGTCTTCGTGTCCGTCACGGTCAGCGCGGTCGTGTACTGCTCGATAAAGCCCTCGTCGTTGCGCTGCGTCTCGAAGCCGTCGATCGTGACCTCGGCGGTCGTACCCTCAATCGGCTTCACCTGTCCCGGCGTGCCGTACACGGTCGCGGAGAACAGCGTCATTTGTCCGAGCGCGTAGCCGAGCACGATGAACAGGATCCCGAGGTGGCACACCCACGCGCCCCAGAATCCGGGGCGGTTGCGGTAGGCGAACAGCGCTTCGCGTCCGTCGATGCTTGCGGACTGCGGCTTGAAAAACCGAAGCCGCCGAAAGACGGACAGCGGATCGTTTACGCCGCTTTCGGAAACGCTCGGGGTCTCCGCCGCCGCGCGTTCGGGGATCGCCGCGTCCTTCGTTTTTCGGATCAGCGCGCGCACGCGGGTGATGTTGCAGAGCACGAGGGAGAGGCAGAGCATCGCCGTGATCGTGATGAACCACCAGCTGTGGAACACGTCGTCCAGATGAAACGCGAGGATGAACGCCGCGGTGCGCTCGGAGTACGAGTCGCGGTACAGCGCAAACTGCTCGCCCTGCGGGACGAGGCTTCCGACCATGCAGGCGATCGCCACGACGACCAGCAGGATGATCGCAAACTTCATCGATGCGATAAATTTGTAGATTTTTTTCAGGATCTCCATAGGATGAAAGAATGCGGCAAAGGAGCGAAAGCCCGTTCCTTTGCCGCGATCGGTTGATGGGTTAATCGGCGTTCAGAAGCGCCATGCCTTGGTTGATCAGTTCTTCCGCCGTGGAAAGGCAGTGCATCGCAAGGTCGGAGTTGTGCGCGCCCTCGGAGTTCTCGACGTAGCAGTAATCGAAGAACCACTGCGCCTTCCGATAGATCCCGCGGACCTCGTTCAGCGTTTCCTCGGGCAGCGTCCCGTTCCGGTTCGCCGCGGCGAGCGCGTTTTTGAATGCGGCGAGCAGGTTGCCCACGCGCGTCTCCTCCGTGGTGATGCGGCTCTGAATGTTGCGCACGAACGCGACCATGTCGTCCGCCGTCCTGATGTTGGGATCAAGGTCGGAATGGCATTCAAGGCACGTCGCGAGCAGCGTCGCGTCCTCAAGCGGGCTCACCAGCGTGTGGCTGTGGTAGATGTTCTGCGTGTTCGGGTTCTGCACGACCGGCATATGGCAGTCGGCGCAGTTCAGCGTACCTGCATGCTTGCCCAAAAGGACGGTCTCCATTTCCGGATGCTGCACCTTCAGCATCTTTGCGCCGGTGCTTTCCTGCGTCCAGTCGGAGAAGCCGATCTGCGTGTAGTAGTCGTAGGTCGCTTCGGGCGTCATGGCTTCGACGGAGCTGTGCGGCATTCTGGTCGCCTTGGTGTCCGGATCGAAGTAATACTCGATGTGGCACTGTCCGCACGCGAGCACGCCGGCGTCGATCGTGTTGATGTTGTCGCCGAGCGCAAGCGTGATGTAGCCGTGGGTCACCGTGAGGTTTTCCTTGGGTTCGGTGCCGTTGCCGGGGTTGTTGCCGTGGCAGGTGTAGCAGCTGACGGTCTCGCCGCCGCTTTCGGTGATCTGCGCGTACACCTCGTCGAACGGACGGGAATAAACGCCCTCGCCCTCGTCGTTTACGAGCTTCGTGAAGTTCGGCGTCTTGCAGGTCAGACAGTTCGCAAGCGCATGGGGTCTGCCGGTCTTTGCGACGTCCTCCAGCGTGAAGGAGTGACCGCGCGCGCTGCCGTAGTCCTTTGCAAAGCCGTAGCCCTCGTAGATCTCGATGAGGTACGGATCCAGCTCGAGGTAATCCACGACCTCGTAGTTGGTCGAGTTGTTGCTCATCGTGAAGACGATGTCGGGATAGATCGCATTCCAGTCGTCTGCGGTGATCGTGCCGTCCGCGCTCGTTGCCTTCGGCGCTTCGACCGTTTCGTAAACGATGTCCTCGCGCGAAAGCGGCGAACCCTTGTACGTCACGTCGTGCCGACCGACGATGCCGGCTAAAAACAGCACGGCAATGATCACGACGACCGTGCCGATGATGAGCTTTGCGGCTTGATTTCGTTTCTCCATAGCTTACGCCTCCTTCTGCACGGTGGGGCAGGGCGGCGTGATGACGCCCGACGGGCACCTCGCAACGCACTTGCCGCATTGCGTGCAGTTTTCATAGGTGACCTTTGCAAGGTTTCCGTCCATGTGGATCGCGTCGAACGCGCACTGGCGCGTGCAGAGCGTGCAGCCGATGCAGCCGTTCGAGCAGACCTTCTTGACCTGCGGACCCTTGTCGCGATTCATACATTGCACCGCGACGTGCTTGCTTTCCGGAACGAGCTCGATGAGCCCCTTCGGGCACGCCTTGACGCAAAGCCCACAGGCGACGCACAGCTTCCGGTTCACGACCGCAACGCCGTCGATGATCTTGATCGCGCCCTGCGGACAGACGGTAACGCAGGAGCCGAGCCCCATGCAGCCGTAATCGCAGTCTTTCAAATTGATGCCCGCAAGCGCAGCCGCGCGGCAGTCGTTGATGCCGACGTAATTGCCCTGCGTCTTACACGCGTCGCAGGTACCCTTGCAGCGGACGAACGCGACCTTGCGCTCAAGGATCTCCGCGTCGGTACCCATGATGCCGCCGATCTTTTCCGCAACGGGCGCGCCGCCGACGGGACAGCCGTTGACCGGCGCTTCGCCCGCGACGATCGCCGCCGCCATTGCGTCGCAGCCGGCATAGCCGCACGCGCCGCAG
>CALGGM010000009.1 GCA_937915925.1 uncultured Clostridia bacterium | reverse complement strand
TTGTTCGGAGATCCTTCGTCGCCGCAAGCGGCTTCTCAGGATGACACATCGGGGGTGAGGGACAGGACATGTGTGCTTTTTGACGGGGCGCCGGGGGCGGCGTCCCCTACAATCCGTTGACGCTCCTTACGGGCAAACCAAACCGTAGGGGAAGATCGCATCTTCCCGTTCCTGCGGCAGATGCTGTTCGGCGGAGAGGGAAGCCAAAATCAGCGTTTACGCATATAATTATAACATTATACATATATCAAATATAAGTAATTGACATATATCGAGGGGCTATGGTAGAATCGCAATAACGTAAAGAAAAAGGAGCATTCCTATGGAACGAAAAGAAAAGACCCATCGCCTTGCGGTTGCGGCGATGCTGACCGCGATTGCCGCCGTGCTGCAGTTTATTGAACTGTCAATCCCGATCATGCCCTCGTTTGTAAAGCTCGATCTGAGCGATCTTCCCGCCCTTTTAGGCACGTTCGCGCTCGGTCCGTGGTGGGGCGTTCTGATTCAGCTTGTCAAGAATCTGATCCATCTGCCGTTCGGCTCGTCGGCGGGCGTCGGGGAGCTTTGTAACTTCCTCCTTGGCGGCGTGTTCGTTCTGGTCGCGGGGCTGATCTATCATAACCGCAAGACGCGCGGCTCGGCGCTGTTGGGCTCCGTGATCGGCGCGGTCGCGATGGCGGCGGTTTCCCTTCCGCTGAACTACTTCTTCGTCTATCCGGCATACGTCGCGATCCTGCAGTTCCCGGAGGCGGCGATCATTCAGGCGTACGAAGCGATCCTCGGCTCGATCGCGCATTTCCCGACCGCGAATCCGCTCTTGAACTGCCTTCTGATTTTCAACGTGACCTTCACGCTCGCGAAGGGACTTTTGAACGTGCTGATCAGCTTTTTGATCTATAAGCCCTTAAGTCCGCTGCTTCATAAGTGAGAAAGAACCGAAGGAATGTCTTGATAATCCTATGTAAATTTGTTATACTATGATGCGTGTAAACAGATGAAGGGCAAACGGACATGAACCTTGCGTACTATTCCAACTACATCACCATCGTGGAGGAGGGCAGCCTGACCGCCGCCTCGCGCAAGCTTCGCATCGCGCAGCCCGCGCTGAGCAATCAGATCAAGGCCTTGGAAACGGCGTACGGCGCGCGGCTGTTCTACCGCGGCGCAAGACGGCTGGAGCCGACCGACGCGGGGCTGATCCTCTATCAAAAGGCGAAGTGGATGATCGAGGTCGAGACCGAGGCGCGCAACGAGATCATCTCGGGCTTCGGCGGAACGAAGGGTACGCTGAAAATCGGGATCACGTCGTCGTTTGAGAACGAAAGGCTTTACGACGCGCTGACCGCGTTTTCCGACCGCTATCCGGACGCGGAGATCAGCGTGTACGAGGCGGAGCTGCCGGAGCTTTTGAAACGCTTACAGAACGGCAAAGTCGAGGCGATCTTCGTGCGTCCGATCCATAACGACGTCGAGAACTTGGAGGTGCTGTACACGCATCCGGATTCGCTCGTCGCGGCGTATCAAAAGGGCGCGTTCTTCGAGGGCGAGAGCGAGGATTCGATCCCGCTCGAACGGCTTTCGGGTCTGCCGCTGTCGCTTCTGGAACGCAGCCTTCCGGCATTTCAGACGGCGTTTCACGAGAAGAACGCGACGCTGCTTCCGAAGTTTATCAGCACGCGCATGCAAGTTGCGCTGTCCTGGGCGCGAGCGGGCAAAGCGGTAGCGCTCGTTCCGAAGAGCGCGACCGAGGAGCTCGGCTTTACCGATCTTTGCCTGAAGACCGTTTCGGACAACGACCTTCATGTCCCTGCCATGACGATCATCGCGCAAAAGCGCAAATACCGTTCCCGCATCGTCAACAACTTCCTTGCGCTCCTTTCGGAGCGGTACGGGATCGCGTATCGGGAACGGATCGAAGAACCGGAACACGGGAAAGGAGAATGATATGAAACGCGTATTAGCCATTCTGACGGCGGCGCTGCTGCTCTTGGCGGCGGTCGGCTGCACGCAGACCTACGCAAACTCGACCGGCTCGACGGAGTTTACGAGCAAGACCGAAGAAACCGCCGCGTCGAATGAAACCGAACAACAGCCCGCAGCCGAACAGCAACCGGCGGCGGAGGAACCCAACAACACGGAGGAGAAACCGACCATGCAGAACCCGATCGCAACGATCACCATGAAGGACGGCGGCGTCATGAAGCTGGAGCTTTATCCCGACGTCGCGCCGAACACCGTCAAAAACTTTATCTCGCTTGCCAATTCCGGCTTTTATGACGGATTGACGTTCCACCGCATCTATGCGGGCTTTATGATCCAGGGCGGCGACCCGGACGGGAACGGCAGCGGCGGCCCCGGCTATTCGATCAAGGGCGAGTTTGCAGTGAACGGCGTGAAAAACACGCTGTCGCATAAGCGCGGCGTGATCTCCATGGCGCGCGCGCAGGATCCCGATTCCGCGGGATCGCAGTTTTTCATCATGCACGCGGACGGCGATTTCCTTGACGGACAGTACGCCGCGTTCGGTATGCTGATCGACGGCTTCGATACGCTGGATGCGGTCGCCGAAACCGAGACCGGCTTCAATGCATGGGGCGAGAAGTCCGTGCCGCTCGTACCAGTCGTGATCGACACGATCCGCGTCGACACCTTCGGCGTGGAGTACGGCGAGCCCGAGAAGATTCAATAATTCCGGAGGAACCATGCTGGTACTGGACGAATACAAAATGCAGCTCGGCGCGCTCAATGAGACGCTTGCGCTTGCACATAAGCAGATGAACGCCGACGCGCTTTCGGAGGAACTAAAAACCCTCGAAGCGCAGATGGGCGAAACCGATTTTTGGAACGACGTCGAAAACGCGAACAAGGTCACGACCCGCGTCAAGGCGATCAAGAGCAAGCTCGAACGGCTTTCCAAGCTCGACGGGCAGAGCGAGGACATCGCAACGCTGATCGAGATGGCGGAGGAAGAGGACGACGAGAGCCTGCTTGAGGAGCTCAAAAACGAGCTCAAGGCGTTCGACGAGAAGATGACCGCACTGCGGCTCGAAATGCTCTTAAAAGGCCCGTACGACAACTCCAATGCCATTCTGTCGCTGCACGCAGGCGCGGGCGGCACGGAGGCACAGGACTGGACCGAAATGCTCTATCGCATGTACACGCGCTACTGCGAAAAGCGCGGCTGGACGGTGAAGGAGCTCGACCTTTTAGACGGCGAAGACGCGGGCATCAAGTCTGTCACGTTCGAGGTCGAGGGCGAAAATGCCTACGGCTATCTGAAAGCCGAAAAGGGCGTGCACAGGCTTGTGCGCATCTCGCCGTTCGACGCAAGCGCAAGGCGGCATACGTCGTTCTCGTCGCTCGACGTCACGCCGATCTTTGAGGACGACGACACGAGCATCAAGATCGAGCCGGACGAGATCCGCGTGGACACGTACCGCTCCGGCGGCGCGGGCGGACAGAACGTCAACAAGGTCAGCTCCGCGATCCGCATCACGCACCTTGCGACCGGCATCGTCGTGCAGTGCCAGAACGAGCGCAGTCAGCTTCAAAATAAGGAAATGGCGATGCGCATCCTGAAAGGTAAGCTTTTGGAGCTTCAGGAGCGCGAGCGCGAGCAGCAGATGCAGGAGATCAAGGGCGAGATGAAGAAGATCGAATGGGGCAGCCAGATCCGCTCCTACGTCTTCCAGCCGTACACGCTCGTCAAGGACCACCGCACGGGCGCGGAAAACGGCAACATCCAAGCGGTCATGGACGGCGACCTCGACCTGTTCATCTCGGCATATCTGACGATGTCGTAATCGCATGGAGCCGTTAAGTCCTCTTTCGAGTTTCTTAACGGCTCCATCCTGCAAGTATTCATTTATAATATCTCGCCGCAATTGGTCTGACCCCTTTTGCGACAGCCTGTAGACGCCGGAAACGTCATGAATTGCGGCAAAGACGCAAGGAGGGAAACCATGCGTAATTTCGGAATGTCCATGCTCTGGTTCTGGATCGCGTACATCATCGTGACGCTGATCGGGATCGGGCATACGATCTTCAACATCACCGTGCTGCACATGAAGTCCATGAAGGACGGTCCCGGCATGGGCGAGGGCTACGAAAAAACCAAGCCGTGGCATCCGCTCTACAACATCGTGATCTTCTCGCTATTCGGTTGGCTGTATATGAGCGGGCTGAATGAGCCGACGATCACCGACGCATTGATCACCGGCGCGATCTGGGCGGGGATCTGCATCGTGTTCGACGTGTTCGGCTGGGTGCTGATCAAGCACCCGTGGAGCTTGACGTTCAAGGAATTCTATGTCGATTATCAGCCGTGGATCACGCTGATCTACCTTGCGATCTTCCTGGGACCTTTGGTGGGATATTGGTTCTGCGGGATCGCGTAAGAGAGGCGGACGGGCAATGCCCGTCCCTACCGGTGAAATGACCGTGGTTCAGACGGGCTGTTGCGCGGACGGATGCAAACCCCATGGCTACAACCCCTCAGCCACCTCACGGTGACCGCTCCCCTTTTAACACTCCGCTTCCACTTCGTTACAGAGGCAGATCGCGCGCTTCCCGCGCGTACCATTCACAGGGGAGCCAAGGACGTATTAAAGTCACACCCCTTCTGCCGGCTCTGCCGTCTCTTTTTTTGTCCACATGGTGCCGGGCGTGCCGCCGACCAGATCGCGGTTCGGGTAAAGGAAGTCGATCTTGCAGCGGTGGATCAGCCATTTTCCGTCCACCTTTTTGTACAGGTCGTTGTAGATACCGATGCAGCCCAACGGGTCCGGCGTGAGATCCAGAAAGTTGAAATCGAGCATGAACCATCGCCCCTCGGCGGTGGTTTCGTCGACAAACGCGATCCACGGGTTCGTGACCGCGTGCATCACCTTCCACGGCTGTCCCTCGCCGTATGCCTGAAAGCACGCGAGATAGTTTTTGCGGATATCTTCCACGCCGTCCCACGTGCCGCCGTGCGACGCATCCCATTCGCAAACGGCGTCGTCGGTGAAAAGCGACATCAGTCCGTCGATGTCGGCGCTGTCGTAGCAGTAGGAATACTTGCTGCGCAGCTGTTTGATCTCCTCGATCGCAAGCAATTCGTCAAGCGTCATGTCCGTTCTCCTTTGTGTTTGATATCCATACTATACCATATCCGCCGATCGGAGGAAACACCGACGTTTCGGAAAGCGGCGCAAAAAAATGCGAAATGCCGCGTGCGGCTTTGGGGGAATTCGTTGACAGGAGGACGGATCTAAGGTACAATAAACAAAGAATCTGCAAAAATCGACATGCGTTTTTGCGCATGCAAAAATCGGAATTGAGGGGTACGGGGGTTGCGTTACGGACTTTGGAAACGGATATTTGCCGGCGTTTTTATGTTGCTCTTTTCGGCGTGCGGCAGCACGGCTTTGCCAAAGATGCCGGAGGCGCACGAAGCGCTTCCGACCGCCGCGCCGACGCCTGTTGTAACCGAAGCGCCGACGCCCATCGCGATCGTCACCGAGGCGCCGACGTCGATAAATATATAGATAATAATAATTTAACATTTAAAGTTGATAGTTCAAAATGATACTGAATACTCTGGTTAGATTTTAACAAAAAAAAACTCACAAGGGACCCGTAGGTCCACATGTGAGTCGCAGCAGAATTATTTTTTCTGCCAAGGCAATTTCTTAGCACGACCGGCTTGAACTGTGATAGTTCCAGCAATGCCGAGTCCGATACCGATACCAACAAGTCCGGTAATTTTTGCAGCCTTGACAAGTTTAGGATGTTTACATTCCTTTTTAGGCTGTTCCTGAACTGTTTCTGCCTTAGGCTGTTCCTGCTGAGTAGTTGTCTGTGCATTTTCTGCACTTTCGTTCTTTTTGTTGTCAAACATAATTTGACCTC
>CALGGM010000008.1 GCA_937915925.1 uncultured Clostridia bacterium | reverse complement strand
CGACAATGTACTTCCCGCTGATCGTGCACGAAGCGCTGATGCTCGAGCCGACCGAGACGGAAAGCAAGGAAACGCTCGACTGGGCGGCGGACGTCTTCCGTAAGCTCTACGCGCTCGGCAAGGAGGATCCGGACTTTATGCACAACGCCCCGCACCACACCCCGATCGGTCGTCCCGACGAGGTCAAGGCGGCGCGCAGCCCGATCGTGCGGTATACCTTTGCATGATCGATCGGCTTCGCATCTATGAAAGCGGCGGGTTCGACCCGTACCGCAATCTTGCAATTGAGCAGCACCTGCTGGAAACCGTTGAAGGCGGGTGCTGCCTTCTTTATCTGTGGCAAAACGAGCGCACGGTCGTGATCGGCAAGAACCAGAACGCGTGGCGCGAGTGCCGCACGACGCTGCTTTCGGACGAGGGCGGTCATCTTGCGCGACGGCTGTCCGGCGGCGGCGCGGTTTACCACGACCTAAATAACCTCAACTTTACGTTCGTCATGCGCGAACAGGACTATGATCTTTCGCGCCAGCTTTCGGTGATCCAACGGGCATGCCTGCTTTGCGGGATCGAAACGGAGATCTCCGGCAGAAACGACGTGCTCGCCTCCGGACGCAAGTTCTCCGGCAACGCGTTCTATCACCATGAGGGACGCGCGTACCACCACGGCACGCTTCTTATTGACGTCGACGCGAACGCCATGAGCCGGTATTTAAGCCCGTCGAAGGCAAAGCTGCAGGCAAAGGGCGTGGAAAGCGTGCGTTCGCGCATCGTGAACCTCAAGGAACTGAACCCCGCGATCACGGTCGACATGCTGAAAGCCGCGATGAAGCAGGCGTTTTCCGAGGTCTACGGACTGTCCCTCTCCCCTGCGCCCGTCATCGACGAAGCGCGGGTACGGGCGCTGACCGCGCACTATGCAAGCGAGGAATGGCTCTACGGGCAACGGCTGCCGTTCACGTTTTCGTGCGAATCGCGCTTTTTATGGGGCGGGATCGAGCTGCAGATGAATGTCGAGCGCGGCGTCGTGACCGGCGCAAAGGTCTACACCGACGACATGGATCCCGAAACCGCGCCGAGGCTCGAGGCGGCGATCCCTGACAGTCCCTTTTCCCTTTCCGCGCTATCCGCGCGCATCGAACAGAACAGCGTCCCGCACGCGCGGGACATCATTCAAATGCTGACGGAACAGGAGATTTGATATGTACGATTTTGATCTGATCGTCGTGGGCGGCGGCCCCGGCGGATACGAAGCGGCGCTCCACGCCGCAAAGCTCGGTCTTCATACCGCGCTCGTCGAAAAGGACTTTGTCGGCGGCACGTGCTTAAATCGCGGCTGCATCCCGACAAAGGCGCTGCTGCACGCGTCCTCGGTCTATGAGGAAGCGAAAAACGGCGCGAGCCTCGGCGTTCACGCTGCGCCGACGTTTGACCTTTCCGAGATCTACGCCTACAAACAGCAGGTCGTGGAAAAGCTCAGAGGCGGCGTCGAAGGGCTTTTGAAAAGCGCAAAGGTGACTGTTATCGCGGGAACCGGCACGCTCACCGCGCCGCACACCGTCGCGGTCAATGACGCGGTCTATACCGCGGAAAGCATTCTGCTTGCGACAGGCTCCGTGCCCGCGCGTCCGCCGATCCCGGGTCTGGACCTTGAAGGCGTATTGACCTCGGACGAGCTTTTAGCAGGCGCGGCGCCATTTCAGTCGATCGTCATCATCGGCGGCGGCGTCATCGGTATGGAGTTTGCGACGTTCTTCAACGACCTCGGCGTCGAGGTGACCGTGGTCGAGGGGCTCGACCGGCTGCTGCCGCTGCTTGACAAGGAGCTTGGGCAGAACCTTTCGATGATCATGAAAAAGCGCGGCGTGAAGATCTTCACGGGCGCGATGGTCAAATCGGTCACGAAGACCGAAGCGGGGCTGTCCGTGAACTTCGAGCAGAAGGGCGCGCCCGCGAGCGCGGAAGCCGAGGTCGTGCTCTGCGCGATCGGCAGACGCCCGTATACCGACGGGCTGTTCGGCGACGGCGTTGCGCTTGAAATGGACGGACGGCGCATCAAGGTCAACGACAAGTTCGAGACCTCGATGGAAGGCGTGTACGCGATCGGCGACGTCTCCGCGAAGATACAGCTTGCGCACGTCGCGACGGCGCAGGGGCTTTACGCGGTCAACGAGATCGCAAAGAAGGCAAACGGCGTCGACCTGTCGATCGTGCCAAGCTGCGTCTACACCCGCCCGGAGATCGCGTCCGTCGGCATGACCGAGCAGGAAGCAAAGGACGCGGGCGTCCCCGTGAAGGTCGGGAAAGTCACGATGTTCTCTAACGGCAGAACTGTGATCATCAACGGCGATCGCGGCTTTATGAAGGTGCTTGCGCATGCGGAAACGAAGCGCATTCTCGGCGTACAGATGATGGGCGCGAACGTGTCCGACATGATCGGCGAGATGGGCGAAGCGATCGCAAACGGGCTCACCCCCGACGATCTCTTAAAGGCAATGCGTCCGCATCCGACCTTCGAGGAAGCCTTCACCGACGCTTTAAAGGATCTTTGCGCAAAGCTCGGCTGAACCCAAAGACAGCGAAAGAACCCCGCCGGGGTTCTTTTTGTTTTCTCCCGGGACGCCGCGAACAAAACACATGTCATCCTGAGGCGAAGCCGAAGGATCTCCTTTCCCATGTTTCATCCTTATACGGGCGGATGCGATCCGCCCCTACATGACGCCTTCGGCGTCAATTCATGTGCGAAGCACAATTCACGGCGAAGCCAATTCATGTCCGCAGGACAATTCATGCGCCGCAAGGCGAAATTCATTCATCCGCCTCGTTCCTCGGCACCTTCTCCTCGGAGGAGAAGGCTTTTGGCTACACGTACACAGAGGCTGACTGATGAGGTGTCGCTTGAACCGCATGTCACTTTTCGGGACGCCGGGGTCGGCGTCCCCTACTATTATGTAACATCTATTACTTTACATACTGGCAAGAACGTGGTATACTGAAAAT
>CALGGM010000007.1 GCA_937915925.1 uncultured Clostridia bacterium | reverse complement strand
ACGACATAGAGGGCAACCCCAAGAAGGTCGCCGACCTGGTCCGCACCTACATACATTGCGGATAAAAAGAATAGTGGCAAAAAATTATTGATAATTATTTTGAAATTAAAACGATTTAACATATATTTGCCGCAGGAAAGCACTGAACTTCGTAATGACCAAGAACACCATAACGATCAAGGATATTGCAAGAGAAGCGGGAGTTTCTCCGGCTCTTGTGTCGTTCGTTATGTCAAACAACAGTGCCGGGTCAGCAATTTACAGAGTGAGTGATGATACCAGCCGCAAGGTCTTGGAAGTCGCCAGGCGTCATAATTACAAACCGAACAATTCTGCACGCGCCCTTCGTTCCGGGCGCACCAATACCATAGGGGTCGTGCTGTCGGATGTCGCGAATCCGTTCTTCGCAGAACTCGCGAGATATATGGAGAACCACGCCTATAAATATGATTATAGTGTAATCATAGCAAGCACCGACGAAAATCCCGAAAAGGAAAAGCGTGTGATACAGGTGCTCTTGGACAAGGGTGTGGACGGCCTTATCATTGTCCCCTGCGCAGGTGCGGATGACATAATCAATGAAATTGCTACAGAAGGCATAAATGCAGTTCTGCTGGATCGCGAAGTGGAGGGAGTAGAACTCGACAGCTTTATTCTTGACAACAACGAGGCCGCCCGCGATATCACGGAAAGGCTCATTTCTAAGGGAGCGTCACACATCGACATGGTCTCTTACAGCATGGATATCACTAACGCGCGTCAGCGCGAGGAGGGATATATGGATGCCATGCGAAGGGCCGGTCTGGAAGACGTCATCAATATACATCGCATCGCGCATAACAATTACGAAGGCGTATCGGACTACGTAAGGCAGGCGAAAGAGAGGGGAGTAGACGGTTTTGTCATGGCAACCAACACTCTTTCGTCGCTGGTCATTTCTTCTATCTTCAAACAGGGGTACAAGGTGCCGGAAGATTTCCGTCTGGCCTGTTTTGACCGCAATCCTCTGTATGACATCTACGGCAAGGGAATAATCTATGTTAGCCAGCCCATAAGGGAATTTGCAGAAAAGGCCGTGGATTCTATCATTGAAAAGGTGCGGGGGCAGGGAAGGCCCGGTGCAGTCCGGACCGTGCTCAAGCCAATTATCAACGAATAATCTACTTGGATATTTATGTCTGACATATTATTTATAATTAGTTGCTAAATCGTTTTAATTAATGAAAAGTATGAAAAGACTGCTTAGTTACATTCTTGCAGTCCCGCTTGCACTTTTGTTCTGCACACCGGCATTCGCCCAGACAAGGGGGAATGGCATGACTGTCAGTATAACGGGACGTGTGACGGACAGCAACCACGCACCTATTCCTGGTGCAGTGGTCGTTGCACGCGGCACACCGACGGGTGCGCTTACGGCTGAGGATGGAACGTATTCCATCACGGCAAAGAAAGGCCAGGTGCTGGAGTTTTCCGTGCTTGGCTATGCTACTGAAGAGGTGATTGTCGACACTCAGACCAGAATCGATGTCATACTCAAGGAAGATGCCGAACTGCTTCAGGAAGCGATTGTGGAGGTCGGTTATGGAGAACGGCGTCTGGTCGATGTTACGGGGACGGTCAGCAGGGTCAATGTGGAAGATATGGTCAAGGCCCCTGTCGTTACCTTTGACCAGGCTATGCAAGGCCGTATAGCCGGCGTAAACATAACGTCTGCGGACGGGCAGCCCGGGCAGGGAATGGATATCGTGATACGTGGAGCCAATTCCCTGACTCAGAGTAACTCCCCGTTGTATATCATCGATGGGTTCCCGATGGAGGATTTCTCGGCATCAGCGGTTTCCGCCAATGACATCGCCTCGATTACAGTTCTCAAGGACGCTTCATCCACGGCAATTTATGGATCGCGTGCCGCCAACGGAGTTATCATTATCGAGACCAAGAAGGGGAAACTCGGCAGTCCTACTGTCACCTATAACGGTACCTTTGGCATTCAACAGGTCACAAAGACCATGGATTTGATGGATCCCTACGAATTCGTCTCATATCAGTTGGAACGCTCCAATACCAGTTCGACCTACAATTATTACCTGACAGACAGAGGTATGACTTTGGAGGATTACAAGAATGTCGAACCTGTCAACTGGCAGGAAAAGGTATTCAGGACGGCACCGATCAGGATGCATAACCTGTCAATGATGGGCGGGAATGGCGAAACACGCTATTCGGCGTCCGGTTCCATCGTAAATCAGGAAGGAGTCATCATCAATTCCGGATATCAGAAATATTCCGGGCGAATGGCGTTGGAGCAGAAACTGCGCAAAAATCTGACTCTGGGCCTGAATGTGTCATATTCGGAAGATAAGACCTATGGACAGACCTCTTCTGCTCAACTTTCGGACAACAGTGCATATACCACTCATCTGATGTACAGGACCTGGGCATACAAACCGATACTGATGGATTCACAGAATCTCGATGACCTTTTTGATGATGACATCGAGGCGATGGGGATAGGAAATACGGTGATGAATCCTTATGTTTCAAACTCGAATGAACAGATTTCCAACAAAAAAATCATGTTTAACGGTAACGGATTTTTGAAATGGAATATTCAGGAGGGCTTGACAATGCAGGTGCGCGGAGGCTACAGCAAGTATATCAAACGTCAGGAGAATTTCTACAACTCCAAGACTTATCAGGGCTATTCTTCCGTGAACAACAGCAAGGACGTGAATGCATTGTTCAGAGAAACGATCAACACCTCATGGCTTGAAGAAAATACCCTGACATGGAATAAAACCGTGGAGGATAAGCATAAGTTCGAACTTATGGGCGGCTTTACCATGGAGGGGGCAAAGTCGTCAATATACGGTTTTACCACCATACAAATCCCGAACGAGGCACTTGGGCTTAGTGGAATGGATGACGGCCTGCCCGAGAGCACGACCGTGACCTCCGGCTGGTTATAGAGCCAGCGGAAGCTCCATTCGGCGTACGACCATCCCCGTCCGCTCCGGTCCATGACCTTCTTTGCGGGATCCGGCAGCATGTTCACAAGCTTTCCGCCCCGCAGCGGCTCCATGATCATGACGGGGATCCCCTTCTCCGCCGCCGCCTTCAAGCCCGCAACGCCCGCCTGCGAATGCTCGTCGAAGTAATTGTACTGGATCTGGCAGATGTCCCAGTCGTAATCGTTCAGGATCTTCAAGAACCCGTCCGTGTTGCCGTGGTACGAGAACCCGATGTTTCGGATCGCGCCGCTTTTCTTTTTCTCCGCGATCCACTTTAGCACGCCGACCTTTTTCAGCTTCTCCCACATCGCGACGTCGGTCAGATGATGCATGAGATAATAGTCCACGTAATCCGTGCGAAGCCTTCTGAGCTGCTCATTGAAATAGCGGTCGAGCGCAGCGCTGCTGCCGACCAGATACTGCGGAAGCTTTGTGGCGATGCGGATGCGGTCGCGGATCCCGTTCCGCTCCACAATCTCGCCGAGCGCCGCTTCGCTGCCCGGATAGATGTACGCGGTATCGAAGTAGTTCACGCCCGCCGAGACCGCCTCCATGATCTCGCGCTCGGTCTCCGCAAGGTCGATGCTCCGTCCCTTTTGCGGAAACCGCATGCAGCCGAATCCGAGGATCGAAAGCGGCTCTCCGTATTTATCCTGTCTGTACTGCATGGTGCGCTCCTTCCGACGGTCCTGGCGTCTGTGTCTTTTGAAGCTATTATATATCACAATACACATGCCGTCAAATCCCGAATATCGCTTATGACCGAACGGTGTTTTTTCGATGATCGGGAACGTTTTATCTAAGGCACGCACCCGAAAATCCGGTATTCGGAACGGAATTGACAAACCTCGGCGTTGCTTATATAATATATGGAATTCCCGTTTTTCGGAGGGCACAATGCAAAAAAGCTCGGAAAGCCGCACCGATATGCGCATCCGCGTTGCAAGCATTTTACTGCTTGCCGTTTTGCTGTGCTCGCTGATTTTCATTGCGGCGGAAGCGCATCACGACTGCTGCGGAGAGGACTGTCTCATCTGTGCATGCATCCGCGTCTGCACGTCCGCACTGCGGTCCGTGTCGCTGCACGCCGCCGTAAAAACGGTCCTTGCCGCGGTCTCGCTGTGTCTTTCTGCCGCGCTGATTTTCCTTTCGTTCCGTTTGAACGGCGTTACGCCCGTTATCGCGAAAGTCCGTCTGAATCGCTGAATCCCCTCCGTTTTCGGCAGGATCTTCCTGCCCTGTTTCCCTATGCAAAACAGAATACGGAGGTACATTTATGAAACGTTTACTTGCATTTTTTCTCATATTCACATTGCTTGCAGGCTGTTTGCTCGCCTGCGGATCAAAGCCGAACGCGGCAAAAAGCGATACGCTTCGCATCGTTACCACGATCTTTCCCGTCTACGATTGGGTCATGAATCTTCTCGGCGACAATCCGGCAAACGCGGAGGTCGTGATGCTCTTGGACATCGGCGTGGATCTGCAAAGCTTTCAGCCGTCCGCGGAGGACATTCTGAAAATCTCGACCTGCGATCTGTTCATCTATGTTGGCGGCGAATCCGACCAATGGGTGGACGACGCCTTGAAGGAGGCGACCAATCCCGATATGGTCGTGATCAATCTGCTCGATGCGCTCGGCGATCAGGCAAAGGAAGAAGCGCTTGTCGAGGGCATGCAGCCCGAGGACGATGAGCCCGATGAGGACGAAGAAGGTCCCGAATACGACGAGCACGTCTGGCTGTCCCTGAAAAACGCCGCCGTTCTTGTGCGGCAGATCGGTTCCGCGCTCGAACAGATCGACGCGGAGCATGCGACCGTCTATCGGGAAAATGCCGACGCGTATCTTGCCGAGATCGACAGCCTTGACAGGCAGTACGAAGCTGCCGTTTCCGACGCGAACGTCAGAGTCCTGCTGTTCGGGGACCGCTTCCCGTTCCGGTATCTGACCGACGATTACGGGCTGTCCTATTACGCGGCGTTCTCCGGCTGCTCCGCCGAAACGGAGGCGAGCTTCGAGACGGTCCTGTTCCTTGCAAACAAGGTCGACGAGCTCTCGCTGTCGGCGGTGCTGGTTATCGACGGGTCGGATCAGCGCCTCACGAAAACCGTCATCGAAACGACGCGCACCAAGGATCAGCGGATCTTCGTGCTGAACTCGATGCAGTCCGTGACCGCACGCGACGTGCAGAACGGCGCATCCTATCTCGCTGTCATGGAAGACAATCTGTCCGTTTTGAAGGACGCACTGCAATAGGAGGAAGCTATGGCATTTATCACCGCCCGGGGGCTGTCCCTTGGGTATGACGGAAACGTGATCGTCCGCGATCTCGACTTTACGGTCGACAAAGGCGATTACCTCTGCATCGTCGGAGAAAACGGTTCCGGCAAGAGCACGCTCATGCGAACGGTTCTGGGGCTTCTGCCGCCCGTCGGCGGACAGCTCGTCATCGGGGACGGTCTCAAGGCAAACGAGATCGGGTATCTCCCACAGCAGACCGCCGTGCAGAAGGACTTCCCCGCCTCGGTCTTCGAGGTCGTGCTGTCCGGCTGTCAGGGACGCTGCGGCGTCCGTCCGTTCTACCGAAAAGCGGATAAGCAGCTTGCGGAACAAAACCTTGCGCGCATGGGGATCGCATCTCTTCGGCGGCGCTGCTACTCCGAGCTGTCCGGCGGGCAGCAGCAGCGCGTTCTGCTTGCGAGGGCGCTTTGCGCGACCACGAAGCTTCTGCTGCTCGACGAGCCCGTTTCGGGTCTCGATCCGAAGGTGACCGACGAAATGTACGAGCTGATCGCAAAGCTGCACCGCGACGGCACCACTGTCATCATGATCTCGCACGACGTCGAAGCCGCAGTGCGGTACGCGACGCGCATCCTGCACATCGGCGACACGGTATTTTTCGGAACGACGGACGAATATCGGAACAGCGAGATCGGCGGCGCGTTCCTTTCGCACGGACGGGGAGGTGACGGAAAATGATCGAAAAGCTCGGGATGTATCTTCAATACCCGTTTGTGCAGTACGCGCTGATCGTCGGCGTTCTGATCGCGCTGTGCTCTTCCCTGCTCGGCGTGACGCTCGTTCTGCGGCGGTTCTCGTTCATCGGCGACGGGCTGTCGCACGTTGCGTTCGGCGCGATGGCGATCGCCTCCGTGCTGAATCTGACCAACAACATGCTCCTGGTCCTTCCGATCACCGTCGTCAGCGCGATCCTTCTTTTGCGCGCGGGGCAGAACGCAAGGATCAAGGGCGACGCCGCGATCGCCATGATTTCGGTCGCCGCGCTCGCGTTCGGCTATCTGATCATGAACGTCTTCTCCACCTCGACGAACCTCTCCGGGGACGTCTGCAGCACGCTGTTCGGCTCCACGTCCATTCTGACGCTGACAAAAAGCGAGGTGTGGATCTGCACGGTCCTGTCGATCGCCGTGGTCGTAATCTTCGTGCTGTTTTACAACAAGATCTTCGCCGTCACCTTCGACGAAAGCTTTGCAAAGGCGACCGGCACGCGGGCGGGCGCGTACAACCTACTGCTTGCCGTCATCATCGCCGTCATCATCGTGCTTGCGATGAATCTGGTCGGATCGCTTCTGATCTCCGCGCTGGTGATCTTTCCGGCGCTGTCGGCGATGCGGCTGTTCAAAAGCTTCCGCTCCGTCACGGTCTGTTCCGCGCTGCTCTCCGTCGTCTGCGCGTTCTTGGGGATCATCGTCTCGATTCTTGCCGGAACGCCCGTCGGCTCCACAATCGTTGCGGTCGACGTCGGCGCGTTTCTGATCTGCTATCTTTTCGAATTGATACAAGGAGGTATCTGCAAATGAAATCGGTTCGCATCGTTCTTCTTCTGATCCTCGCACTTGCCCTTATCGCGTGTGACAGCGGCGGCGCCGCAGGCCGCACGCAGGGCTCGACCGCCACCGTAAAAGACGTTCTTGCGGCGGAAATGGAAAAAGCGGACACCGCCTCTGCATCCGCCCCCGCGCCCGTCGAAGCGGCGGAGTCCACCCCTGCGTCGGTAAACACAAAAGATCCGTCGCCCGCGCCCGTCGAATCACCCGATCCGTCGCCTGCGGAGGCGGCTGCAGCGCGTACCTATGCGCCCGAGGAGATCGACGTCGATCTTACGGCGATGTCCGGCACGATGGTCTATTCCGAGGTCTACGGCATGATGACCGCGCCGGAGGACTATCTCGGAAAGGTCGTCAAAATGCAGGGACAGTTCTCCCACTACTATGACAAAAAGCTGGACCAGCACTATTACCTGTGCTTTATCGCGGATGCGACCGCGTGCTGTGCGCAGGGAATGGAATTCATTCCCGCCGCCGATCTGGTCTATCCGGATCAGTTCCCTGAAGTGGATGATCCGATCACGGTCATCGGCGTGTTCGATATCTATTGGGAGGGAGAGATCGAATACTGCACCCTGCGGAATGCGGTGATTCTGCCGTAAACGAAAGGGATGTTGAGCCACAATTCTCAACATCCCTTTTTGTTTGGAACGGCGTCCTGACCGTTTATTCCACGGTCACGCTCTTTGCAAGGTTTCTCGGCTTGTCGACGTCAAGCCCCTTCGCAACGCTCGTATAGTAGGCTAAAAGCTGCAGCGGAATGATCGCGATGCTGCCGATCAGGTGCGGATCCGCCTTCGGCACGTACACCGTAAAGTTTGCGGCTTCCTCCACGTTATAGTTGCCGTAGCCGGTCAAGCCCATCAGGTACGCGCCGCGCGCCTTGCACTCCGCCATATTGCTGACGGTCTTTTCGATCAGCTCGTTCTGCGTCAGCACGCCGATGACGAGCGTTCCGTTCTCGATCAGGCTGATCGTGCCGTGCTTCAGCTCGCCCGCCGCGTACGCCTCGCTGTGGATATAGGAGATCTCCTTCATCTTGAGGCTGCCCTCAAGGCAGATCGCGTAGTCGAGCCCGCGTCCGATAAAGAAGATGTCCCGCGCGTTCGCGTGCTTCGACGCAAACCACTGGATGCGCTCCTTGTTTTCCAGCGCGCGTTCCATCTTATCCGGCAGTGCGGAAAGCTCCTCCAAAAACGCCGCGTACCGATCCCGATCCATCGTCCCCTTCACCTGCGCAAGCTCCGCTGCAAACGCATACATCGCCGCAAGCTGGGCGCTGTACGCTTTGGTCGTTGCGACCGCGATCTCGGGTCCCGCGAGCGTGTACAGCACATGATCCGCTTCCCTCGCGATCGTGGAGCCGACCACATTGACGATTGCAAGCGTCGGAACCCCCTGCTCCTTCGCCTTTCTGAGCGCTGCCAGGCTGTCCGCCGTTTCGCCCGACTGCGACACGACGATCACAAGCGAGCCCTCGTTTAAAAGCGTCTTACGGTAGCGGAACTCGGACGCGAGCTCCACGCGCACCGGAAGCGCGGCGAGGTCCTCGATCACATACTGGGCAAGCATCCCGACGTGCCACGCGGACCCGCACGCCACGATATGGACGTCGGTGATGCGCTCCAGAAACGCGCGGTCGACGCCCGCGCCGGAGAGGTCGATCCTGCCGTTTTTCAAGATGCTGTTCAGCGTGTCGCGCACGGCTCTCGGCTGTTCATGGATCTCCTTGATCATGAAATGCTCGTACCCGCCCTTTTCCGCGGCTTCCGCGTTCCATGTGATCCGTTTCTTCGGAAGCGCCACCTCGTCGCCGTTCAGATCGAAAAAGTGCGCTTCACCGGGCAACAGCCTTGCGGACTGCAGGTTCTCAATGTAATAGACGTCCCGCGTATGCTTTAAAATTGCCGGCACATCGGACGCCAAGAACGCCTCGTTCTCCGTGACGCCGATGATCAGCGGGCTGTCCTTTCTCGCGCAGTAGACCTCGCCGGGGTAATCCTTGAACATCAGCGCGAGCGCATAGCTGCCGCGCACGCGCACCATCATACGGTTGATGGCGTCGATCGGTCCGATCTGATACTTCTTGTAATAATAATCCACAAGCTTGATCACGACCTCGGTGTCCGTGCCGCTGTAGAACCGATAGCCGTTTCTCAAAAGCTTCTGCTTCAGCTCCTCAAAGTTTTCGATGATCCCGTTATGCACGCCGACCACGTCCGATTCCACCGGTCCGGAGCCCGATCCCGTCGCGTTGCCGGAGACATGCGGGTGCGCGTTCTTGCGGCTCGGCTCGCCGTGCGTCGCCCAGCGCGTGTGTCCGATGCCGCAAAGCCCCGGCAGCGCGCGTCCCTCATCGGTCATTTCGATCAGATTTTTCAGCTTGCCCGTCGCCTTCACGACCTCGGCGAGCGCGTCCCCGCTGCGCACCGCAAGCCCCGCGGAGTCATATCCGCGGTATTCCAGCTTTGACAACCCCTCCAGTAAGATCGGTGCAGCAGGCTGCGTTCCGGTATATCCTACAATTCCGCACATACTGTTTTCTCCTTTGATAATCTTTGTTATTCGAGCTCGATCGTCGCGGGCGGCTTGCCGGTCAGATCGTAAAGGACCCGGTTCACGCCGCGGACCTCGTTGACGATCCGATTCGTTACGCTGTCCAAAAGCGCGTAGGGCAGGTGCGCCGCGGTCGCCGTCATGAAATCGTCCGTCTGCACCGCGCGCAGCGCGACCGCATAGTCATAGGTGCGGCTGTCGCCCATGACGCCGACCGAACGAAGGTTGGTCAGCGCGGCGAAGAACTGTCCTGTGCCCGTGTCGACGCCGAAGTTTATTAACTCCTCCCGGAAGATCGCGTCCGCTTCCTGCACGATGCGCACCTTGTCCGGCGTTACCTCGCCGACGATGCGCACGCCGAGCCCCGGTCCCGGGAACGGCTGCCGGTCGACGAGCGCAGGCGGCAGTCCCAGCTTCCGTCCGAGCGCGCGCACCTCGTCCTTGAACAGGGACCGCAGCGGTTCGACGATCCCGGAAAAGGACAGGTTTTTCGGAAGTCCGCCGACGTTGTGATGCGACTTGATGACCGCGCCCGCGCTGCCTGTTCCGCTCTCCACGACGTCGGGATAGATCGTTCCCTGCGCAAGGAACTCCACGGTTCCGAGCGCTTTGGATTCCGCTTCGAATACGCGGATAAACTGCTCGCCGATGATCTTGCGTTTTTGCTCCGGATCGGTCACGCCCGCAAGCGCCCGATAAAACCGTTCCTTCGCGTCGACCGGACGGAAGGTCAGATCGAAGCCGCCGCCTTCGCCGAACACCGCCGCGACCTCCTCGGCTTCATTCTTTCGCAAAAGCCCGTGATCCACGAATACGCAGACAAGCTGTTTCCCGATCGCGCGGGACAGCAGCGCGGCGGCAACGGACGAATCCACCCCGCCGGACAGTCCCAAAAGAACCCTCCCGTCGCCTACCTGCCCGCGGATCGCTTTGATCTGCTCCTCGATATACGAATCCATGATCCATGTCCCACCGCAGCCGCAGACCTCGCGCACGAAGCGGTACAGCATGCCCGCTCCCTCCGGCGTATGAAGGACCTCCGGATGAAACTGCAGCGCGTAAAGCCCGCGTTCCCTGTCCTCCATTGCGGCTATCGGACAGTGGTTCGTGTGCGCGGTGGCGCGAAAGCCCGGCGGCAGCAGCGCGATGCGATCCCTGTGGCTCATCCAGCAGACGGTCGATGCGGGTACGTTCTGAAACAGCACTGAATCCGGCGCGTCGAGATACAGCTCCGCATTGCCGTATTCCGAGGTTGCCGCCGCTTCCACCCGTCCCCCGAGCATCCTTGCCATGAGCTGTGCCCCGTAGCAGATGCCGAGGACCGGCACGCCGAGCGAAAACAAATCGCCGTCGAATACCGGCGCGTCCGGCGCATAGACGCTGTTCGGACCGCCCGTCAGAATGATCCCGCGCGGCGCAAGCGCCCGGATCCGTTCGATCGGAACCGTATGCGGCAGGATCTCGCAATAGACGTTTGCGGCGCGGACACGCCGCGCGATCAGCTGCTTATACTGCCCGCCGAAATCCAGAATCAAAATCAACTCCCGTTCCATCGTTGCCTCCATATGTTTACAAAATATGCTTCAGCCTGTATGCGGCTTCCTCCGTGTCCTCGCGGCTTCCGAAGCAGGAGAACCGCAGATACCCTGCGCCTGTGCTTCCGAAGCCCTCGCCCGGCGTGCCGACGATCTGCGCCCGCTCCATCAGTTCGGAGAAGAACGCCCAGCCGCTCATGCCGTTCGGACATTTCACCCAAAGATACGGCGCGTTCTTTCCGCCCGTAAACCAAAGCCCTGCGGTGCGAAGGGCGTCGGAGAGAATGCGTCCGTTCGCCAGATACCCGGCGATATTCGCCCGATTCTGCCGCTGTCCCTCCTCCGACAGCGCCGCTTCTCCGCCGCGCTGCAGAATGTAGGAAACGCCGTTTGTGCGCGTACAGCGGTCCCTGCGCCAAAGATCGTTGAGCGACGTCCCGTTCACGCGAAGGTTTTTAGGAACGACGGTGTAGCCGAGCCGCGTTCCGGTAAAGCCTGCGGTCTTCGAAAGCGAGCTGATCTCGATGGCGCAGGCGCTTGCCCCGGGCAGCTCGAAGATGCTGCGCGGCACGTCCGCGTCAACGACAAACGCTTCATAGGCGGCGTCAAAGAGGATCACCGCCTGCCGCCCGTTTGCCCAATCGACCCATCTTTGCAGCTGCGCACGTGTATAGACCGCGCCGGTCGGGTTGTTCGGCGAGCAGAGATAGACAAGCTCCGCATCCATGTCCGCCGTCGGCAGGGGCAGAAACCCGTTTTCCGGCGTTCCGGCAAGCCGCACAAGCCTGCGTCCGTCCATCCGGTTCGCGTCCTCATAGGCGGGATAGGCGGGCTCCGGCAGCAGTACGCGGTTCTCGGACGAGAACAGATGCAGGATCGCGCCGAGATCGTCGCCCGCTCCGGAGGAGATGAAGATCTCCTCGGTCGAAAGATCAACGCCGCGCTTTGCGTAATAGGCAGCGACCGCTTCCTTCATGAACGCCGTTCCCGTTTCGGGAAGATACCCATGAAAGGAAGCCGCCTCGCTCTGCTCCGTTACGGCACGGTGCATGGCTTCGATCACGACGGGCGCAAGAGGCTTTGTCACGTCGCCCACGCCTAAGTGCAAAAGCCGCTTTTCGGGATGCCGCTTCTCATACGCCGCGACAGCCTCGCCGATCCTCGTAAAGAAGAAGGTCGGCTCGAGCGTCAGATACCCTTCGTTCACGCGGATCATAGCGCGACCTCCCCGTCGAACACGGTTTCGGCAGGTCCTTCCATGCGAATGTCGCCGTCCGCCTCAACGGTGACGAACAGGCTTCCGCCGTCCAGTATCACCTCGATCGGCCGATCCGCTCGGCAAAAGCCTCTGCACACGGCGGCAAACGCCGCGGCGCACGCGCCGGTCCCGCAGGCGAGCGTTACGCCGCTGCCGCGCTCCCAGACGCGCATGCGAAGCCGCGTCGAGGACAGGATCTCGACAAACTCGGCGTTCACGCCGTTCGGAAACCGATCGTCGTGCTCGATCATCGGTCCCCATAAGGACAGCGGGACGTCCCCGACTTCTTTTGTAAAGTATACCACATGTGCGTTGCCGACCGCAACTGCCATTCCGGTTCCCATCGGCAGCAGCAGCGCTCCGTCAAGCAGCGTCCCTCTGCCCATATCCACCGCCGCCGCGTTCACCCGACCGCCGTCCCCGACCGTCAGGGAGAGCGTTCGGATCCCGGCGCGCGTTTCAACGGTCAGCTCGGTTTTCTGCGTCAGCCCACGATCGAAAACGTACTTTCCTACGCAGCGGATCCCGTTGCCGCACATGTCGGCTTCGCTTCCGTCGGCATTAAAGATGCGCATGGAAAAGTCCGCCGTGGAGGATCCGCCGATAAAGATCATGCCGTCCGCGCCGACGCCGAAATGGCGGTCGCAGAGCCGGACGCAAAGGCTTTCAACGTCCTTCGGAACCGCGCCGTACACATACAGATAGTCATTGCCCAAGCCCTGCATCTTGGTAAAACACAGCTTCGAACTCATACGGACGCGCCTTTCTCAATAGACGATCATGTAGCGCTTGAGCTCCCAATCCGTCACGCGCGTGCGGTATTCGTCCCACTCGCGGCGTTTGCCGGAAACGTAGCTTCTGCAAACATGCTCGCCGAGCGTTCCCGTGATCAGCGGATCCTGCTCCAAAAGCTCCACCGCCTCCAGAAGGTTTCCGGGCAGGCTGTCGATGCCGTGCGATTTGCGTTCCTTTTCGGTCATGGTAAAGATGTTTTCGGTGATCTCCGCAGGCGGCGTCATCCCCTGTTCGATGCCGTCAAGCCCCGCTGCAAGGCACACCGCGATCGCAAGGTACGGGTTGCAGGCGGGATCCGGGCAGCGCAGCTCCACGCGCGTCGAGCTTCCGCGCGCGGCGGGAATGCGGATGAGCGCCGAGCGGTTCGACGCGCTCCACGCGAGGTAGCACGGCGCTTCGTAGCCGGGCACGAGACGCTTGTAAGAATTGACGAGCGGATTGGTGATCGCCGTCATACCGCGCACGTGCATGAGAATGCCCGCGATAAAGCTGTACGCTTCCTTCGACAGTCCCTTCTCCCCTTCCGGATCGAAGAAGATGTTCTTGCCGTCCCGAAACAGCGACATATTGATGTGCATGCCGCTGCCGTTGATCCCGAACACGGGCTTCGGCATGAACGTTGCGTGCAGCCCGCGGCTTTGCGCGATGGTCTTGACCGCCATGCGGAACGTGCTGATGTGATCGGCAGCGGTCAGCGCGTCAGCATACTTAAAGTCGATCTCGTGCTGTCCCTCGGCGACCTCGTGGTGGCTCGCCTCGATCTCAAAGCCCATCTCCTCGAGCATCAGGCAGATCTCGCGCCGCACGTCGCCGCCGTGGTCGATCGGCGCCATGTCGAAATAGCTTGCCGCGTCCGCGGTCCGCGCGGTCGGCAGCCCCTTCTCGTCGGCTTCAAAGAGGAAGAATTCCATCTCCGGTCCGACGTTGAAGGTGTAACCGAGCTTTTCCGCCTTCTCCAGCGCGCGCCGCAGTACATAGCGCGGATCGCCGACAAACGGCGTGCCGTCCGGGTTATAGACGTTGCAGATCAGACGCGCGGTCTTACGCGTCGATGGCATCCACGGAAGGATCGCGAAGGTGTCGAGATCGGGACGAAGGTACTGGTCGGATTCATGGATGCGCGTGAAGCCCTCGATCGAGCTGCCGTCGATCATGATCTTGTTGTCGAGGACCTTTTCGATCTGCGACCGCGTGACCGCGACGTTCTTGAGCTGTCCGAAAATATCGGTAAACTGCAGACGGATAAATTCGACGTCTTCTTCGTTGACGATGCGGATGATGTCTTCTTTGGCATAGTGTTTCATTTTGTGTTCTCCTTTTCATGATATGTCTGCGCTGCCTCGATAAAGCCGAGAAACAGCGGATGGGGCTTTGTTGGTCTGCTCTTGAATTCCGGATGGAACTGCACGCCGACGCAGAACGGCGCGTCTGCGATCTCTACCGCCTCGACAAGGCGTCCGTCCGGTGAAACGCCGGAGACGGTCAGCCCGCCGTCGATCAGCTGCTGTCGGAACTCGTTGTTGAGCTCATACCGGTGTCTGTGCCGCTCCGCGATCGCATCAAGCGCGTAGCAGCGGGATAGGGTCGTATTCGGCTGCACCTCGCACGGATAGCTCCCAAGCCGCAGCGTGCCGCCCTTATCGACGTCGTCGCTCTGTCCGGGCATGAAGTCGATGACCTTGTGACGGCTTTCCGGATCAAACTCGCCGGAATTCGCGTCCGTCCATCCGAGCACCGAACGCGCGTACTCGATGCATAGGATCTGCATGCCGAGGCAGATGCCAAAGTACGGGAGATGCTGCGTTCTCGCATAACGCGCCGCGTCGATCATGCCCTCGATCCCGCGGTTTCCGAACCCGCCCGGGATCAGCACGCCGTCGACGCCGGAGAGCTGTTCGGGCGAGAACGTCTCCGAATCGATCCAGCGGATCTTCACCTCCACGCCGCGCGCATAGCCCGCGTGCTTCAGCGCTTCCGCGATCGATAGATATGCGTCGTGCAGCTGCGTGTACTTGCCGACGAGCGCGACCGTCACGGCGCCGTTCGGATGCTTCACGCGATCGACCATCTGCTGCCACTCCCGAAGGTCCGGCGCGGGCGCGTCGATGTGCAGCTTTTTGCAGACGATCTCGGAAAAGTGCGCCTCCTCGAGATACAGCGGCGCCTCGTACAGCGTGTCAAGCGTCAGGTTTTCGATCACGCAGTCGCGGTCGACGTTGCAGAAGTTCGCGATCTTTGAGAAGACGCCCTCGTCCGTGATCGGCTCGTCGCACCGGAGCACGAGGATATCGGGCGTAATGCCCATGCCCTGCAGCTCCTTGACCGAGTGCTGCGTCGGCTTCGACTTGTGCTCGCCGCTTGCGCGAAGATACGGCACAAGCGTCACGTGGATATACAGCGCGTTGTCCCTGCCGACCTCGCGTCCGAGGCTCCGGATCGCCTCCAGAAACGGCTGTCCCTCGATATCGCCGATCGTGCCGCCGACCTCGGTGATCACGACGTCCGCATCCGTTTGTTCGCCCACGCGATAGACGAAGCGCTTGATCTCGTCGGTGATGTGCGGGATCGTCTGCACGGTCTTGCCGAGGTACCCGCCCTGCCGCTCACGCCGCAGAACATTTGCGTAAACCTTGCCGGTCGTGAGGTTCGAGTAGCGGTTCAGGTCCTCGTCGATGAAGCGCTCGTAATGTCCGAGGTCGAGATCCGTCTCCGCGCCGTCCTCGGTGACGTAAACCTCGCCGTGCTGATACGGGCTCATCGTGCCGGGATCGACATTGATGTACGGGTCGAGCTTCTGCGCCGCGACCTTCAGTCCGCGCGCCTTTAAAAGCCGTCCGAGCGACGCCGCCGTAATGCCCTTGCCGAGTCCCGAAACCACGCCGCCGGTCACAAAAATGTACTTTTTCATCGTTCTCCTCCTGCTTTTTTCAAATGAGAAAGGCGCCCGTCCGAGGGGAGTTTTCCCCAAGGATGGACGCCTTGCGTTCACCTTCGATCATCGTGTTTTCCCGATGTGTATTCGGTTTTGTTCTCCTCGCGGATCGCGTCAGAGATATATAATATATAAAAAACACGAGAGCTATTATAACGCTCCGTTTCCGCGTTTGTCAAGCACTTTTTTCAAAAAAATATCCGCGCCGAAAGCGCGGACAGAAATGGGTTTTGCATCAGAACTGTGTCTGCTCGGTCACGCCCAGCTCCGTAAACGCGAGCACGCGGTCGCAGATCGACAGCGCCGCAGGACGGTGCGTCACGATGACGACGGTTTTGTCCGTCAGCTTATGCAGGTTTTCGAGCAGCCGCGCCTCGGTTTGGGTGTCGAGCGCGCTCGTCGCCTCGTCGAGCAGCAGGATCGGGCTGTCGGAAAAGATCGCCCGCGCGATCGCAATGCGCTGCATCTGCCCCTCGGACAACCCCGCGCCGCGCTCGCCGAGCAGCGTATCGACGCCATTGTCAAGCTCGGAGACGAACTCCTCCGCGCAGGCGATGCGAAGCGCGGTCCGGATCCGTTCGTCCCCGTCCTTCGCCGCGGGATCCGAGAACGCCACGATCTCGCGGATCGTACCGCTCATCAGGTAATTCCCCTGCGGCACATAGGCAAACAGCCTCCGGTATGCATTCGTCAGCTCCGCTGTTCCTCCGTCGCGGTCCGTATAGTACCGTCTGCCGCCGTCCGGATGCATAACGCACATCAAAAGCTTCAGCGCGGTCGACTTGCCGCACCCGCTTGCGCCCGTAAACGCCACAGATTCGCCTTTTTTCACTTGCAGCGACAGTTGCTTCAATACGACTGGCATCGCGTCTTTTTCGGGGGCTGAGAGATCGTCCGCGATCGGCAGATAGGAGAAGTCGACTTCGGAAAGCCCGATCGTGCTGAGCCGATCCCGGTAAAACGTTTGAAGCTCAGAAAGCGGGATCGCCTCGGCAGCGTCGTCCTCGAAGCGCTCCGCCTCCATCAGGCGCTCGGCGCTCGCGAGCATCGCGTAGTATTTCGGCAAAAAGCCGGTCAGATTGACGATCGGCGTCTGGATCTGCGAAATCAGCTGCATGATCGCGGTCAGCGTGCCGAAGCTGACGGTCCCGATCAGGATCCCGTAACCGCCCCAACCCACGCCGAGCAGGTACATCGCCGTCATCGCCGCGCCGAAGCCGATGTTGCAGAGGTTCGAGAACCGGTTGCGCCGCATCCGTGCGCGCTTGTGCGCGTCCATTTTTGCTCTTGCGTCCGCCTGCGTCTGTTCCTCCGCCGAGAACGAACGGAGCAGCAGCAGGCTTGCGATGCGCTCCTGCAGGAAGATCCGAAGCCGTCCGTCCGCTTCCTGCACGTCCTTGTGCATCCGCTTCATGACCCTGCGGAACAGCGTCGTAAACACCATCAGCAGCGCGCCGCCCGGAAGCAGGATCGCGGCGAACCGCGGTTCAAGCGCGATCACCATCACAAGCGCGCTGACGAATTTCACCGCCATGCCCGCAAGCCCCGGAATGATCTCGACATACCCGTTCGCGATCACGACCGTGTCGTTGGTGAGGCGGTTCATCCACTCGCCGGAATGCACCGCGGCGATGCGCAGATAGTCCTTGGAGAGCAGCGTTTTCAAAAGCCGCTCCTTGAAAACGTTTTCAAGCGTCGATTTCGACAGCTCCGTGAGCCATCGGATCACCGCGCGCAGCGCAAGCTGAACTGCGGACAGCGCAAGCACGAACGCGCCGTAGCGCCAAAAGCCCGCCGTATCCTTGCTCACGGCAGCGTCCACGATCCCACGCAGCAGCAATGCGTACAGCACGCCGGAGCCCCCGTGCAGCGCCTGCGCAAGGGTCAGTCCGACGATGTACCATTTTTTGCCGACCGGGACGCGGTAAAGCCATTTGCCCGCGGATTCCTTCATGCCGTTTCCTCGCTCGGTTCCGATGCTTGATATACGGACGGGGCGAAAACCGAAGTCCTCGCCCCGATCGCAATGATTTGTATTAAGCCGCAGCTTATGTCTTATTTGTTATACGCGTCCGCCGCCAGAGAGTAGGCATACAACGCGCTCATGGCGTTGACCGCATTCGTGTCGGTCGGATAGTTTTTCAGCATGCTGTACACGTAGGAGAGTGCAGATACGTTCACGGTCGCTACGTTGTTTTCATTTTCCGTCGTGATCGTGATCGTATGAATATCACCGAGTTTATGCGCAGAAATGCTCGGGATCTTCACAAGATAGCGTCCGCTGACCTTCTCCTCCGGCGTGACGTTGACGGCTTCTCCGCCGTCAACGGTAACCGTGATCGAACCGGTGTAGTCCGCAGCAGGCTTGATGAACACACGGATCTCCGTTGCGCTGTCAAGCGCAAGAGAATATGTGATCGCGCTGATGTCCGATCCGGTGATCGTCTTCGAGAACTTCTTGTTCTCAACGTCCGAAGTCGTATAGGAGTAAGAAGTTGTATAGACGGAGGTCATCTCCGCATACTGATCCTCGCCATCGCCGATGGTCCAGCTGTTTTTCTCAGACAGGAACAGCTGCGCATAATGACCGTAGTCTGCCATTGCATGGACAATCGCAATCGTCTTGCTGTCGAAGGGTTCATTTTCCGAATCATCGTTATACTCATCGAAATCCACAACGTACTGCTTCACGGAATAGGTCTCGGAGACCGTCTTGCCGTCGCCGTAATGGAACGTCGCAGTGATGGTGTCTGCCATCTGGATCGAGTTCACATAGCAGGTGAAGCCGTAATACTTCCCTGTCTGATTCACGTCAGTAGCATCAAAGTTATCCTGAACCGTGGTCGTTCCCTTGCCGCTGATCTCGAACGTCATGTAGCTTTCCTCATAGTTGACGCCTTCGATCTCCGGAAGATCCATATAGAAGTTCACACCGATCTCGCCGGACAGCACAAGGTTCTTCTTAGCAAACGTCGGCTTGACTTCGGGCTCGCTGCCTTCGTCCAGTTTGTAGAGTGCGATTGGTTTCTGACCGGTATAAGAACTAGACTTATAGAATCGGAACCTCATTTGGTTGTTAGCTGAATTGAACCTAAGGTATGCACTGGAACTGATAATATTTGCACTACCATCTGTATTCAGACTGAAAGTTACTGATGTTTGAGACGAAGTAGATGTTCCAAGTCCGTTGCTGTCAGAAGTTTGATTGAAGTAATATCCACTGTTTGAAAGGACATAATAACCGTTGTTATCACCTTTTTCGATCGTAAAGGCATATTTGTCCTCGATCGTGATTTCATTTTCAACGATTTCAACTTCAACGGTATTAGAAACAGCATCTAATGTCGTAAGAGACGAGTTAAAAGCTAAATTACCATCTTCATAAACAATCAGATATTCACCCGACCAATCCGTCGGTTCTGTAGTTACCTTCTTATATGTCTTGGTTTCCGTAACAGGAAGATCCTTCCATATGGCGACAAAGGTGGTATCGCCTTCAAGGGTGACAAGTTCTCCCGCATCATATTTCGTCTCCGTTCCCTTGACGACCCATTGATCGAATTCCTTGCCTTCCGGCGCTTCGAAGATCGTTCCGTCGGGAAGCGTGTAGTTTGCAGACACTTCATTGTAAATGATCGAATCTACGCCTTCAATGCCGGATTCGAACGTTACCGTATAGGTTTCCGTAGGCTCGCCGCCCTCTTGCTCCCAAGTGATTTCAACCTTAGTCAGATACAGAGCACCGCTATCTGACCGGAATCCGATATATTCGTAGTCACCGGAGACAGTAAGTTCCGTGCTTGTTCCATAAACAATGGTACCGAGCGAAGTGCCTTGCGTAGAATTGTTGTACAATTCAGAAGGAGATGTATACGCAGTATTCTTGCCGTAAACGTTGATCGTTCTGCCGGACATTGAATTAGAATTCCACTCAACTGCGATCTTCCTTGCCTTACCGCCGGAAGTAGTAGTGACAATACCGGAATTGCTGTTGCTGCTTCTCAACTGAATGGATTCGTTTCCGCCCGCAGACTGTCCGGCATAGACCGCGCCGGACTCACCTTTTTTCCCGGACCAATCTGTGTAGGTCGTGCTGGTTACTCCCGTAGATGCACGGTCCAACGTGTCTGTTACCTCCACCGTCTCCGCGCTTGCGACTGCGGGGAGCAGGGACAGCACCATGCAGAGTGCAAGGAGCAGGGACAAAAGTTTGTTTCGTTTCATCAATGATTCTTCTCCTATCCTTTAGTTTTTTATTGAAAATCCATTACGGAAGTTCGGGCAATACGATGTCGCCGTTGTCCGGCGTCGCGGTGGGACGCGGGGTTGCGGTGGGCTGTGCCGTTGCCGTGGGCTTCGGCGTTGCGGTCGGACGCGGGGTCGCGGTGCGTCTCGGCGTCGTTGTCGGTTTTTTGGTAGGCGTGCTGCCGGGGCGGTTGGTCGTTCGCGGCGTGGCAGTGGGCGCTGCGGTCGGATCATCATCGCCGAACTCCTCTATGCCGCCCGCGTTTGCCTGCGTCGGCGCAGGGGTCTCGGACGCTTCGGGCGCTTCGGTTTCGGGCGGAAGCGTCGGACGCGATTCCCCGTCCTCGCCGCCGGTAAACGTCACCACCTCGTCCTCGGTGATCTCGATCGGCTCGCTCTGCTCCTGCTGCGGCGCAGGCGATTCCGGCGCTTCTTCCGCCGGTCCCTCCTTTGCGCAGCTGCCCGAACAACCGATCAGGCATACGCACAGCGCAAATAGCCATGCGATCCTAACCCATTTGACTGCTCGTTTCATGTAACGCCTCCGTTCGGATCGGGTCCTTCCCCGCTCCGTCAATTGTTCTTATAATACGCCGCCGCATCGTAATACGCATAAAATGCGCATACGCCGTTTTGCGCGGCTGCGTTCTGACTGTTCTTCAAAATACTGTTCACAAAGGACAGCGGGCAAACGTTGACGGTCATGCTGCCGTTGTCCGTCGTCGCGACGAACTCGATCATATCGCCGAGTCGGTGCGCGGAAATGCCGCTGCTCCTGACCAGATACCGTCCGTCGGAAAGCAGGATCGCCTCCGCGGTCTGTCCGTCGATCTTTGCGGAGAAGCCGCCTTTATAGCCGCTGACGGGCTTAAAGTACACATATACCTCCGTTGCGCTGTCCAGTCCGAGCGAATACGTGATCTTCTCGATATCCGGATCGTCGGTCCTCTGCATCGCGTAGTCCGCCGCTGCCGCGCGGATCGTGTCGGTATCGAACGAATCGGAATAGTACAGATCCATATCGGCATAGTCCGATCCGATCGTCCAGTGATTGGATTCCGAAAGATAGATCTGAATGTAATGGCCGTAGTCCGAAAGTGCTTTCATCAGGCGAACCGTCTTCGCGTTAAACGAACCCTGATTCGCATCGAATGTCTTGAGATAGGTAAGAATGGAATATGTTTTGCTGACCGTTTGTCCGTCGCCGTAGTGATAGACCGCGGTAATCGTGTCCGCCATCTGAATGGAGGTGACGTAGCAGGTAAATCCGTAATACTGTCCGCTCTGGTTCTTGTTGTCCTCGTCGAATGCGACCGTTTCGGTGAAATGTCCGCTGCCGGAAACCGAGAATTCCATATAGCTGTTCTCGCGCTCCGCTTCGGTCAGCATGGAGAGATCCAGGAAGAAGGTCGCGCCGATGCTTCCCGACAGCACGAGCTGCTGCGTTCTGAACTGCGGCTTTAAGCTTTTGAACGTCGCGGAAATCGTGACGTTCGATTCCGGCATGACAAAGCTCAGGTCCGAAACCGCGACTGCCTCGCCGTTCGCTTTCTTTACGGTAAGCGATCCCAACGCGTAGTCCGCCTCGGGCGTGACGGCGATCGACACCGTTTCGCCCGGCAGCGCGTCCGAATACGCCGGCGTCACCGTGCCGTGCTCGATCCCGTCCGCAACGGAGACCGTATACGCGCTTCCGATCTTGCGGAACACCGCGGAAACCGTTACGTCGTCATTGGGCATCCGAAACGTATACGCGCCCCATGTGTTCTTGGTGATCGGGGTCGTCGTGCCGTTGCTTTCGCGGGTCAGGCGATGCAGCTCATATCCTTCCTCACTGTCCACGTACACGGTGACCGTCTCGCGCGCCATCGCGCTCGTCGGCAGCGTATCGATCCGTCCGTGTCCGCCGGAAACGCATGTGATCTTGTATTCCTTTGCGATGCTGAGATACCCGTCGAGCAGCTTCCATCCGGTCATCGGCACTTCGTGAAAATAAACCGTGACGTCGCCCGCGTTGGCGGCGTCGACCGTATAGGGACTGCCCGCCTCGCTCGGGTACCACTCGTTGATCTCGCCGCCCGAAACCTTGACGACCTTGATCTGCTCGCCCTCGCTCAGCGTCGTGTAGAGCAGGAAGCCGCCGCTCGGCGACAGATTTTCGCTGAACCGATCCGCCGAACGGATCGTGTCGACCGTCCAGCCTGTACGCCCGATCAGGTAGTACCCGTCGGAAACGGCAGCCTTGCTGTCCGCAAATGAAACAGGAGCCGTCACCGCGCAGAGCAGCATGCAAAGCACCGTCAGCAGCGCGATCCCGCTTCTCTTCTTCATCGAGCAACGCCTCCCTTCCGCCCGCCGCGCCGTCGTTTCATGAGAAAACCGGCAAGCAGGCATATTTCGTCACATAACCTTAAACAGTATAGCACAGAATTTTATATTACGCAATATAAAATCCCGACAATCCGGTCCCGTGTAGGTTGTAACATTTAACGCGAAGAAAAAAACGGCGAAATCCGAGAGGATTTGTCGGGAAAGGAATCGCGAATGAATGTTACATCTTTCACTTATGACGAGCGCAAGAAAATCGAAAAGCTCTACAACGCGAATACCCCTGTTCCGAGGATCGCAGAAGCACTTGGATGCAATGTCGTCAAGGTGCACCGTGAATTGAAACGGGGGTTTACTCATGCCCTTGATAAAAACGAGCGCAAGGGGTACAGCGCGAAGATCGGTCAAGAGACATACGACCGCAATGTGCGCAATCGCCCGACCGCGTTCGGCGCGTAAGCAGGAAGGAGCAACGTATGTACCTTATTGATCGGCTGATTGGGGCGCTTATTTTTACCGTCGCTTTCATGTGCGGCGCAATTTTAATCCGTGAATGGATGCGCAAAAGAGCACTTGAAGCATACGATTTCCGGCGCGAAAAGGAATACCGGCAGATCGAAAAAGAACGGGATGAATGGATCGCAACGTATGAACAGGAACACGGTCTCCGAATTGCAGACGAGGCAATCATCCGTGTACAGACCGCAATCCTTGATGGGATCAAAGTGCGCAATCTTGGAGGTAAGAAATGAAAAGAACGGGAAGCACTCATATCACAATTCCGAACGACCTCCTTCCGGACGTGATCGAGCTTGTCACGGACGCGTACACGAAGCTGCAGGACGTCCTCGCGAAGAAAGAGGAAACGATCAGCACCTTGCAGTTTGACAATGCGGAGCTGTGCCGAAAGAACAGGTATCTGCAAAGCGTCATTGACACCACTTGCGGCGTTCCTTCTGCGAACACAGACGCAAAACAGGAGGCGGACGATGGCGACGACTTCTAACGAGCGCATGACGCAGGTGCGCAAGATGCTGCGCTTCGCAGAGGAGCACGGCAGCATCACGAACTACGACGCCGTTTATCGGCTCGGCATTCTCTCGCCGACGCGCCGCATCTGCGACATTAAAGCGCTCGGCTACACCGTCAGAAAGGCACGTGAACAGATCACCGACGCATCCGGCGCGATTAAAAGCGTCGTGCGATATACCATCACAAAGGAGGAAGCCGCGTGATAAAAATCAAAGTGAAAGAAAAAGTGTCGTGTCAAGTTCGAGGTAAGCCAACTGAGCTTGTAAACGATTCGCTCAATGCCGTTTTCGGTTTGTATCGAACATTACGTGAAAACAACATTGAAGCTGCCAAACTGTTTCTTAATAACCTTCCGAAAGTTATTAAGAAATGTCATGAAGATAACAAGGAGGAGATCAAAAGATGAATGTCTATCTGCAAATCGTTGTTACACAAGGCACTATGAAGCTGCTCTCTGTCGACATCAATAGTAATGGCGGAGATCAAGAGCAAGGCGTTTCCGCAGCGGATATTCAGTTTGCCGCCGATGTTTCGAGGGTAGCCGGAGAAGCAATTACCGCATATCTCGGTAATCTTTCTTTGGACCCTATTACGGATCCGCATATCGGTGAAGGTCAGATACCTGTACCAACACCTGTTCCGCCGATTTACCAAACGATGAAAAGTAGAGGAGAAAACGCATGAAAACGACGCTCTACGAGATCAGCGACAAATACCGCACATTCATGGAGATCGTGGATAGCGGTGAGATCGAGGACATGGATGTGATCGCGGACACGCTTGAAAGCATCCAGCAGGAATTTGACGAGAAGGTGGACAATATCGCTTGTCTATACAAGAACCTGCTCGGACAGGCGGACATGATCGAGGCGGAGGCAAAGCGCCAGCTCGACCGTGCAAAGTACAAGCGCAACGTCGCCGAGCGCTTGAAGGCATACGTCGCCGCGAATATGCAGGCAATCGGGCAAGACAAGTTCGAGAACGAACGGACGCGCATTTCGTTCAGCCGGAGCAAAGCGCTTGACGTTACGGACGAGGATGCGCTGTATGGCAGTCTCGAAGCTGCCGGGCGCCTTGACCTCGTGCGGATCGTCACGGAACGAAAGTTTGACAAGGCGGCGATCAAGAAGGAGATCAACAGCGGCGCGTCGTTCGATGGCGCGTTCGTCCGCGAGAACAAGAACATACAAATCAAATAAACCAAAGGAGAAACTACAATGCTTACAGTCAGCGCAAAACCTACATCATCTACACCACCCCTTGAAGCCGGCTTATATCCCGCCCGCTGCGTCCAGCTGATCGACCTTGGCGAACAGATGAACGAGCTTGCCGGAAAGTTCCAGCGGCAGGTTATGCTCATGTTTGAGATCCCCTCCGAGCGCATTTCCGTGAACGGCGAGGACAAGCCCCGCATGATTTCCGCAACGTACACGGCTTCCCTCTCCGATAAGGCGAAGCTGCGCAGCGTCCTCGAATCGTGGCGCGGCAGGCAGTTTACGGAGGACGAGCTTGCGTGTTTCGACCTGCGGAATATCCTCAATGTTGTGTGTTCCTTGTCCGTCATTGAAAAGACGAGCAAGACCGGCAATAAGTACAGCAGTATTGGTTCTATCTCTCGCGTTATGAAGGGCATAGCCGTTCCGCCTGCAGAGACGCCTATTCTCGCCTTCGATCTCGACGAGGACGATTGCCTTGCGAAGCTCGCAATGCTGCCGGATTGGGTGCAGGAGCGCGTTAAACAGGGCGAAACGTATAAGAGACTGACAGACCCGTCACCGGACGATCTTCCCGACGTCGATCCCGACGACACGCCATTCGGCGACGACGCATAACGTCCGATCTTTCTATCCTTTCATCGGACGTTTGCATACGGAGGGGCGTAGCAGCAAGCGCCCCTCCGTGATTGAAGGAGGACAGAATGGAACAATTCACGATGCGTTTGAGTTGGCTTGACGCCATCCAGAACCTCGGTGACGCGGAGCGCGGTCGGCTATTGACGGCTTTGCTGGAATACGCAAAGACGCAGGAACCGAAGGGGCTGCGCGGGAACGAGCGATTCGTGTTTGAGAGCATTGCAAAGGAGATCGACAGGGAACGCTTGTGCGAAAATGCGCAAATCTTGTGCGAAAATGCACATATAGATAGCACTATAAATAGCTTATCAGATTCACCTTCGGAGGAAGGTACAAGTAGCACAATGGTACTGTCTTCGGAAGATATGTTTGAAATCTTTTGGAAGCGGTACAACGTCAAGGTGAACAGGAAAAGATGTGTTGACCTTTGGCGTAAAATCAAGCCCGATTATAAGCTCTTACAGACCATGCTCGACGCAATCGCAGCGTGGGAAAAATCAAGCCGGTGGCAACGCGGCTATAAACCCGACCCCGATACATGGCTGCGCAATGAACGCTGGAATGACGAGGTTCCGGACGTTGAACCGCCTGTGCCTTCCGGTCGAAAGAGCAAGCTCACCAATTTAGCACAGCTGTATAGGGAGACAGACGAATGACGAAGCGAGAGGTACTAAAGCTGTTCGGCGTAATCACAAACCTGTATGTGACCGACAGGCATTTCGCGGCGGCGGACGAGGCAATGCGCGATGTGTGGCATGAAATGCTGCAGGACATTGACTACAACCTTGCCGAGAAAGCAGTCGGCGCCCATGCAGCGACAAACAATTTCCCGCCGACGATTGCGGAGATCAGAAGGTTCTGCGTCAAGGCAGAGATCGGCGAGACCGCAGAACAGGCGTGGGCGCGTGTGCTGTATGCGCTGAAAGACAGCGCTTACCACAGCGCTGAACGGTTCGAGGAGCTGCCGGACGTATGCAGACGTCTCGTCGGGTCGTCCTCCGTTCTGCATGAGTGGGCAATAAGCGAGGATGGAACGAGCGTATCCGTAGCGCGGGCGCGGTTCCTCCGGCAGTACGACATCGAGATACGCAAAGACGTCGAACGAAAGATGATACCGCAGAGCATTCGGCAGGCGCTGGAAGCTGCGGTAAATGTGAACCTGCTTGAAGGAGGTGCGGAGGCGTGATAAGGCACGTTGACGGCTGTGTCGGGTGTCCTCGTGAGATCGGCTGCATTCGCGGCGCGTGCCCGAAGGAGGACGAGATCGAACTGATATGTGACGAATGCGGCGATTACGCCGATGAACTGTACGATGTGGACGGTTCGCAGCTGTGTGCGTCGTGCGTTTTGAAACAATTTCAGAAAGTGGAGGTATAAGCAATGTTCAACCGTGCAAATCAAGTGCAAGCCATCAATGTAAACGAATGGATGGATAAGCTGTTATCCGCCAATAATGACGTCCGAGCCGTTGAGAAGATCAGAAAGCGGCTGGACGAAACGAACCGCGACGTCATAGCCGCGAGAGCGAAGGAGTTGGAGAAGCGGGAGCGTCTATACGACTGGAATTATGAGGGCAATATGCCTGTAAACGATGATTTCACGAGGTTCATCATGGAGTTAATCGACTATCGAATGCCGGACGATCTCGTGCAGAAATGGCAGGATTTGATCGAGCGATACAGACAAATTAACGCAGAGGGGAACAACAAAGATGCTTAAACCAAAGATCGGAGAGTTGGTCGAAGCAGCAAAGGCGTCGGACAGGTTCAAGATGGAACCGCAGCACGAATACGTAGAGATCGACCAAATCCGGCTGGTGTTTGAGGACGGCGACCTTTGCGGATGGTATCGCCCCGGCGAGGAGAGCGACGATGATAGTCTTTGCGATTGATCCGGGAAACGTCGAAAGCGGCTATGTGTTGATGCGCGACGATTGCAAGCTGTATCTGCATGGCAAGCTGCCGAACGACGAGCTGCTCAATAAACTGCAGCGATCCGCATACGACGTCCTTGTGATCGAAATGATCGGTCACTACGGGAAAGGAATGCCAGCAGGTAAAACCGTCTTCGACACCTGCGTGTGGATCGGGCGATTTCATCAAGCGGCTGCATGGCGCGACATACCGACGAACATCATCATGCGCGGCGAGGAGAAAATCAACCTTTGCGGGAGCGCGAAGGCGAAAGACGCCAACATTCGGCAAGCGCTGATTGACCGCTTTGCCCGGACGCCGAACGGCAAAGGCACGAAGAAGGAGCCGGACTTTTTCTACGGCTTCGCAGCTGACGCATGGCAGGCGTTCGCGGTAGGCGTGACGTGGCTGGATAAGCAGAAGGAGGAACGGGCGTATGGCGAGGATCACGAGACACGCCCGTAAAAGGTTCAAGCAGCGTCTCGGTGTCCATAAGACGGACACGAACAAAAACGCGAACCGGGCGCTGCGGGATGGCGTATCGCAGAGGGACGTGCGCGGAGACATCAGCCGCTTTATGGCTGCCCTGTATTTCCGCAACAGAACATGCAATAATATCCGGCTGTACAACGGCATGGTGTACGTCTTTGCGAAGGAAACACTTATCACCGTGTTCCCCATCCCGTACCGGTTCCGCGAGGACGCGGCAGAAGCGCAGAAAAGGAAGGAGCAAAGCAATGAAGAGAACCGCAGCAGCGCCGACGCTATCGACCGAACAAAAGGCAAGGCGGCGCAAGATTAAGAGGATCACCGGATACGAGAGCGACACGCTTATATGTTCGTACTGTCACAAGCCGCTGACAGACCGCGAGGTTGATGCGGACGACTTTATCTATTCGGTTGGCAGGTTGGGATATACGGTGTATCACAAGTCCTGCTTTAAGGTGATTTTTTGGGGGGTAATTCTTCCCTTGATCGAAAGGAGGTTATGTAAGTATGCCAAAAGAATATATCGACAAAGCAGCCGCGCAACACGCTGTGCTGCATAACGAAGGACAGGCGGCTGTCGCCGCCATTGAAGCAATCCAGCCGGAGGACGTCGCTCCCGTGAGGAGAGGCAAATGGATTAAGGCAACGCTGTCGGGCGCAGAAGGATACCTTGTTTGTTCGTCATGTATGAATTGCTATATCCTTCCACACTTCGTTGTGAATAGCTCGGGAAAAAGAAAATTGCGCTGGTGCCCGGAATGCGGATCGGAAAACGACGCCGACAACGGCGAACTGGTGCGGTGTAGTGAATGCAAATGGCACTCTACCTGCGTAAACACGCCGGACGATTGGTTTTGCGCTGATGGCAAACGAAAGGACAATGCGGAATGAGTAGGTCACTATGCAATAGATGCTCGGCTTATAGCGCTTGTTGTTTGAATTATGACGGAAAGCCGTGCCGTATGACGAGAGATGTCGAACCTACAAATTTTGACAAAATCAAAGACATGGATTTAGAACAGCTTGCTGCATTTCTTGCAGATTGGGCTGAAAATGTGATTATATGGCAATGCGATGAAGGAGCTGTGGAGGCATTTCTAAAAGACACAGACTGGAGGAGAAATAGCCGATGATAAACCTTACTCACGCATATGCGCTGTTGGAGGATGGGTCAATTGAACCATTATGGTACGAAAACGGAGAACAGCGGAACGCTTATCAAGACGAGGGTGGATCGTATTACCTCGATCACGATGTGCCGTTTGCGTACGGAACATTGAGAGGCATCGCGTATTCGCATAGCCGTATTGTTAAGACAAGCAATGTGAAGGCAATCCTTATGTCAACGGAATTGTATGTCAGAGAGAACCACCCCGAATTATTGAGAAAGGACTGTGCTGACGATGGACGAACTGAATGAACTGTTAAAACAGTTAAGAAATTGCGCGAACGGCGGTGACTGTTCTGAATGTGGGTATATATACGTTGGCTTATGTAATACCGAAGAATGCAAGAGAGACCTTATTTGCGCTGCTGCAGATATGATCGAAGAGGCAAATAAGAATTGGGAGTATTGCAGCGATATGTTGAAGCTGGCTATTAGGGTAAGCGGGCTATCAATGTCCGCGCTGGTGCAGCTGTACAATCTTGAGAAGGAGGAAGAAGATGGAGAACAGTAAACCTTTAACCCCGTTTCAGTTTCAAATGCAGCTGCACGGCGTATCCATGCGGGAGCTTGCCGGGCTGTCCGGCGAATCGACAGCGCTGATCTGCTACATTGCGCGGGGGCTTGCGCACTTTCCGCGATACGAACAGCTGGAGCGCTGCGCCCGGTACATGGGATGTATGCCGTCCGATCTCTATACGAAGGCGCAGCTGCGCATGATGTACCCGGAGCAGTTTCCAAAACGGAAGCGCAAGAGCGATGACAATCCGAGGGTGAGGATCGACAGCCATGTAATAGACTTTATTCGCAGAAAAGGGCTGAACGTGAACATGGTCGTTAACCAAAGCATACTTGCGCATATGTACTCCCACGGTGTTAAGTATAGTGATATTTTCGGAGGCGGCAATGACACAGAGGGAACGTGAACAGGTAACGCGGCGTCACCTGTACCGATATGCGCAGTATGTGCGCGACGTACAGCAGTACGAGCAATCGGTGTTCGGAACGTCGCCGCAGAATGAAACGGGCATAAGAGGATCTGAAATATCCGATCCTACTGCTCGATCCGGGATCGCGCTCGCCGATCCGTCGAGGGCGCTGGAACAAAAGCGCAAATGGATCGACGCGATAGACGCAGCCATGCGCGAACTCGCGCAGATGGACGCAGGCGCGGAGCGCGGCTACACATACATCTGCACACATATATACGGGCTTGACGGGCAGAAGCACAAGCGCAAGGAAAACAGCGACACCGCCGCAAAGATCGCCGAAGAATGCTTCCTTTCCATCCGGGCGCTGTACGGCAGGATTACTACAATCGTCAATATCGTGATATTCCATGCAGCCGAGCGCGGGCTATTCGAGAAAAAAGAATAAGGGGTCAGCTTTATGCCAACCCCTTATTTTCATTTTTGGGCGAAGATCGCCTTGTACTTGTCCATGATCGTCTTATGCGCACGGTCGTACGCCTTTTTGAGCATTTCTGCTCGCTGGTCGTCTGTCGCCCGTGCATACGCATCCGATTGAATGACCTGCGACAGCACGGCATACACGGTTTCGTTGTGTTCTTTGGAATACTGCGTGTATTCCTTCGCCGTCATGTTGTACCGTTCGCCGCCAATCGTCAGATACTTTTTCGGATTCTGCGGCACAAAGTCCGTAGCGCCGGTGACGCTGACGATGCGGGCAAGCTCCGTATTTACGGAGGATGTGTCCATGATCTGCACATTCACCGGAGACACAAAGTTGTTGATGAACGCAAGAGCATAGTCGCCGAACGACGTCTTTTTGTCGTACTCCCCGGTCGTTTTGACATACGGTTCGAGAACCGCTTGGTTGACGCCGGGGATTTTTGCCGCCATCGAGCGCAGCCAATAATCCCACGTTGTACCGAGGGGCGACGCCTGCGACGCTTTGGCTGTACGCCGCGTCGGATTGATCGTCTGATTGAGCTTGCTTCCGAGCGTCGGAAGGTACTGTCCGAGGTATGCCTGCATTGCGTTGACGGCTACACCGGACAGCTTGTTGTTGTCATACGTTTCAAGGACGCTGTTCAGCGACGACATGAACGACATATCCATAAGCGGATCGGCGAGTGTCATAGCCGCGTCGGTGAGGTCGGACATTGAAAGCCCGTCGTGTTCTTCACTCGTCAGACGCTGCAGCTGCGCACCCATGAACAGCGGGAACGTCAACGGTGCCAGCGATTCGATCTTGATGGACACACCGCCGATCTCCAGCGAATAGTCTTGATGTCCAACGTCACGCTCGAACGCGCTGTCTTTGTCTCCGTCGCCTGCAGATACTTTGAGGATGCCTGCTTTTGCGAGGAAGAAGCCGATCAATGACAGCATTGATCCGGTGACGCCCTTTGCAAGCTCGTCCACAATCACGGACGCGCGGACGTGCGGCTGTTCGCCTCTGTGCTGGGCGACGGCGTTCTGCGCAATGTGGTACAGCCCTTTTGCGAAACCGGCAGGCGAATACTCCAGACCTCTTTTCGCGATGTTAATCGGGGTCTTTTTGAACGGCATAACCGCATCCACGATAAGCTGCTGAACCCATCCGCTTTTTGCAAATTGGTTCAAAGCGTCAGCCAGCTTTGAAGCGTCGCGGTATGTTGCTTCCTGCGCCTGCTGCGTTGCGTAGTTTACGATTGCGCCCTGCTGTTCTCGCGTGATGTGGTTGACGTCAAGGTTCTGCGCCTTGATGTACTGCGACGCGGCAGCGGTGAACGTCGAATAGAGGAACAGTCTGTCCTCCGTTTCGAGCGCGTTGCCATTGAACCGCATAGCTGCGTCCAGCGCACGGATCGGCGACTTTCGGACAGCATCAGAGAGCTGCTGCTTAAAGCCGTCGCGTCCGCCAGATTGCACAGCGTCCGCGTTCTCGTCCCAAAGCTGCCGGACGTATGCGCGTGTATCCGCGTCCTGCGAGAGAACGACCGCGTGGGTACGCTCGTCCGCGTCCATCAGCCCCATGCGCACGGCTACGTTTTCCATGCCGGCTGCTATGGTGTCCTTTACGGTTCTGCCGCCAAGCATCGTCACGTTGCCGAGCATATTCCGGGCGTGGGTGACAGGGTTTGCCAGCATCGAGAAATACCGCCAATTCCGCAGCGCGTCCGACACGGTAAGCGGGGAGTTCTGCCCAATGTACCGCGTGATCGCAAGCTCCGCGGCATCGATCTCCTCCTGTGTCCGCGCCTGTGCAAGCACGTCGAAGAAGGATTGCGGCACGTCTATCACCGGAGCGCCATTGCGATAAAACAGCGGGTTCAAGCCGCGGCGCACCGCCTCGTTGTTCTTCTCATTGATCCTCGTAATGACGCGCTGCCAATAGGCAACGCGACCGAGAGGAGAATCGTTGACAAGCTGCATTGCGCGTCCGACGCGCCCCCATGTGGAACGCATCTCGACATACGACGCAACGAACTCGTAATACTCTCGCGGGTCAAACGTACCCTCCGCACCGATCTCCGTGAACACTTGATTTGCCGCCGACATATACTCGACAAGCTGCCCTTGTGACGCTCTCGGCATATCTCGCGTAAGATCGCGCATCGACTGCGTGAGACCGCCGTGTTCTGCGATATACCGCGTCCCCAGCTCACGCATACGGTCAAGCGTGATCGTTTCATACACGAGACCGTGACGCTCAATGAGACCGTCCGCCTGCTGCAGGATGCCCTCGTCGATCACGTCGCGGGCAGATTGCCGGATATGTGCAACCTCTTTGAGCGTCTGTGCGGAATCGGACACGCGGAACACATGCCCAGCGTCGTTGTCCACGTTGTTCGGTGTGCGGATATTGTTCTGCTGCCCGAAGATGTTTTGCTCCTTCTGCCCATATCGGTTGATATAGTCGTCGATAGTCATTCCGGTGCTGAACATAATATCCGGGTTGGTCGTCGGGTTCTCGTTATAGACCGATTTGCTTTGGTACGGCTTGAATGTAATGATAACGTCGGACGCTTCATCCATGTCAAACGATCCTGTGTCGTGCAAACCGCGGAACACAACGGCGTCATACCCGGCTTCATACGCAGCGCGTGATACCTCTCTCGTGATGTACGACAGCTTATATCCATACAGCTGAGCGAGTTTCTCTCGCACATCTGCCGGGAAAGAGTTGACGTCAATGCTATCCCAATTCTGATCCTGTACGTCGATAGAAAGAGGATGCTCCGCATACAGTTTCAGTTTATAAACACCATTTTCACCGCCGCTATACGTCGGCAGCCGTGTTTCCGTTTCCCAGCGATCATACAGCTGCGCCTTGCCTTTGTATTTGCTGTCAAAACCGACGAACAAATCTTCCGGCACATTCGCCTGCAGCAGCTCGCCCGTCTCCATGTCCCAATACCGGCTCATGTGTTCGTCAGCCGATTGCAACGTATCGTAGATGCCGCTGTTTATCAGCGTGTCCTCAACGCCTGTCTGCAATGCGCGGAGGTAACTTGTGACAGCGAGCAAGGGAGTGTTCTCCGGGGTTTCTGCTCCAACCTTATAGTCTGCATCCGAGATACGACCGCGTACTCGTTCAAGCTCTGTTCGCGCAGCCGGAGCAAGACGCTCGTTCATAATTTTCAGCGCTCCGTATGCATCTTGAAGCTCCTCGAAATCAGCTGCAGTATGATTTGTTGCAACATGGGAAGCCGCGTAGTAGATCAGTTTCGCAATGTTCATACCTTCGGCTGCGTCTGCCTTTACGGGTCCTTTTTTGATGCTGCGAAGCTCCAAATCAGCTTCCTGCATATTGACCACATCGAACGCATACCCGCTTTGCTGGTTCAGCATATTCAGCAGTTGCGAATCGTCATGCCTTCTGTATTGACCGTATTCGTTTACCTGCAAGTATTCGCCCTTTGCTCCGGTCTGGTTGCGATGCCTGTCCGCGTTTTGCGGATCGTATTCTCCTGCTTTCTCGCCTGCCCACGTGTAAGACTGCGCTATTCTGCGGCTGCTCGTTGCAAAGTTGGACAAGCCATCATCTGCATATGCAGGGTCGAAGATCGTGAAACCGGCAAAAGGTGTACCGGAATACAATTCATCGTATGGCGTTCCGTCGTTTTGCAGTAGCTTGTTCTTTGAGAAATCAAGCGTCATGTACTCGTCGGTCGTCATACCGCGGGAATTGCGCACGTCGCCGTGACCTTCGCCCTTGCCCGTGAAGATTGCGCGGACGTCCGAAAGCGTCTCGGTTTCTGCTCCCAAATTTTGGGGGTTGACAGATTGCTCGCTTTGTGATAACCTCGCATTGAATCCGGGTTTGGCGCTTGAAGGCAATAGGAGCCGTGTGGTGTTTTTCCAAGCCCGGATTCTTTCTTCTTTTGGATTAACCCACAGTATTCTGCTCTTATTGATAATATCCTGTGTATGCGCCATCTTGTCGCTGGAATAGCTTTGCTTTGTATAGGCATTCACCAGCAAGGCAGCGTGTACGCTTTCCCCTTTTGCTTTCGCGTTCGGTTCGATTATTGCAAATACAGGCAGCCCATCGGAGTAAACGTCACCCAAAGCCATGATTCGACCGGGAACCGTTTTTGATTCCAGCAAAAGAACAGGACTTTTCAGCAGTTTAGGGATTTGCTTTATCACATCATCGGTCATTTCGGGATGCTCATTTTGCACTTTTAAGAGTTTATGGCTGTCGAGAAATACCTGCGCGTAGTCAGCGCCAACCTCATTATATGGACGAACGAGATTCCCAAGATAGAACTTTACACCGTTATTCTGTTCCCTGTTCCATTCATCAATCTGCTGATCGAAAGAAACATCTTTCCTAATCCGGTATCCATAATCTCGGCGCAAGCCCTTCAAGTATTCGTCCGCATCCATGCCCTGCCGAGAACTTGCGACGCTCGGCTCGGCTTCCGATCCGGCTTCCGCGCCGTCGAACGCCTCCGCGTTTACGCTTGCGCGTGTGCTTCTGCGTTCAAAGGCGCTGGTCTTACCGCGAGCGTCAAGGTACTGCCTCTCTCGGAGTGCTTGAATAAGCTCGTATTCGGTGTCAAGCAGCATTGCCTTCATTGCGCCGCCGTCCTTTGAGCGCCGGACGTTGCCGCGCTTGATAAGGTATTCCACGGTCGTAAGGAAATTGCTGACGATGCCTCGGTCGGATCGTGCCAGCCACACGAGCGCCCGACGATCTCCGTTCGTCTTTGCGAAAAGAACCTCTTGCGCAAACTGTGCCGTCATTTCCTCCAGCGCCTGCGCTCTGCCGAACCCGGTATTGCCGCGCATCTGCTCGTCCGCAATGATCGCATTGACGAGATAATCCGTGCCGCCCTTGTCTTTGTACGTTGTGTTGTAGTACGAAGCCGCCCGCGCCATGATACTGCGGAACGTCTTTGTATTGGCGACGTAGTGAATGATCTCATGCGTAAAGAACTCACGCGCTACCGCCTGCTCGGACGACAGGGCGTTCTTCGTAAACATTCGCGTATTGAGGTAGATTTTGTTCGGCTCGCTTCGATTGTACGCACCGTTGCGTCCTTTCAATGTCAGCCCGGAATCACCGATAACGGTATTGTCGTCGCCCCATGTGATTTCGCACCCGAATTTCCGCGCGATCCGGTTGAACTGCTGCTGAACTCTTGCACCGATGACGTGTTCCGTTTTCTTCTCGGTGTTCTGCTTCGCGTCGCTCTGTTTAACGCCATTAGAAGCCGCATCTTCGCCGTTCTGCTCCGTGTTCGAGGTATTTTCCGTTTCCGCGTTCTGCGCAGAATTCGAGGCGTTCTGCGCGTTCTCCTGCTGCGAACGGATAAAATCCGATACGGTTCCGGATTTCATGGCGTTCATGGCGTTCGAGAGCGCGGCGGGATCGGCGTTGTTCAACCGGTTTTCAATCGAGCGAACATTGCCGACAGCGGACGCCAGCTGCTCCCGCAAAGGCGCAAGGGCGCTCTCTTTCTCGCTTTCGCTCATGTCCGAAGATACAATCGCGTCGATCTTCGCGCCGACATCGCTTGCGCGAGCGTTCGACGCAGCGCGGGCGGCTGTTGCGCCGCTGAACGATGTGGGCGCATACTCGTTGAGGAACGCAGATGCAGAGGCATAATGCCGGTCAAGAAGCGAACGCTGCCGAGCGATCTCCTCTTTTGCCGCCTTGATCCTCGCCTGCGTGTTCGCGGCGTCCGTCGTCTCGATGGTTTTTAGACGAGCTTTGATGTTGTCGCGTTTGTCCTGTGCAACCTTCAAAGATGCCTGCAGCGATTTCTTTTCTTTTGCGCTCGTAACCGCTGCGATCTTCTTCGTGATGGCATGAACCTCCGAAGCTGCAGCGCTGTATGTACTCTGCGCATCCGACAGTTTTACCTGCTGTTCCGTCTCGATGGTGTTGATGGATTCCTGCGTTTTCGCAATCTGCTCGTTGATGTTGCGGATTTCCTGCGCGGTTTTGATGCCATCGTAGTTGGTGTTCGCCGCCCGTTGTTGATCCGTCTGCATCTGCGACATCGCGTGGATGAACGCAGCGTCGAGATTGTCCGCGTTTGCATCGTCGTATGCCATTGCAAGCACGGACGCAAGCGCCACGCGCTCGTCGTCCGAGAGCGTAAGGTTTCCGTCCGCGTCATGCGTATAGCCGTACAGATACGATGAATTGTCGAGATTCAGCAACGCATTACTGATCGCGTCGATCCGCTGCGCGTCGCTTTCGCTCTCTCTGTTTTCAAGGGCAAGCTGCACATTGTCGCCGACGCTCTTTCCAAACATACGGTCAACAACCGAGCGTCCGGCTGTATATGTGTCCGTGTGCTTGCGCACGGGCGCGGGTGTGCTCTGCTGAGCGGTGCCATTGCCGAACGCATAATTGCTCAATCCGTGAAATGCGAGCTTTGCGCCTCCGCCGACGCCCGACATAACGCCGCCGCTTAATGCACCGCCTGCGAACGAAAGAGACGTGCTTACGATTTGGTTCTTCCACGCAATCCGTTGCGCCTCTTCCTTGGTATAGCCCGCGTCGATAAGATGATCCACGTTTTGCGCGAACTCGGACATATCGCCATTGAAGATGTTGTCATACACAAAGTTGATAACGTCGGACGCAACCTCTTCGCTGCCCTCGTACAGCATTTGTTTTGCGATGTTGAAAAGGAACTCGCGGGTAACGGTCTTTCCGGCGCTCTTGCCCAATCCCTTAATGCCCTCCATCAAGGTTTCGAGACCGACTTTTTCCGTCGCATATTCTGCAACGCCAGCCACGAGAGCCGTCATATAGGCAGACTTTGAATCAAGCCCCCTATCAACAGCTGCGTGCAACGTGGACGTGTATGCGGACGCGCCGAGCATGATTGTGCCGACGTCACCGCCGCCTGCAGAAAACAACATAGCGACGGCACTATCAGCCATAGACATGCCGGTTTGATAGAAGAAAGCTCCCGCAGGAGACATATCCTCAGCAACTCCTTCGCGCATTATGCTATTTGCGCTCCATGTTGCCGCGTCAGTTCGCGTCAACTCTGTTCCGGAAGAAAGATTCAGTGCGGTGCCTAAAAGTCCTTCTATGCCGGATGCGATTGTTCCGGGGATTGAGGCAAGAGACACCAAAACGGGATGATCTTTTGCAAACGCTTTTGTTTCCGATACCACCTTGTTCTCTGCCGCTTCGTCGAGATAAGGACGAATCACGTTGAAATACGCTTGTGCTGTTTCACGCCCCTTGTTCTTGTACAGCCAATTATACTGGTTGCGCTGCGTAGGCGTCATTTGCGCAATGAGAGGTTTTAACGATTCGTCTTCACGCCCTCCGTCAATCGACCATTGCAGATAGTCGCCAAAAGGTAAGGTTTCAGCGTTCGGAACATAGCTCGATGAAGGTGGAGTGCTTTTTTCGATCCTCGCCAAATAGTCGTGTTCAGCCGTTGCAGCTTCGCCTTCGTCCTCAGTGTACTCGAACAAAGATGCTGTGACGTTTGCTTCCTCCCGGAGCTTCTTTCTCGTGTCGAGGACCCACCGGGCTGGATTGTCCTTGTTGCTTGCGCCGATAACGGAATACAACGCCCGCATGGTCGTCTCGGACGACGAGGCAGCAGGAGTAAATCCCATGCCGTAGATAGACGGATAAGGCATACCAGATGGGGATTTGTCAACCTGCTCGTCCCATGTATCGGCGATCTCTTGCAGCTTTTCGTCGGAATACCCGGCATACTTGCACCACGCTTCAAGATGCCATGCGTCCGATCTGCCTTCCGGGATTTCTTCAAGTGCCTGTCCCTGCTGGTAGACAAGAGAATCATAGACGTAGGACGCGACCTCCCCTTCCGACACATTGACGCCATCCATAGCAAGTCGCATTGCGAATGATCCTTCACGGGCAGCATACTGTCGATCTTCGATCATGCCGTACAGCCCGTTAAGGTATTCCATACTGCGTCCGATGTTTTTGCTGAATAGATAGTTGAAAACGCCTTTTTCCGTTTCCGTCATGTAATCGGACATACGCTTGCCGTTACTGTCCTCGGTGTTCGCAAACGCATACAGAGAGTACAAGTCCACAGATTCCGAAAAGTCCGGCTCCGCGTGCTTGTACCCGTTGACAGCCGCATAGATCGCACCTTCCGGCGATACCTTCCACGAATGACGACCCTTGCCGCTGTGATATGCTTGCGCATCATAAAGAGCGACGTCAAAATCCTTGTGTTCTTCGTACAGCTGGTGCCCGGAATACAGTTTTGTCTGCTTGACGATTTCCCTGTTCGCGGCATAGTCGCCGTCGTCCATAGAATAGCCCTGCGAAAGCAGCTTGACGTCCGCGTATGTGTCAGACGTGTTGTGCTTCTCGTTCCATGCCGCAACGGCAGCATACCCTTCGCCGATTGTCTCGTATGGTACGCCCGCATCGAGCAGAGAGAAATACGTTCCCATATCCGAAAGCGTTGTGCCGTTTCCGTACACAGCGAGGAACTGTGTCATTTCGGTGCTGCGCTGCTTCTTCTCGTCGTCCGTGGTGGCTGGTGTCGTCATCCATTTACGACCGTTCTCTTGAAATTCCTTGTATTTAGCCGTTCGCGCTTCATCACGAGCAAGCTGCATTCGTTTTGCGGCGTAGCCCTCGTAGTCCTTGTACGAGATACGATGCTCCATAGCGTCGCGCTTGGCGTCAGCCGTAAGCGCTTTTCCCCATGCCGCGTCGTACTTTGCGCTATCAGTCTGCCCGCAGGTATCGGAAAGCACATCGTCGTCCGTGTAGTCGGCTTCATTTGGATATGCCACCGCTTCGGACACATACTCGGACAGATGCAGGTATTTCGGGTCCGCGAGCGTCGTCCGATATGCCTCCTCGCTGGACATACCTTTGTTCGATTTTTCATACACGGCTGCATAAAAATCGTCGATTTCTGCGTCGATCTGCTTGTCCTGCCGATAGTCGAGAAAGTAATCGTTCATCATCGACGACGGCGGCAAGCCGAAACTTTGCAGCTGCTCGTCGAGAAGCGTGTCCTTATACTCAACCTCCTTGCCATTCGAGGTGTAGAGCTTGCCGTCGATGCCGGTCTGCATTCCGTCCTTCCAATGCTTCTGAATGTAGCGGAATGTATCATCGTCAAGGTTGGAATATTTTTCGGCAACGCCACCACCGGACGCATACTCATAGTATGCCTTGCGATAGTTGTTCAGCTCTTTGGACGAAGGCAAGCCAACGGACGCGAGATACTGATCGACGGCGGAATCCGTATATGCCTTTCGATCATACGGATTCGTCGCTTGATACCGAGAGGAGATGTACGAACGCTCGGCGTCGGACATCTGCGACAGCCCGGAGCCGGATTGTATGAGCGCCTTGAATTGATCTTCGTCGAAGCCAACAGATGCAGCATCGGCAAACACGGACATGACTTTCATCTTCCGGTCGGCGATATACTTGTTCCGTGCTTCGTCTGCCGCTTCCCGCGTTGTGTACGTCTGCCCGTTAAAGGTGTACGTCGGCGACGGCTGCTGCGTCTGCTGCGTGTTTCCCTGCGTGCCAGCGTTCGTCTGCGGCTGCGCCACGCTGCTCTGGGTAGCGGTTTTGTTAAGCATAATGGGCATTTTGCACCTCTCTTACTGAATCATCATCACGTTATTGTTGCGACCACCGCCGCCGCCGTGTGCGCCGCCAGACGTTTTCGGCGTGGTCGGCTGCGTTTCTTCAACCTCCGGCGTACCTCCGAACAAGCCGTCGAGATACTCTTGCAGCCATGTCTGCCAGTTGTTGTTTTTGCCGCCGCCTCCGCCACCGCCTTTTGCGGCTTTCTGCTGCTGCTCCCATTGGAATTGCAGCTGCTGATACGGCAGCGTTCCCTCGATCATGCCCTGCGTGTACTGCTCCATCGCTTGATCGTAGGCAGCGCTCTCCATTGCAGCTTGCAGCTGCTGGTTATACTGATCGAGCTTGATCTTGTCGCCGAGGTAGTTCTGATACTGCGACAGCGCATCTCCGGCGAGCTGCGAGGCATAGTCCGATTCCAAACCGGCAATGTCCGCGGCTTCGGCGTTCATAATGCGGTTCTTCGCGTCCGTCACATAAGTGGACGTACCCATGCCGCGAGAGGCGGCGTCCACGTCAATCGCCGCTTTCTGCTGCTTGGTCGCGCCGTACCGCTGCGCGATCGCGTGTTCTACCTGCGGGCGGTAGATCTGTGCCAGCTGCTCGGTGATGCTGTCAAGCGTCTGCTCCGGCAAGGTCAAAGGCGTGTATGCGCCGGAACCCTGCAGCTGCGCGAGGATATTGTCATACTGTGTTTGCAAATTGGCATCGCCGAAAAGAGCCATTCTATACCTCCATGATAAGAAAGGCAGAGCGATATGCTCCGCCTTTCTGTATTTTTATTGTTGTGTATTGCTTCTGTTAAATCAATACCTGTTTGACATGCTCGGATTGTTTCCGTTGCAGTAGAATAACAACGTGGAAAGACCAACACCGATTGCCGGAAGCCATACAGGCAAAGAAACGCCACTTGTGACGAGACTGTTAATCACTGCTTCATATACGCACGCGGCGCATCCGAACCAAAACAAGACAGATTGGGTTCTTTTCTGAAATTGAATATTCGTGTCCATAGTTTTGCCTCCTTATGATTCTTCTGCTAACGGTAACGGATCATCTATGATGTATGAACCGTTATCTTCGATGTCTGAATCGTTATCTTCTTCATCTGTTTCAACAGGGGGTGGCAGGAAAGTCAAAATACATACATCAAGACCAGTACTTTCAACATAGAGACAAGGTTGAAAATCGTACTCATAATCAGGAACAAACTTAAACACCAGATCGAAGGAAATAACTCCTTCCCCTGCATAGTGCCGTAAATAACACGGTTTCCCGCTGTTCAGCGCTTTATAAAACGCAGACATGTCCTGCTTTGCAGAAATAACGAGATAGCCATCGTCATTTTCTGCGTATACAGGTAAAAACGATTCGTCGCCGTGCGGATCATCCTCGTCATACAGATTCAGTACGCAATCCGGAAATACATATTCTCTCCGAACCAGCCGAGCAGACAAACCTCTGATCGCGTCACCCGACGTGTAGCTATTTATCATGCCATCAACGTTTACTTTAAGAGAAGTTACGACGTTGCCATTGAGTACATACTGAACATTTGTAAATACTTTGCCTTCGATCTCCAAAGCAAGATCATTAGCATCAACATACTCCGGATCAAGATTACTTGGGATATCGAGCACACAATAATATATAGTATAGAAAACAAACCTTTCTACTTTCCATGTAAAAGGGATATCATCACCGAGCGTGCCGTGAATATACTCCTCTGCGTCAATGAATTTGCCTGTAATGGGAATGACGTTTTCAATTGTGTCTACGATTGCTTTCCTGTCTTTCGCAACCGCCGCAATCAGCTTATCCCTGTCTGTAACCGGTTCCGGAAGGTCGTTAATGTCGACGAGACCGGCTGCTGCCGCAATATACCGGTCGCGGTCGGTGGTCGTATTGTAGTCTTCAAAAGTTTCCATTTTTTACCTCCCTAAAATAATTTCCCGACAATATAACCGACAATACCTACAAGGACTGCCGATATAATAGCCGTTACAACGGATTCCCACTTTTTCCCGTTTTTGCCTTCCAGCTCGCGGATCCGCGCTTCGTGATCGTCGATCTGCGGTTTATAGGAATCTATTTTTGTTTCGATTCGGGTTAATCTTGTCAGCACTTCGTTCATCAAATCTTTCTCCTGTTCAGGCATTCGTGACCACCTCCGTCAAATCGGCGCGATTGCTTATGTAGCCAGTGCGCTCGTCGCCGAGGTCAATCTTGTACCAGCCGGTGTCATGGTCAATCAGAACAAGCGCGTACTTTTGTCCGCGATGCGCTGTTTTGAGAATCTTGCCAGCTTTGCTGTTTGCGTCACGGACATACACGCTACCGCCCTTCACATGGACATAGCCGTATGTGGGCTCTGCTGTCGGCACTTGCTCCGGTTCGCTCTCCTTCATGCAGGCGAGACGTCCGTATCGGTTGTCTTCGTTTCCGAGCTTGCGAATCTGTACGCCGACGTCTCTGCCGCCGCTTTCGATGATCCGTCCGTTACCGATGTACAGCGAAACGTGTACGATCTTTGTACCGTTGTGTTTGAACACGAGATCGCCGGGGACAAGGTCGCTCCGGCTCATTCCGGTTTTGTCTGTGTTCTCCTTGCAGTAGGAATAATAGCCACGGCTTGACATCCTCGTGTTTAACAGCTTGAGAGCGCGTAAACCGTAGTAAATCAAACCGCTGCAATCAAATCCATTGACCACAGAAACGCCCGCGGATTTGCGCTTCTGATAAAGTCGCTCGCAGCGGGCAATGTTTTCAGCTTTTGTGTGTTCGTTGTCGGAGGTCTCTTTCTTCGCAAAGTACGATGCTCGGTCGCTATCGTCCTTCGGAACCTCCTCGCCTTTTCCACCCCACACATAGATAGCTGACGGAATAAGTTCAGAAAGGGCGTTATACATGTCAGTAAATTTAGACATTTTTATACCTCCAGGCTATAAGATCCTTCAATGGATATTTCAGCATTTTGAACCTCGATCAGCAATTCTACGTCCCTTATGCCCCAACCTGTAATTCCTATTACTTGGAATTCCATTCCAATTTTGTTGTATTCATTACGATAAAATGCGACGAGCTGGAGCATGAACCTTTCATAGCGGCCGTTTTCAGGGAAGTTGATGTATGTGATCGCCGTGCAGGGTTTTCCCCACAGGTCACGTAATTCTTGTGCGGTTTTGTCAATGGACGCATATGTAAGCTCATGCGTGCTGTTGTCCCAAGTTGCGTTCACAGTTATCAAATTCTCTATCGGCGACGAGGACTGATACCAAAAGAGCATTTGCGGAATTGGACCGCCGAAAGTCAATTCACAAGTAATCTGCGAATGATAGAAAGTACCGATCGACTTAAACAAAACGGTATCGATATTATTGTTGTTGTAACACCGGGAAAACTCATAGAGCGTAACAACTTCGTTGTCCGGAGAGACGATTTGCGTAATAAGTGCAGCATGCTCAGCGATCGCCATCAAGGTATCCGAATCGTCGCTGGAATAAGCTTGCCGTTCATTGTCGCTCCATGTGCCTCCATAGGGTACAACAAGATGCACGTTTCTGTTGCCAGCAAGCGGAGTAGAATGTAGGTAAATGTCATTTTCGTGCAACCCGCTGACGGACGAAGGGTCCGCATCCCCTGCAATGATACGCCGGCAAGCCGCGATGTTTTCGTTCTCGTCTGTTTCAAGCAGGCAGCCCGGATGGTTCAAAACCTTCCCGTCATAGGTTACAATCCCATGCGAATGGTTGTTTGATGCTGCGGCTATGTTCGATCGCGCAACAGCTTTTCTCTCGTCGCTGTTGATCTGCTCGGTATATCGGACATTATCGCCGCTTTCCAGCACAGCCCTCGCTGCAGCAACAACCTCCTGCAGCTCTTTGATGATAAACCGATACTCAGCTTCGGCGCGGATCAATGACGGGAACATTGCAGCTTTCTCGGAAGGAGACAGCTTCGCCGTAAAATTGAAGTTTTGCGTTGTGTTCTGCACCTCGCGGTTTTCTCCCGTGTATGTTTCGACGAAGCCGGCATTCAGCCCGTTCGAGATCATGTCCGCATGAACGGCGATTGTAAGAACGCCGCTTTCTGCCTGCGTCATGTCGATGTCGTTTCCTTCGACATCCGTGTCTTGCGAACTGGGACCGTCTTTATTGACGATGATAAAACGGACGCGTGCGTTCGTAAGATCAACAGGATCGCCGCCATTTTCGATTGTGATAACAAACTCGTTTCCAGTATCTCCCGAAACAATGTTCGGGAGATCGATGGAAGATGCGAGCTTATAATCAAGCGTAAAGAAATACTGCTTTTTCATGTTTGCCTCCAATTAAACATGGACTTCACAGGGAACAGGCGTGCCATTTTGCACGACATAAGATTCAATTTGAAGTACATCGCTGTCGGTAGCGGAATAGAGCTCAACGCTTTTCATCGTTCTCCAAATTGCATACAATGTGATTGGAAAATCGATCGCGTATGTGCCCCCGGGGCGATAAGCGATTTCGTTAGCGTCAGATGTCAGACCCCACCCAACAAACTTGTACCCGGTTCGAGATGGAGTATCGAAAGTCAAAACCAATGGGATGCCGTGGCTTTTCCGCTGAACCGCTGGGGCGTTCGTTCCGCCGTTTGCGTTGTATACTACAGCAAACGAATTGATCGCCCATAAAGCGTACAATGTTACATCCTCGCATTTGGTATACTCGTCGCCCGGGTCATACTCCTTATATGGCGCGTCATCACTCTCCGCCCATCCAACAAAGTCATATCCATCACGTGTTGGAACCGCAGAAGAAAGCATAATTGATTCTCCGTAGATGCCGGATTGCGCTTCGGGCGCACCCGTGCCGCCGTTTGCATCGTAGCTGACCGTATAGGCGATGGCTTGCCAAACGGCATATAGCGTTTTATCTTCCGACGCGGGAAAAACATCTCCCGCAGAATACTCCGCAACCGAACTACTGGCAGACGACGCCCATCCAATGAACTTGTGTCCTATGCGCGTTGGCTGCACGCTCGATATAGTAAAGAACGTGGGCTCGATAGGACTATATGTCTGCGTTTCAGACATCGGTGCACCAATGCCTCCATTTGCGTTATATGTCAACGTATGATCCACGGTAATCAAAGACCATACGGCATACAATGTAGCGTTCCCATTTTGAGTATAAGTCGCGCCGGAAGCATATTCTGCTGTCGACGCGGTGTTCGATGTCGACCATCCGAGAAACGCATACCCGTCTCGCGTTGGCTGATCCGACGTCAGCGTGAGATCGATACCGTATGTCTTTGTTTGCGCAGCTGGCGGATTGTTGCCCTCGTTCGCATTATATGTGATTGTGTACGTTCGACGCTCCCACACCGCATATAGTGTTACATTTGCGTTGAAGGTCTGCGTGCTCCCTGCGGCATAACTTGCGGTAACTGCATCAGATTGTAATGACCAACCGAGGAACCGGTGCCCTGCACGTGTCGGCGTGACCGTTGACAACGTAACAGAGGATCCGACAGGATAGGTCTGTACGGGAGGAACGCTATCCGCGTTGCCGCCGTTGGCAGAGTACGTCACGGTATAGTTCTCGATCTCGTCTGTCACAACGGTGAGCGTCGTGTCCGTGAGCGTCGTGCTGAATTTCAAGAACTTGGTATCGTAGCGCAAGCTCGGAGGTCCAACAACGTAGCCGTTTTTCGGGATTTTGTTTTCAGAAAGCGTCAGCTCGATTTCATAGTTTGAAACCGTCTGAGCTTCTTCCGAAGGCGAAACAAAACGAGCAAGCGTTTTGTTGCCTTGTGCCGTTGAATCCGCGTCGGATGCGCTCGCCCAATGCGGAGATGTCGAATGCGTAGTCGATCCGTCGTCCGAATCATACTTATACCGGAGGTTTTGTGTCAGCCCTGTACTTGCGCTCGCCCACAGCTTGCCGGTGACTTTGGTCTTGAACTTGACGCTCGTGATATTCTTTGTGCGAAGCAGGTTCAAGGTCGTCCGGTCGAACATGAAATTTACGCATTGCTGCGTGTCGTAGATGTACGTTCCCGGAGAGTAATAGTCTTCTACGCGGTCGCCAGATTCGCCAGCCGCGACGTCAATCGTAAAGCTCGTAGGAACGTACAGATTGTTCCAATTATTGCTTAAATAACTGCTTGACTTGCCGCGACCGGCTACGATCTTGACGGGATGCAGCGTATATGTTTTTGCCATGGATCACTCTCCGTTCCGCAAGCGGTCAAGCTCCGCCCGCAAGGATTCGATTTCTTCCTGCAGCGTCCGAAAATTCTCATTCAAACGATCCTCGTTTGCCTGCTCATATCGGGTTTTCTGCTCGCTTACAGTTTTCCCGAATCGGATAATCTGCATTGCGTCTTTCATGCCGCGCCTCCTTACGCATCGAACTTTTCCGTATAAACGAAATAGATGCCGCCTTCGATGCGGAACCGGCTTCCGTTGACGTTCACAATCTCGATTTGTACCGTGCGGGCTTCCGACATGGAAATCGGCAAACGTACGACGTCAGTCTGCATTTCTTCCGGAACGACGTCGAACGTATTGAATCCGGCGTTTGTTCGGACACACACACGCATACGCCCGCCTGTTGCCCGGAACCACAACGCGTAAATCTGTTTTTTCCCGCACAGCCCGCTAAAGTCCATGCGCTGCGACGTCCATTTTGCTGTAAGCCCTAATTCGGAGCCGTAAGGTGTCAGCCGATCCGTGTTCTCCCCGCGGGCAATGACCGCGCCTGCAGACGTAAGGAATAGCGCTTCATCGGATGCCGTTGCGATGTCGATAACATCAGCCCCGGTAAAGGTGAGGTATGCGCCCGTCACGAGATTGCGCGTCAAAATGAAACGCCCGTCTGTGTCGGAATAGACGTCAAAGTATAGATTCCGAAGCGCAGGAACACAGCATGCTGCCCGTCGAGCCGCGCCGTTTACCTCCCAAAACAAATCGTGCAGATAGTCGATGTCATTGTCGGCGGACATGGCGTTCGTGCCGTCACAGTAGAAGATACCGTTTTTCGTCAGCCAATACGGCGTACCGTATCGGACAATAATCTCGGAATCGTCATACGCGCCAACCTCGTCCGTGATGCGTTCGAGCGTATAGTTTGACGGGCGGTTGCCGTACAGCCGCCAAATGGAATTGACCTTGAAGATCAGCAAGCAGTCCGTCATGGATTTCAGCGCAACGATTTTATCACCGTCAGCCGTGCCGACATCGACGTGTCCGCCCGAAGCATCCTCGTCGTAATCGTCAGATACCCAATCTTCGATGGTTCTGCCTTCGCCAGCCGCGCACGACCAATACAGACGTGAGATATGTTCCGGATCGCCAGCGCTCCAAAGACGGTCGTGGTACAGCTCCAACGAGCTGACTGCTTTGTTCGACACGCTCCCGCGAAGCTGTATGGTGTTGGACGTCGTGACTGTGCATCCGGTCAAATCAAGCGTGATCTCGCTTCCGTCGTCGGATATTCCGTCTGTGAGCTTTGGGTAGAGCAGATGCTTGACCTCGCTGCCGTCCATGATGTACACGCCGAATACGAGAGCGCGTAAACGCTCGGTCGGATGCGTGGACGCGGACAACATATCGCCGGAAACGGTAATAACCGCTTTGGTGACATCGGTCGTATCAACCGCTGTGATCGTGATGGGCGTTTGCAGGTAGTACACATCCGAGCCGAACCACTCCCACGTCGGGTTTCCGGCAATCAGCTCGTCAATCGGTGCCTTGATGATCTGCGTCCCACCGGTGGCGATCAAGATGTAATCCGTGTTTCCGATCCGCGCAAGCTGCGCGTCGAATGCGCTGTCGCGCTCGGCAGGCGCATACTGCGGCGTGGTTGATGCAGAAATCAGCTCTTGCCATGATACCGCGCTCTTGTAGTTTGTCGTGCAAAACACAATTTTGCGCGACGAACAGGCGATCAACAGGTCGTCACTCGTTGAACGCTCAAAGGCGAAAAGCGCACGCCATTCTTCGTCTCGCTCGGTTGTTGGCTGCCGGACAATGGTGCGGAATGCTTCCGCTACAGTAAGGCAGCCGTCGCCCGTTTCCATATTCACGGCGTTCTCTGCCGATCCGACAGGCAGAAGCGTTCCGTCCTTCTGCTGCTGGATTCCGTAAAACTCCGGTATGCGTAGGATCGACATTACAGCAACCTCTCATTGTATCCGTTGAGCTTGTATGCTCTCGGCTCTCCGTAATGCTCCAAAGCGAGATCGTTCAGCATACGCTCAAAGGTCTGCTCCTCGGTGTTCACGGATTTGCTTGTCTTGCCGTTCTGCCCGAAAAAGTGGTGCGCAGCGACATAGTGAGGGATGAGGTCGTGCGCAAATTCGGGCAGCTCCGGCACGTCTTCAAGATTGACGAGCTTCGCAGGGCGGAACTGATACGAGACTTTCACGGTGTTCGTTTCTCCGCCAAATGGGAAGAAACACCGCACGTCTCCGGATCCCCTGTCCGGCTGTTCCCACGGCACATCAATGCCGCCGAGTGTCCGGATACGGTCGATCTTGAAGCAGACGCGATCAAGGTCAATGAGACGGAAGCAAAACTCCTCGTCAAGCGACATCCTCTCGGTACGGGACTGCTTGAACCTGCGCGAGATCAGAAGAACCGCGTCGTTTGCGAATCGTGTGAACTCACGCTTATACCTATCGACAGACGTCGATTCTGTGCCGTAGTCGAGGATCGCAAGCGCGTCCGAAATAATCTCGCTTAGGTTCATAGATACCTCCGCTTATACGTCGAGCTGCTTGCCGCCGTCGAGGAAGCCGGAATACAGCTGCATGGACATTCTCTTGAACTGTTCCTTGCGTTCGATCGTCTCAAACACAGATGCAGGCACTTCGACCATGATACCGCGCTGATAACGGTAAATAACGCCGTTGATGCAGTATTCAAGGAACTGATGATCTTTCGGCATGGTCGGGTCAAGCCCGAACATGACCTTGACGACGCCGGACTTTGCGGCAGCTTTCAGCGTGTTTTTTTCCGCTTTGATGGCGGCTTTCTCCGCGAAATCCTCGCTGCGCTCTTCTTTGGTGACGGTGGTTGCTTTTTTGGTGGTGGTTGCCTTCGGCATGGTTTTGTCCTCCTTTAGACGATTTTTAGATGGTCGGGAGGGGCATCGCCCCTCCCGGAGCCGTTGCGATTACGCAGAAACTGCGTGCTGGATGTCGATGATCCAAAGCGGATTGAGCACCTTTGCAACGTAGCCGTTGATCTTCGCGCCAACAGACGAGCGCTGGTTGAGGGGGTCGCCCGCGCCTTCGCTGCCCTGCGGCTTGATGATGGTCTCAACCGCGCCGGAGCCGTCGATGTCGATGGTGCCGTACGCATCTGCGCCGAACACCATGGTGTGATGCACGTCAATGCCCGCCTTCGTGGACGCATCGACAGCACCGCAGTCCTTGCTGTACACGATATCATCCGCAGTAAGGGACGCCGACGCGGACAGCGTGACGGTCTTCGTCGAACGGTCGAACGACGCGACGGTGTACTCGGTGGAGCCGATCGTGATCTTGTTGCCCGCGACGGAAAGGTACAGCGCTTCCTTGTCGGTCGGGGTGTTCTTCAGCACAAAGGTGGTGCTGGAAGACGTGTCCGCGTTCACCTTGTTGAGAACGCTCTGCGAAGAAATCGCGGCTTCGGTGGATTCGACGAACACAACGCCGAACATACGCCCGATCTCGCCGGAGTAGATCGCTTCCGCGTTCTGATACTTGGAAACATCCTTCCAGTTTTCATCGTTCTGCAGGTCGAACGTAGCATCCGGCGAGCAGATACAGATGAAATGCGGAGCGCGGCGGCTGCCGTCCACGACGTTGGTATTGAACCGACGCGCCTTGTTCTTCTTCAAGGTTCGGACGGCTTTGCGAACCTCGGTCATCGTCAGCTTGTCGGACGCAGTTACGGCAGAAAGGGATGCCCTACCGCCAGCAAACTGATCGGACGCCTCCGCAACCATCGCGTCGCGGGTGATCCAGTCGATCAGCGTGCCCATCTGCTCGCCCAGCAGCTCGGTGGTGTCGTCAATGACGGGATCGTACGCGGTCATGCTGAGCAGGTCGGAGATAACGACGTATGCGCCGTACTGGCTGATCGTCGCCTCCACTTTGGTCTGCGAAAGGGTCTGCGCATCGGGCGTTACGCCTTCATCCAACCTGTTGGACGTGACGGACGGCGTGAACAGGTTGTACTTGCGGAACTCGACCGTCTTGCCGGTTCCCTTCGGGATGTTGCGCTTCTGCCCGAAATTCGCATGAACAAACTGCGTTTTCGCAGTTTCGAGCAGCTTCTTGTCGTAGTAGGTCTTGTTGAAATACGCAGTCGGTGCCTGCGTATTGATCGTGGTCTGAACATTCATGTTTGCCATGGTTTATTTCTCCTTTTTCGATTGCGATTTGATGTTATCGCACAGTTTTGCCCTCTCTCTGCGCCTGCTTCATCTTCTGCTCGATGTTGCGGAACTCGGCGGTTGACATCTTCGTGAAATCAACCTCGCGGGACACAGCCGGATTCGGACTTGATGGAGACATTGGCTTCGCGGCGTTGCGACGCTTTTCGACCTCTTGCGCGATCTGCCGCGCGTTCGCCTGCGCCTGTACCTCCGAAGCGTGTTCCGCCTTCCAAATCCGGAGGGCGGCTTTGACGCCGAACTGCCCGGCTGCTTCAAAGAAATCGTCTCCCGGCTTTTGCGGGTTAAATCCTTCCGGCAAATCGTTTGCACGAATCGCGTCCGCCATCTGCCGCGCAATCTCCGAAACAGTAAGATTGCCGATTTGAGGGCTTCCCTGTGCAGGGGAATTGTTCTGCTGACCGAGCATCTGATCTCTGTACCATGATGCCGGGTTTTTCGCGTATTCCTGCGCTCTCGCATTGATACGCTCCTCGTTCAGCTCGCGCAACGCCTGTTCCTGCGTGATGCCCTTCTCCCGTGCCCTGTCCTCAATGACCGCACGGATGTACTTCATCTCCGGAGAGTTCTCGTACTCCGACTTGGCTTTGTTGTAGCCCTTCGCGTTTTCCTGCGAAAGACGCCGCGAAAGCGCAGTATCGAAGTCCTTTTGATTGTTCACCTTCGGCAGCGAGCCGTCGTCGCTCGCGTTTTCGACCGTTTCTGCCGTGGAACCTTCGTTGAGAAGATCGGATACGCTGACCTCTTCCTGTTCTTCACTACCCGCAGCGGGCGCGTTGACCGCCTCTGCGCCGTCTGCGACGGCTTCGGGTACGTTCATTTCAACCGTATTTTCCATGATTCGCTCCTTTTGATACGCCCGTTATGGTCGGCGGCACCATTTTTTGCTACATATTTTGCAGGTTAAGATTCTGCATCCCTTGCGCTTGCGCTTCTTGCTGCGCACGAAGGTTCTGCTGCGCGGATTGTGCTTGCTGCTCCGCCATCTGCTGCATATTCGATTCCGCGGATGCCATCGCCTGCTTGTACTGCGAAAGCTCCTCGGAAAGCTGTTTAACACTCTCCAGCAGCTCTGCATTCTGCTTTTGCAGGTTGAGCATACCTCCGCGCTGCGCCTTGCGAATCGTGTCAAGAATCGCCTCCTTGTCGTCCGATTCAAACGCTTCGAGCATGATAACCGGATCAGTCTGACCCTGTGTTACCTGCATCATCTGCAAGACCAGCTCGTTATGCGCCATCTTGTTGAAGCGCGTTTGCCGCGCAGACTTGACCGTAATGAATGGCACAACCGTCGTTCCATCTGACGTTTGCATCTGCTGGTCGAACCATTTATTGTCGAACGCAACCGCTTCCGGTTTCCCATCGATTGTGATCTCGATATTACGCGGGACGATTGACTTTTCACGAAGCACGTCGAGAAGCATCACGACCGCCCTGCGGAACGAATGCTGCAAACGCTGTGCGCCCATGCGCGAGCGCTTTGTGGACATCTCCTGCAGCGCGGTGATTGCGGATGCAGCCGTAACGCCCGCGCCCGTCTGCCCGCGGCTCTGATCGTTCGTGCCGGATTCGTTTTTGATCGTTCCGGTAAGGAAATCGACCGATGTAAACGCGGTGTTCGGAAGTGGCTGCGGCTGCTGCCATGCGTAGGCGTTCCCGATATTGCCGCGCATAAAAATGACTTCTTTGGTAAAGTCCAAAGCGTCGTTCGGATCGTCAACATAGTTCTTATCCAGCAGCAGGCGCGGCTTAGCGGCACGGTAAAGGTTCGCAAGAATAATCTGCATCGCCTTGTCCGAATACCGCTGTGCATCTTTGAACATATCGACCAGCCCGATGCCGAGCTCCGTGCCGCGCTGCGGATACAGCGCCGTAACGACAAACGGGTACACACCGTGCGCATAATAGCCGTCCGGGTATGCGTCCGCAGAGTTTTCAAGCAGCTGATGCCCGGCGACCTTGACAAAATGGATCTCATGCCGCTTTTTGTCTGCGTTATAGAGACGTACCCAGCATTCGAGGAGCATGAATGTCCTGTCGTTTGACGGGCGCGTTTTGTCCGTTTTGTTCTCGTGGTTCGTGTCCTTCGCGTCCTCGTCCTTTGACATAAGCGCGAACTGCTCCGGGTAATGCTGCTTGAACCAGTATTTAGGTTTCACGTCGATCTTGAAGCAAGCACGACCGTCCTGCAAATCCTTGACGTGCGGATCGCACATAAAGTTTTTGTTCATTACGCAGCGGATGTATGATCCGCCCATTCCCATGTTCATATCGGGATCGTAGCCGACCTCCCAGCAGCCCCAGCCGTCCTGTAGGAGATCGTGTACCTTTTCGCCGTATGCCTGTTCAAAGGCGCAGATGTCCAGCTCCTCGCGCACAACCGTCGTGAGAACCTTTGCAAGCCGTTCGCTGTGTACGCTCTCCTCGTCGATCACAGCTTCGGGGAACTCGTCGTTGTAATCGGCTTTCAGATTCTCGATAGCAGACGTGATTGTCGGGATGGACGGACGCGGCAAAAACTGATTGTCGGGGTTGTCATGCCCAAATGTTGACCAATGATCGCCGTTGTAAATCTTCGTGTTTTCTTCGAGGCGCTGCCACTCGTTGTCGAACTTATCCTGCCGGAACTGATCGTACAGCGCATAGATCGCACCGACAAAATCATCCCCGCCTTCAACCGCTTCGTGCGGCTTTTTGATGCCGTCGATAATGACGGACATACAATCGGCAGGGACGAGAATGCCGGTTTTCGACATGATATATATTTCTTTTGCCATGACACACTCTCCTTAAATGCTGAAAAATCCGCCCGACAAAACGCGATCCCTCGGTTTTGCAAACGGATCGAACGCGAGAACGCGCCCGCTATTCTTCGGGGTTTCCTCTGCCGGGGACGGGCGCGACATCAGCCCGTAACGAAGCGCCTCCGGCGCGTGGTCTTCGCAGCCGTCCGCAACGTCTTCGTGCTTATTCGTGCTGATCTTGCCGAAGGTGAGAAGCGGAAGCGTCCGAACAAGGTTCTGACAGCAGCTGAAAATCATAACGTACGGCTTGCCGTCCGGCGCTATCGCAAAGTTTTCGTGACAACGCTGCCAGCCGATAACACGGGAGTTGTCCGCGGGAATCAGCGGCACGCCGTTGAGCATGAACGTCTCGGCAATGCTTTCGCCTTCTACGCCCTTTAAGCCGCGCTTCTGCCACGCGTCCGGCGACGCGACCGTATAAGAAACGCTCTCAAAGGCAGACATCTCAACAATCTGTCTCGCAACGTCCCTCGAAAGCACCTGCCTGTCGTAATACTCCCGGTACACGTAAACGTGCTTGTCCGGCGCGACGGCGAACCACAGGACGCAGCACGGGTCGTTGTAGCCCCAGTCCATAGCGCGGAAGCGTCTCCACTCTCGCGGGATCGGGAACGGCTCGACAACGTGGACGCTGCGCCGAAACTCCGGAAAATACTGCCCCTCGATGATGTCCCAATCTCCGTCGAGATACCCTTTTCGCAGGTGTTCCGGCAGCGCCTCCAGCATACTGATGTATTCCGGGTCTGCCTCCATAAGCGCAGCATTGTCCGTAACCCTCGCCGGGATGAACACATAATCCTCCGGTTTTTCCTTCGCCTCGAATTGCCGGTCGATGAACAGACGCTTGATGTAGTCGTGACCGGGCCCGCCCGGATTGCAGGTATAATAAATACGCGGCTGAAAATCAGTCCGCGTAGTACGGTTACAAGTGGCGATGTACTTCATCTGAAACTCGGTGAACTGCGTCGCCTCCTCGAAGCCGATCACTTCGTATTCCTGCCCTTGATACTGAAAGACGTCTGCCTCCGTATCACAATAGCCGAGCTTCAAAATACTGCCGTTCGGAAACGTGAACATACGCTTTTCCGCGCTGTATTTCACATAGCCGTCAAGCTCTGCGCGAAGCGGCAGAATGTGGTTTGCTTCCAGTTCCGGGAATGTGCGACGCAAAAGCAGCAGTCGCAAGCCCGCGTAGCGAAAAGCAAGGAGCACGAACTTTCTGCGCATCGCCCACGACTTGCCGCCGCCACGCGCACCACCATAGGCGATATGCCGCGCCCTTGCCTCGAAAAACAATATCTGCTTTTCGTTCGGTGTCCCTTTCAATTCAAGCTGTCTTTTCGGCATAATCTCCTCCAAATAACACAGCAGACGATACGAGAAGGAGGAGCGCATCCGCCAGCATGGAACTCGTATCATCTGCTGTTGTCTTGCAGAGGAGAACCTCCAACCTCTGCAAACTGTGAACCTTTCAACAACCTTTCAAAACCTTACAACAGAATTGCAAGGTAAAACGATCTGTCATAATCCGCAAATCATGCGTCTGTGCAGTAAAAAGTTTTTCGGTGGTCGGATGGAACCGATCCGCCTTTTCGTTTTGCTATGGTCTTTTCTATCAGTTTTTGACCCCCCATAGAGATATATAATAAATCTTTGGGGCATTCAAACTATTCGCTAAAGAGCAATTTAACGAATAGTTGTCCGCTTAATCCTGCATAAACGGCGTATAATGCTATGAATATCGGTGAATAACGTGTATATTTTCGTTACTCTGCCCACGATTCTTTGCTCTGTATATTGATCGTAAGGGTTCCATTACCCTCTGTAGAACCGATTTCACCATACTTTACGAGCATAGCAGAAGCCACTTTATCGTTCCAATATCCAAGCAATACACCTTCGGACAGCTCATTGATTATACGCTCTCTCGCGTCTATGAGGATGTCGATTATCTCTTTGTTGTACGCTTCGTTCTCGTTATTTGAACCATCTGTGTAGTCATAGAAGGTTGCTCTTGAAATACCGAGCTTTGAAGCTAAGCCATAGATGCTGGGAGGAGTACGATAAACACGTTTATCACCGTTTTTCAGTTCACGTACTTCCTCTTGCTCTTTCCGTTCAGTAAAGTATTCATCTACGATCTTCTGAACCATTACCGGGTCTTGCAGTTTACAAGGTTTTGTAAGCATTTACTGTTTACCTCTCTTTCTGCGAATTAAGACTTAACTAAAACTATGAATAGTTTTAAGAACATGGAATTTAGATATAACAAAAGAGCAGGTCAACGAGGACTTAACTCGTTCACTTGCTCTTTTTGCACACTACCATTTTACCACGGTTTTTCGTGAAAAGTGTGCTGCACTTTTTGTTTACACTTTGTTCATATATCCCGAAAACATAGACAAACAGGGCTTTTTTCGTATTTTCGGCGATCTCGATAAAAACAGGCGCAAAAACGGCTGCGGAGCGCATCGGAGCAGACGGCTGATTTGCAATCTTTCCCCCCTATATGGGGGAAAACGCGGGCAGCTGCTTTCCGGCTGGATCGGCGTCGTTTTGGGCTGTTTTTCGGGCATTTGGGAAGGGGGATTATAGGGGGTTGGGTTCGTTCTCCTCTACCCACCGGTGTCAAGGTAGTACCTCGACAAACAAGTTTGTCTCGGTCTCCACCTCTGACACCGGAGCCCGCCGTGCTAAGGTTGCCTCGTCGGACGGGGACAGCGACCGGACGACACGGCGAAAAGCTGAACGCCGGAGCACCTTCACAACCGAACATCAAGCCGTATTGCCCCACTCCGGATAGAGCGATAACGACCGGGGGAAAAGGGAAAGACGAATGACAGAGACAGTCGAAACACAGCGCAAGCGTGCTGTGTCCACCGCGGGATCGTCGCCCGGCGCTGACGAGACAGACGAGAAAGGATTTACCATGATTCACAGCTATCACAATTCTCACGCAACTGCAAGAACATTCTACTCTTTGAAGCGCGGCACGCCCGGCACCTTGAAGGTCGTCGCGGATCCCGGCGCTCGTGCATTCGTCGGCGTCGAGCTGGAGATCGAGGCGGGAAGCGCAGACAGACGCGAACTCTCGGACAAGGTTGATGCGCTCATGGGCAACCTCGCAACCTGCGAGGGCGACGGATCACTGCGCAACGGCTTCGAGATCATCACGCAGCCCGCAACCGTTCCGGCATTCCTTAACGGGTTCAAGATCGACGATCTGACCGATATGCTCAACGCCGAAGGCGCAGAGAGCCACGACACGAGCACCTGCGGCTTGCACGTGCATTACAGCCGGGCAGCGCTCGGTCATTCAGACGAGACCCGCGACATGGTGTGCGCAAAGATTCTTGTCCTTATGGACAAGTTCGAGAACCAGCTGACCTGCATCGCTCGTCGGAACTGGACGGACAACAGCTACACCCACAAATACTACGGCTTCAACGGTTCCGGCGAGAACAGCACGAAAAAGTTGCTTGCAAAGTTCGCACCGTGCAAGAGCAGCGATGACCGTTACCACGCTCTCAACCTCACGAACACCGGCACGATTGAGTTTCGCATCTTCCGGGGCACGCTCAACGCAACAGCAATCCGGGCGGCTGTCGAACTTTGCGAAACGCTCGTCAAGTACAGTCAGACGCACACCACCCCGGAGGTGCAGGGCTGCACGTGGAGCGAGTTTCTCAGCACCTGTCAGCACCCCGACCTTGCGAAATACTGCACCGAACGCGGTATCGCATAAGCACAGCCGAAACACGGCGGGCAATGCCCGCTTGTGTCCGTACAGGATCGCCTCTGTACGCTGACGATGGCAGGCGAGAAAGGAACACGATGCTGGATTCGCAAGTCAAGATCATCGTTCCCGGCGACGGGATCACGCTGAACCTACACAAACGCGGCGTCGATCTGCTCGAAAACACACGCGATGCCTACGGCGTTTCGATGCTTGATAAGCTCCTTTGCGAGCTGCCGAGCGCTATGGGCAGGTGCGTGAGCGCAGATTGGGATTCTCTCGCTGCTAAAAGCGAGGTTATCCGTAATGCAAGAGACCTGTACTTTTCGGCTTACGGATTCTAAAAGAGCGCTGCCCTACCGGCATGACGGGGAGAAGGGACACGATATGCAAAAGTATTACGAGATCAACGAGAATGCCGCCAGAAGGGCGAAGCAAGCGAACAGCTTTTCGGATTACCGAGAAGGTTCCGCTACAGCGGAATACCGCCGCATGGTGGACGACGCCGCGGAGATCGCAGAACGTCAGAAGCGCCGCGTCGGTACGGAGTACCACGCGAAGATCGACGCGCTGCTGGACAGCTACGCCCGCAAACTTGCGGACAACCTCAACCGGGCAAACGAGATCGACGCCCGCGTTCCGTCCATTATGATCGCCGGACCCGCAAACTTTCCGGTTCGGGCGAAGGAGAAGCAGAACGCCGCAAGAGACAAGAATATGCAGGAGTACAACCGCATCGAGGGCATTATTGACATCATCCGCAGCACCGGCATGGGCGGGATCATGTCCGACGACAAAAATGCAATCGAGAAGCTGACCGCGAAGCTCGAAGCGCGAGAAAAAGCGCAGGAACACATGAAGGCGGTAAACGCCTACTACCGCAAGCACAAGACGCTGGAGGGCTGCCCGGAATTGACCGACGAACAGCGCCGGCAGCTGCAAGCCGATATGTCCCGCAGCTGGCGCTCCGCGCCGGTTCCGTTTGAGAGCTGGGCGCTGTCGAACAACAACGCGGAAATTCACCGCATCCGGGATCGGATCGCCACCTTGCAGGCAGAAGCACAACGCGCTGCAGAAATGGCGGACGCGGAACCGACCACCGGAAACGGTTACACGCTCGTCGAAAACGCCGAGATCGGACGCATTCAATTCGTCTTCGACGAGAAGCCGGACGAGGAAACGCGCTCGCTGCTCAAATCGTGGGGTTTCAAATGGGCGCCGTCGCAGGGCGCATGGCAGCGTATGCTCAATAGCAACGGACGCTACGCCGCAAAGCAGGTACAGGCAAAGCTCGACGCAAAGGAGGCGATTGCATGAAACGGTTCTTTCTCACAAGCACGAATCCGTGCGTCAACAACCTGTGGTCTTCCGTTACGGACGTACAACAGTACGAGAGCAATTCGTTTGCATCCCTGCTTGAATGCGCGAATCGCTTCGCGATAGGCGAAAGCAACTGTGACGGATGTGAACACTACTACGCAATCACGAATCGGAAAACAGGACGGTCGTTCGTACTGTCTGCACTCGACCTCGCCAGCATGCACTCCCGTCGCCACCCGTGGCTGAGCAGCGACGGCGGGCTGACCCGCACAAATGAGCTCCGTGATAGCTTCATGCAAGAAGCAGCGCTTGCGCTTGAATGCACGGTTGACGAGCTTCTCGCCCCTGTCGACGACGGAAGGATGTGATTACATGAAGGTTAAATGCTACCGATCCAAAGCGTACAACGCTACGGATATATATGACGTAGAGAGCATCTCTTGCGTAGCAGATGTGGACGAAATGACAGACAGCGACCGCGAGATGCTGCGCGGCGATTGTACGCCGATGCTGCTTCTCAAATTGAAAAGCGGTAGTCTCAAAAACCTTTTTGTACCGCCGCACTTTATCATCTGGATCAAATAGCCGAAACGCCCCTCCGGGCGTCCACGGGAGATTGCCTACCCGTGCCGATGATGGCAGGTAAATAAACGCACAGGAGGTATGATTATGTGCATCATTGCTTATTCACCCAAAAACACCCCGATCCCCTCGCGTGAACGTCGTGAACAAATGTTCCGACGTAACCCGGACGGTGCGGGCTTTATGTTCGCGGTCAACGATCACGTCCACATCGAAAAGGGCTTCATGTCCTTCGACGCGATGGAAAAACGGCTCTCCGAGATCGCCGCGGAATATGACCTTACCGCGCTCCCGGTCGTGCTGCACTATCGCATCGGTACACATGGCGGAAACACGCCCGGCAACACGCATCCGTTCTCGATCACGAGCAACCGCAAGATGCTGAAAAAGCTCGTACTTGACACAAGGTTCGCGGTTGCGCATAATGGAATTATCCACGGCATCGTACCGCAGAAGGGCTATTCGGACACGCAGGAATACATCGTCCGCAGGTTGTCGCGTATCAGACGTCCGTTCACCAGCGACATCCTTTCGCAAATCGCGGTCGAAACCGGAAGCAAGTTCGCGTTCATGTATGGGAACGGAGACGTGCAGCTGGTAGGCGCGATCACGAAAGACGAAGGCGACGGATGCTACTACTCGAATATGTCCTATATCCCGGACGTGTACGTCGAACGCAGAAGCGCATGGGAGAGGTTCGTGCTGCCGTATATGCCGGAGGATAGGATGCTGCCGCTGAATGACGACATCGTGATCGACAGCAAGGGCAACCTGCACGACGGCGCGGAGTATTGCATGGACGTGTACGGTCGCATCTATGCCTACGACGAGAACGGCGATCCGGTTCTCACTCGCGGAACGCATCTGCTGCTTTCCGGTATGTGCCGGAGCAGCGCGTTCGACGACGGTGCATACGAGGACGATTACCCTTGGTAAATCTAAAAGGAGGATGTGCGAATGAGCAGACAGGGTATGACAACCGATGTGTACATGAGTATGTACGACAAAGAATTCCCGAAATCTCCAAAGCGCTGCTCAAAATGCAGCGCCGAGGTCGGGAACGATGATCGCTTTTGCAAGTCCTGCGGAGAACCGTTGAGCGACGTCAAAAGCGGCGTGTTGCTTGACTTGGAAAGGGCGAAGCAAGAGAAGGATGAAAGATCCTTGCTTTTGGTGGCTGCTGCTTTTGCAGCAGGCGGCGTCATGGGTGCAAGAGGTGCGAGTACCTATTGGGTGGCGCTTTTGAATACCATTCTATACGGATGCGGAGCGCTTCTTGTTGGCGGCGTCATTTGGGTTATTCTTCATGTGCTTCACGCTTATATCGTAGAAGGTAGAGAAAAAAAGTATGGTATCAAAGCTATCTTCTGTATTGTTGTAGCTGTTGCCGCCGCCACAATAGCGTTCCTTTTGCGAAGTGGCAAATGAGAGCCGAAACGCCCGGGAGGGCGTCCGCAAGGGTTCACCGCCTTGCGCTGATGATGGCAGGTGTAGTATGATATGCAGGAAAGGAGCTGGTATGTATGATTGGAGCTATTGTAGGCGACGTCGCAGGATCAAGGTTTGAATGGCACAACATCAAAAAGAAATCATTTACTTTGTTGGATTCTCATTGCTTCAAAACAGATGATACGTTAATGACGGTTGCTATAGCAAAAGCAATTTTGGAGAACAAGGACAGAAGCGTTCTCGGTAAAGATTGCATCTATTGGATGCAAAAGATCGGGCGCCCATATCCGAATTGCGGCTGGGGCGGTCATTTCAAGGATTGGATTTATTCGGACGATCCGCAGCCGTACAACAGCTACGGTAACGGTGCAGCCATGCGTGTAAGCGCGGTTGCATGGGCTGCGCAGACGCTTGACGAGTGCATGAGCATGAGCAAAGCCGTCACGGAAATATCGCACAACCACCCGGAAGGCATCAAAGGCGCGGAAGCAATCGCCGTTGCTACTTTCATGGCGCTGCACGGAAGCACGAAGGGCGAGATCAAGGCAAAAATGCAGGAATACTACAACCTTGACTTTACGCTTGACGCCATCCGCCCGTTCTATGCGTTCGACGAGACATGCAAAGGAACCGTGCCGCCTGCCATCGTTGCGTTCTTGGAAGCAAATAGTTTCGAGGATGCAATCCGAAATGCGATCAGCATCGGCGGAGACAGCGACACGCTTGCCGCCTGCACCGGAGCGATTGCGGAAGCATACTATGGCGTACCCGATTGGATTCGTAAGCGTCTCGAAGAGCGCTGGTTGCTATTTGAGATGCACGACATCATTGCCGAGTTTGAAGCAAAGTACCCGCCGAAACCGTGCGAGGATTAAGCCCAGCATAGTACATCGTTTAACACTCCCTGTGCCCTTCGGGGCGCTCTTTTTTTGTTTTTGGCACAATTACCTTATCGCGGACAAGAACCGAAATATGCTATACTGAAACGCACAGAAAAGGAGGTAGCGCAATGGGAATGAACACACATTTGACTTGGCACAATCGGCTGCGCATCGAGCGTATGTATAACGGCGGCATGAAAGCGCCTGCAATCGCTCGTGTGCTGCGCGTACATCACAACACGATTTACCGCGAGCTGCAGCGCGGAGAGTATTTAGCGCTGACCTCCGATCTGCTGGAGGTTCGTCGCTACTCTCCGGAGATAGCACAGGCGAAAGCGGACGAGCTGAAAGCAACGCACGGTGCGCCTCTCAAAATCGGCAGCGATCACGCACTTGCCCGTGAGATCGAACGCTTAATCGCGGAGGAGCATATGTCGCCCGAAGCAGCTGTCGAAGAGATCAAGCGAAGCGGCAAGGAATACTCTGTGATGATTTGCGCAAAGACGATCCGTAACTACATAGATAAGGACGTATTCCTACGGGTCACGAATAAGGAGCTGCCGAACGGCGGCAAGGATAAGAAGCGGAAGCACCGCGCAATCAGACGCGCCGCGCGTGTAGCCGCGGGAAAGAGCATCGAGGAACGTCCGCGAGAGATCGACCTGCGCATAGAGTTCGGGCATTGGGAAATGGATTGTGTATGCGGAAAACAAAAGACGAAGCCAACGCTGCTTGTGCTGACCGAACGAAAGACACGCCGGGAGATCATCTTCAAAATGCCGGATCACACAGCCGCGTCCGTCGTCGCGTGTATAGATAAGCTCGAACGCAGGTACGGGCGACGGTTCAGCAGCATATTCAAAAGCATAACGGTCGATAATGGTTCCGAGTTTATGGACGTCGAAGGTATTGAACGATCCTGCCGCCGAAAAGGAAAGCGCACGACCGTGTATTACTGCCATCCGTACTGCGCGAGCGAGCGCGGTTCAAACGAAAATCAGAACAGAATGATCCGCCGTTTTCTTCCGAAGGGGATGGACTTTCGGCGCGTAAGCGCCGGATATATCCGGCGCTTAGAAGCGTGGATGAATAACTATCGCCGCAGAATCCTGCAATGGGCTACACCAAACGAACTGTTTGAAAGAGAGCTGTTGCTATTGTAACGCAAATTGTAAACGAATTATGAACATTCACAAAAGACCCTTGCAATTTTCAGACAATCCGGTCCCGGAACACCCAAAAAATACTCTTTTTTCTCCGACACGTTTGTGGTATAATAAAATTACGGAGGATCACTATGAAACGTTCCAATCGAATTTTATCGCTGCTGTTCTCGGTGCTGCTGCTTCTGTCCCTGTTCGGATGCGGCGGAGCCCTTGTTCCCGCAGACGAGCACGCATACCCCGTCGGCGACATCGACTCGCCGGTCTTCACCCTTGCGCCGGGCGGCGTCGACCTGCCGCTCTTCACGCTCGAACCGACCGATGCGCCCGATGCAACAAAAACGCCGGACGAAACGCCCGCGCCGGTTTTGACGGAAGCGCCTTCGCCGGAGCCGACCGACACGCCGTGTCCCGTTTCGGAGGACGGCGAATACTGGACGAAGGACGAGGTCGCGCTGTATATCCATCTGTTCGGGCATTTGCCGAAGAATTACATCACGAAGAGCAAGGCGCAGGCGCTCGGATGGACCGGCGGATCGCTGGAACCGTACGCGCCCGGCTGCTCGATCGGCGGCGGGTACTTCGGAAACTACGAGGGGCTGCTGCCCGCGAAGAAGGGGCGCAGCTATACGGAATGCGACATCGACACGCGCGGCGCGAGAAACCGCGGCGCAAAGCGCATCGTATTCAGTAACGACGGTCTCATCTATTACACCGACGACCATTACGAAACATTCACGCTTTTATACGGGGAGGAATAACATGGAATTCATCATCATCGACGGACGCCGCATGACCTCAAAGGAGGAAACGCACCGCTATCTCGCGCGCACGCTGCGCCTGCCTCCCTACTACGGAAACAACCTCGACGCGCTGCACGACTGTCTCACCGACCTTTCGCGCGACGTGTGGATCATTCTGATCAACGGCGATATCATGGATCAGAACCTCGGCGCCTACGCGGAGCCGCTTCGCCGCGTGCTTTCCGACGTCGGCAATCTCCCCTACGCCTGCCACTTTATGGAACATCGGTCATGATCGGATACGACAAAAGCCGCCGGGATCGCCCCGACGGCTTTTTTGTGTGCAGCGCGTCAATCCGCATACAGCAGTTCGTATTCAAAATAATCGTCCTGTGGAATGCCGTCGATCGTATACGGCCAGTAATTATCCTCGTCCTCGAATGTGCTGAATGTAAGCACGGCGGTCACGCCGTCAAGCGTGCGGATCTCGGCGATCAGGCGCGACTCATGGAACCGTGTCATGTAGAGGATCGTTCCGACGGGCAGTGTTGCGGATTCTCCGTCGATCGTGCAGGGCATTTCACGTTTCAGCTGCAAAAACCAGCCGTAATCTCCCAGATGCTCCCGATAATCCTTCAGATCTGCCTCTGTCGGCAGGGAAACGTCGATCCACTCGTCGTCCGGTATAAACTGCTCGCCGTGACACGGACGCCATCCGATATTCGTGCCGAGAAGATCGGTCCCCTCCTCCCGGTAGAGCACGCCGTCGTTTCCGATACTGATCGAATGGTTGCATGTTTCACCGCGGACGAACTTTCCTTTTTCGATGTGCAGCGGAATGGTGATATAATCGTCCGATCCCTCGTCGATTTCGATCAGCAGATCCGTATAGGGCGTGGTCGGATCGAGATCGATCAATATCGCTTTTCTCAGTTCGGCGCCGTCCTTCAGCGTGATCTTGATCTTGCCCGCAGTGATCGTCGTTCTGTTCTTCTTGTAATCCAGCTTGAATGAGATCTTTTCCGCCTTGCCGTCCATATTGAGGTCGTAGGTGAACATCTGGGCTTCCTTCTTGCCCTTCGGGTTCTGCTCATACATGCGGTAGACCACCGGAAGCTGTTCGTCCGTGAGCGCCTTGGTCGGTTTGAAGCTCTTCGGCGCGCCGTAGGTGATCGCGGGCGTGGGTCTCGGCGTCGGCGTGGGGTTCGGCGTCGGCTCCGGGGTCGGCTCCTCCGTGGGTGTCTCGTTCGGCTCTTCCGTGAGCGCTTCGGTCGGTTCCGATGCGGGCTCCTCCGATTCAGGAACAGACTCTTCCGCATCAGGCACAGGCTCCTCGGTATCGAGCACGGGCTCCTCCGCCTCCTCCGCGGATTCCTCCGCCGTCCCGTCCGGCGTCAGGATCGCGATGTCTCCTTCGGCCGACGGTTCGTCCGCACGGATCGGCTCTGCCTGCTGCGCATCGATCGGCGAAGCCGAGTCTGCGCAGGCTGCGCAAAGCAGAGCGATCGCGCAAACCAGGATCCAAAACGTTTTTTTCATAATAGCCCTCCGTTGTTCGATTGCATGAAAATCGGTATCGCAAACATACAGCGATTCATTCATGCTCAGTATAGCATATGCGAAAAAAGATTGCAATCCGCGCTTACCTTTCCGATTTAACGGACATGTCCAGATATAAACTGATCCCGACAACAGGCAGGAGGCAAACACCATGATCAACAAAATCCGCTACCGTCTTTTAATGCGGCGTCTGCGCGCCGAGATCGCGAAGGAGCTGTTTCAGGCTCCGTCCGAAACGCCCGAAAAACCGCGGTCGATAACCGCTTGCAAAGCGATCGGAAGTATTGTATAATATACGCATGAAGTCCTTGTTCCGAACGCTTGCGTGTGTCCTCGCAGTCCTTCTCTTGCTGATGGGCTGTAGTTCGCTACGCGGCTGCGCGCAGGCGGAGGAACCGCGCGAGGATCCGAAGGAAGCGCTGTGGCAGCAGCTGTTGGCTGCGCGTCCCGACTACCTGCTTCCTCCGGCGCCGTCGCTTGAGGTGACCGTGATCGACGTCGGACAGGGCGACTGCATTCTGCTCCGCTCTCCGGAGGGCAAAACGATGCTGATCGACGCCGGTCCTTCCGACGCGTTCGACAGCATCCGCGCCGCGCTGAATCAGTTCGGCGCGGGATCGCTCGACGTGGTGATCGCTACGCACCCGCACGAGGACCATATCGGTTCGATGGCGGCGGTGCTGGACGCCTATCCGGTCGGTGCGTTTTACACGATCCCGGAGGAAGCTCCGACCCCGGCATATGCGGGCATGCGCGCCGCGCTCGAACGGAACGGCTGTCCCGTGCAGTACGCCGAGGCGGGCATGGAAATCCCTTGGGCGGAAAGCTGCACCGCGACGGTGCTGAACCCGATCCCAACATATGCGGACGAGCCTGCCGAGCTGAACAACTGCTCGATCGTGCTGCGCGTAACGTACGGCGATACCGCGGTGCTGCTGACGGGCGACGCCGAGGAGCTTGCGGAAAAGCGCATGCTCGATACGTTCCCGAAATCCATGCTGAAGGCGGACGTTTTAAAGCTCGGGCATCACGGGTCGTCCACCTCGACCGGATACAGCTTCTTCCTTGCCGTCGATCCCGACTATGCCGTCGCGTCGTGCGGAAAGGACAACGAGTACGGACATCCGCATCTCGAAACGCTTTCGCTGCTGTATGACACCCGTACGGCGTTTTATCGAACCGATTACGACCAAACCGTAACATTCCGACTCGACGGCACATCCGTGTATGTCGAGCTGACATGAAAGGAGTAACGCATGAAAACCTGTCCCGTTTGTCAAAAAGTCCTGACCGATCAGGCAAAGTTCTGCTATTTCTGCGGCGCGTCGCTGCTTGACCCCGCGCCCGCTCCCGTTGAACCGGAAGCCGCCCCCGAAGAAATCATTGCCGCGCCCGTCGAGGCGCCCACGGTCGTCGAAGCGGTTGAGGAAACCGTCGAAGCGCCCGTCGTCGAAGCGGTCGAGGAAACCGTCGAAGCGCCCGTCGTCGAAGCGGTCGAGGAAACCGTTGAGGTTCCCGTCGAGCTTCCCGAAACGCCGGAGCCCGTGCCGGAACCCACGCCCGTAGTCACGCCCGCGCCGGAACCCGCGCCTGTGGTAACGCCCGTTCCCGAAGCACCGAAAGCCGAGCCTGTGCCGGTGATCACGCCCGCGCCCGAAGCGCCGAAAGCCGAACCCGCACCCGTGGTAACGCCCGCGCCCGAAGCGCCGAAGGCAGAGCCGACGGTCCTTGCGACCGATTCGCGTTCGCTGATGACGACCGCGGGGTATATCTTCACCACGATCCTGTTCCACATCCCGGTCATCGGGCTGATCTTCATGCTCGTGTGGGGGTGCGGCAAGACGAAGAACATTTCCCGCAAGCGTTTCTCCCTCGCCTGCCTGATCATGCGGCTGCTTTACTACATCTTCGTGCTCGCATGCGCGCTGTTCACGGTAATCTGCTTCTCCGGCAAGTTCCCCGCTTTGTGGACCGCGGTCCAGCCGATCCTGTTCCCGTAACGACCATTTCCTCCCTTCGATCCTTACGAAGGGAGTTTTTCTTCAAACAACATACAAACGGAGCAGTCGGATTGGCTGCTCCGTTTTTTCAAGGTGCTTACGGGAGTTCCAACGGGAAGCTGATCAAGGGCTGATAAGAGGTGGTGAGATCAAAGCCGTTTTCCGGGAAGATCGCCTGCCACGCGGCGTCGACAGGTTCACCGTTGAAGCTGTCCACCGCGTGAAGCGTCAAATGCACGGTCACGCCCTGCTGCTTCAGCATCTCATAGTCCGAAGGGAAGAACGGGAGGATAACGGTGTAGGCAAAGCTGCCGTCCTCCAAAACCGTGATCTCCGGGAAGGGCGGTTCATAGACCGTAGCGTCTCCGCCCAGCGTATAGCTCACGGACATACCCTCGAATTTGCCCCGCTCGTTGGTAGGCGAAAGCAGGCTCTTTTTCATCTGCTCCGTCCAATTCTCCGGAGCTTCCTTTACCCTGTAGCTGAGATAAACGCCGGTACTGCGGCAGCTGACCGTTTCCTCCAGTACAACGCCGTCCAAAGAAACGGGCATATTCCACATGGTATCGTAGTCCAATGTCAGAACCGCATTGCCCGAGAGGGTGCGTTCGGCGGTTTGCGTGCTCGCGTCTGCAGCTTTCAGCGCACCGTCCACGTCAAAGGAGAAGGTATAGTAGATACTGCCCAGCAGTCCGACATGCGCCATGCTGTCCACGTTCGCGTCCATGACGGAAATCTCGGCTGTCACGAAGATACGGCCGTTTCCCTGCAGCGGTTCTGACAGGTTTTCGGAAGTATTGAGGGTGATGCCGTGCGCATCCAAGGTCTCTTCCATGAGATTCGTTTGCCCGTGAATGGTGCCGATGACTTGATCGGAATCCGCGTAAATCGTATGTTCCGTGCAGGCGTCCAGCCATTGCGTCCCATGCGTTTCCGAAGAGAAGGCTTCTGCATGGTCCGTGTTCAAACGGATGGTATACGCAAAGGTTGAGCCATCATAAAGAACCTCCTGTATCTCGGGTCGGATCTCCCGCACCCACGCCCAGTCCGCTTCGTTATATTCCGGCTGTCCCATCTTTACCCGCCATTCGTTCAGGGCTGCGACGTCCTCCATTTCGGGCAGCATGACGATCCGGCAGCGCTCAGACTGCGGCGCGGCGTCGCGGACCAGCTTCTCCACATCCGGGATATACGAGGCCTCGGTCCGCTGCTCGGAGGGTGTGCCGATATAGTTGCCGGGCTTATAATCATCCCTGTGAAGCCAGCTTGAAATGGCATAGGCGGTACCGGTTGTAAGCAGCAACAGCACAAGGCATGCCGCGGCGAACGCAAACGGCGCGCGGCGAATGAAAATGCCCGGATGCTTCCATGGCGGGGTTTCGATCCGATGCAGCGTTTGGAGTACCTGCGCCCGGCTTTCGCCGGTCGGCTGGGGGCGGTTCTCCCGAAGCAGCGCCGCCAAAGGGTCAGAACGAAGTTCGTTTTCCTGTTTCTCCAGATCCATCTTATATTCCATAGTCTTTCAGCTCCTTTCTAAGTCGTTCCCGTCCCCTATGGAGAAGGGAAACCACCGTCCCGCGCGGAAGATCCAGCGCTTTGGCGATGTCCGCTACGGTCATGTCGTCATAGTAGAACAGAATCACCGGCAGACGGTATTTCTCAGGTAATTGATCCACCGCCTGCTGCACATCCATCTGCATGTCCGGATCAGCGGACGTTTCGTCCGCCGTTTCCTGCAGTTCCGCCGTAACGCCGCGCCGGGCGATGTTTTTGCTCTCGTTGATGACGATCCTCACCAGCCACGGTTTGAAGCTTGCGCTGTCCTTCACGCTGCGCCGATGGCGCCACGCTTTCAGAAGCGCCGTCTGCACCGCGTCCGAAGCTTCGTCCCAGCTATGCAGCACGCCGTGGCTTACCGTCAGCAGCAAACGGTCCAAAGGCGCAGCCGCTGCTGCGAACCCCTCCCGGGTGGTGACGTCCGGTATTGTTGGTTCTTGCATATACTGTTTCCTTTCTTGAAACGCGTTTCTGTAAATAAGACACGCGAAGGAGCCAAAAGATTGCAGAAAAGATCAAAACGCCGATAAAGAAAAAGAGACGGGAATCTCTCCCATCTCTTTCGTGTTTTGGATTCGATTATTTGATTTCGCAGGTTGCGCCGACTGCCTTGAACGCTTCGACGAGCTTCTCTGCGTCTTCCTTGGAGATGCCTTCCTTGACGGCCTTGGGCGCGTTGTCGACAACTTCCTTTGCTTCCTTGAGGCCGAGACCGGTCTGCTCGCGGACGACCTTGATGACCTTGATCTTCTCCGGTCCGATGTCCTTCAGGATGACGTCGAACTCGGTCTTCTCTTCGACTTCTTCAGCTGCGGCGACGGGGCCTGCGACTGCGACTGCGGTTGCTGCTGCGGACACGCCAAACTCCTCTTCGAGAGCCTTAACGAGTTCGTGGAGTTCCAAAACGGACATTGCCTTGATATCGGCGATCAGTTGTTCCTTATTCATGATATTTCTCCTTTAAAAATTTTATTTTTGTTTTGTACGGCTATGCCGTTTCGGTCGTTATGCTTCCGCGCTTTCTTCTGCGGCAGCGTTGGGATCGTTCTTCTTGGCGATCTGATCGAGCACGATTGCAAGACCGGAGATCGGCGACATCATGCTGCCCAGCATACGGGCGATGAGCACTTCGCGGCTCGGGAGATCTGCGATCGCTTCGACTTCTGCAGCCGTCGTGACCTTACCCTCAACAATACCGCCTTTGAATTCGCACTTCTTTGCCTTCTTAATGAAGTTCTTGAGCACTCTTGCAGGGGTCACCGCATCGTCATAACCGAATGCGAACGCGTTGGTTCCGTGGAGCATATCGTCTGCACCGCCCAGACCGAGCTGATCAAAAGCACGGCGGACACAGTGGTTCTTCAGAACGACGTACTCAACGTTTTCCTTGCGCAATTCGGCACGAAGCGCGGTATCCTCGGCAACGGTCAATCCGCGATAGTCGAACAGGATAACGGACTTGGCTTTCTGAACCTTCTCCGCAACCTCCGCGACCTTTGCAGCCTTCATTTCGAGAATCTTTGCATTTGCCATGGTTGCACCTCCTTGTAACGTGAAAAGCCCTCCGTCGCAGAACGGAGGACTCGAAAACAAAAGGTGCTATCGGGTCTACCTCGGCAGGATTTACACGCTGACGCGACACCGGCTGTCTTTGGCGACGGAACTTAACCTTGGATATAATACACGTTTCCCGCCTCTTTGTCAAGCACTTTTTTCAGATTTTTCGGGATTTTTCGGGACTTTTTACCGAAAGCAATTCACGACCGAAGGTCGTTCCCCGCCGTCGCGGGTTCCGATTCGCATTCGGCGTCATGCCTTTCGGTAAAAGCAAAAACGGAAGGTTTTTCGAAACCCGAGCTTTTCATAAAACGGCATGTCCGAAATCACGTACGCCGTTTTCGCGCCGAGCGCTTTTGCCCGATTCAGCGCTTCAAAAAGCAGCGCTTTTGCAAGTCCCTTTCCGCGGTGTCGCGGAACCGTGCAGACCGGCTCTACATATCCGTAGTCGGTCTTTTCATCAAACCACAGGCAGCAGAACGCGGCGTATTCGCCGGTTTCGTCGACGGTAGCCAAGCCCAATTCTGTTCGCATGTGCTTTCGAACCCGCGGCACGATCGCTTCCGCCCGCTCGAATTCCGCCCGGTCTTCCCCGTGATCAAATCCCTGCCAGAAGAGCCATTGCAGCTCGTACGCATTCTTAACGGGATCCGGCTCAACAAGCGTAAAGCCTTGCGGGAGCGACGCGGGGCGCAACTTTCCGAGGTCGTTTTCCATGATCGTTTCGGTCTGATTGATCGGGAAAAACCCCGCATGTTTCGCCGCTTCAATCTCCGCTGCATTCTCGTCGCAGATCGCGATCGCAAGCCCGTTTTCGTCTTTCAGCGCATCATAAGCATACGCAAGAATCTCCGGATACAGCGCGGCATATTCGGGCAAAACGCCGCAGAACGCTTCGCCGAAATACATATCGTAAATCGCTGCGCCGACGACCCGCCCGCCGTCAAGCCACAGCCCGATGGCGTCCCTTGCGTCCTTGTCAAACTCCGGATGCTCATACATCCACTCGAACCGCGCCCAGTTCCAGTTGATATGCGTGCGGTCCGTTCGGTTCCGTTCGATCAGAAAATCGCAGACAGCCTCATAGTCGGCGTCGCAAAACCGCTTGAACTTCATCCCTGCCTCCGTTCCTTCAAAAGCCATTCGTCCAAAAAGCGCATTTGTTCTTCCGTATGGAACCAGTGCTCTCCGTCCGGCATCACGGTCAGGCTTGCACGGTGCGCTTTTGCAAACGCCGCCACCGTTTCGTAGGGCATCAGCCCGTCGTGCTCCGCATACAGGATCGCGGTCGGCACGCGCCATTCGACCGGGTGCGTGCGCACGTAACAAAGATAGTCCCATGAATGCGCGGGACCGATGCTTGCCGGGACCGACCCCTTCTCTTTCAGCATCTCCTCCGTCACGCCGTCTCTTGCCATCCCGCTGAGGATCAGCGATTCCATGTCCACGACCGGCGAAATGAAATACGCGCGATCCAAACGGGAATCGACGCCGGCATGCATGGCAAGAAACGCGCCGAGGCTGTTGCCGATCAATGCAACGCTTTCATATTCCGAACGGAGCTTCTCAACCTTCTCCTTGATCTCAGCGCCCGCGTCCCACGGCGCGATCCCATGGTAATCAAGACCGATCACGTCGCAATCCGAAAACAGCGGACGGTAGTGTTCCGCTTCCGCCGCGCTGCCGCCCAGTCCGTGCAGATATAAGACCGCCCTTCGCGTATTCATGCGTCAATCTCCAGCAGCATCTCCACAAGCGGCTGCCATCCGCTGACGCGCGAGCGGAACCCGCGCGGATTCCGTCCGTATTCACGGAACCCGAAGCTTTCGTACAGCGCGATCGCGCGGGTGTTCTCGGCGACGACGGATAACTCGAGCTGCGCGTAGCCTGCCGCTTTTGCGCACTCGATACACGCCGCGGTCAGCGCACGTCCGGCGCCGAGACCCCAATAGTTCCGATCGACGCCGATGCCGAACATTGCGCGGTGCCGCATCTTATACTTCGGGCTGAAGCAGCTGATCCCCGCCATGCCTGCGACCGTTCCGTCGATCTCAGCAAGGAGCTCGATCCCGTTGTCGCTGTCCGTCTGCCTCTGCAAATATTCCGCTTCGCTCTCGACGGTGAGCTTACTTTCGTCCGGATAGGATCCAAGGAAATCGGTCTGCGCATGCGTCGCAAGAAAGAGATCCAACGCTGCCTGCGCGTCCTTTGCCTCGGCGTTTCGCAGGACGCACGTCCTACCGTCCTTCAAGAGAACCGTTTTTTCGTACTTCATTCCTGTCCCCTCCTCAACGGATAAACCCAAGATAGAAATCGAGCGCGTTATAGAGCATGTCGCCGGAGCAGACGTGCACCGCGGCGTCGGTATCGGAAACCGTTGCGTCCTCGTAAAGGTCGCGGGCTTTGGTGAGCACAAGAACCGGAACGATCTCGTAGCCGTCGCCGAAGATGACGTCGAGGTATTCGCAGTACTTTGCGCACTGGTCGACCTCTTCCTGCTCGATCTTATTCTTCATCTTGAACTCGAACGAAAACGCATGCCGCTTCGTGACAAGCAGAACGTCCGCGTAGATGCGGATGCGCTTCGCTTTTTTGATGCGCAGCTCAAAGACGATCTCCCAGTCGTTCGAAAGCTTTTCGGGATAGCCGAACTCCTTAAGATCGCGGAACAGATCCCGCATCGTCTGCCGCGCGTCGGAAAACGAATGGAACAGTCCGCGCGTGTCGTTGAGGTTTCTGCCGACGTTTTCGCAGCCGAGCTTCAGAAGCTCCAGAAACCGGTGTTCGTCCATCTCCAAAAACTCCTTGACGGACGAATAGAACCCGGAGAACTCCGCAAGCCCGTAGTGCGGGCGCGTCTGCGGGATCTGCGCGTGCCAAAGGTACTCGTCGTCCTGCCAGCAGAGCTCCTTCATAAACGGCGAAGCGTACAGAAAATGGTTGACCGTGGACGCGTCCGCGCGTACGCTTCGCGCAATATCGCGCGCCTTGACGCCCTCCTCGCTCTTTGCGATGCACATATAGATGTTTCGTTCGATCGGGTCAATCTTCGCCATATCCGTTCCTCCGTTTCCCGTATTGTAGCATAGAACCGTCCGCGCCGCAAGGCGGAAACGCGCGTTGAAAAGTTTTACAAGATATGGTTTTTATGCTTGTATTTTGATACAAGATATTGTAAAATAATCGTATATCAAAAAGGGGTTTTCGGAGGCTTGTATGCGCGTTTTTTGTACGGAGGAGCTTCACGCTTCGGGCGGCGACGGATCGTTCTATTTGGCAAAAGCAGAGGAAGCGCTTGACGCCCTCCTTGCGCGCTATGAAAACAGCGTCCGTCTGATCTATCTCGACCCGCCGTTTCGCACGGGCGAGTCGTTCAAAATGAAGATCGGCAAGGGCAAGAACGCGCAGACCGTCGTTCTTTATGAGGACAAGCTGGACGAAGCGTCGTACCTTGCGTGGCTTAAAACGGTCCTGATCGGCTGTCACAAGCTTTTGGATCCGCGCGGGTCGATCTATCTGCATCTCGATTACCGCATGTCGCATAAGGCAAGAATGCTGCTTGACGAGATCTTCGGCGAATCGAACTTCATGAACGAGATCATCTGGGCGTACCGTTCCGGCGGCCGCGCCACGCGCTGCTATCCGAGAAAGCACGACACGATCCTCTTTTACCGCAAGTCCAAAAAGGTTCTGTTCAACATCAAGGCGGTCGGTACCCCGCGCGGTCCGGAGCGCCGCAATCACATGAAGCGCTTTATCGACGAGGACGGACGCATCGGCTTCTCGATCCGCTCGAACGGCAAGACCTATACCTATTACGAGGATTCGTTGATCTACCCCTCCGACGTGTGGTCGGACATTGAGCATTTACAGCAGAAGGATCGCGAGCGCACGGGCTTTTTGACGCAGAAGCCGGAAGCGCTCTTAAAACGCATCATCGCTGCCTCCACCGAGCCCGGCGATCTCGTGCTCGATCTGTTCTCCGGCAGCGGAACGACCGCCGCCGCCGCGACGAAGCTGAACCGCAGATTTCTCGCGGTGGATCAAAGCCCGGTCGCCTGTGCGCTTTTGCGGCGCAGACAGCTCGGCATCACCAGCGAACCGACGCTGACCGAGAACGCGGTGCATGCGCTGTCCATCTCCTACCCCGCCGATCACACGCCGTGCCGCATCACCGCCGAGCGCACGGAAAAGGGTGAGAAAGCGTTTGTGCAGCTGAAGAAGACGGCGTTCTCCGGAAAGGAATCCGCGCCGATGTATGTCGCGACGGGCTACGTGGACGGCTCGTGCTTCCACGCGCTGCACACCAACTGCGCGCCGAAGCTGCCGGTGCTCCTGCCGATTCCGAAAGGCTACACGCCCGTGCTGCACGTCGTCAGCGTCCACGGCGAGCAGGCGTTCTTTACGCTGGAATAATCAAACAATGACGGCTGTGCCGTCAATTCATGTGCCGTATGGCACAATTCATGTCCTTTGGACAATTCACGGAGCGAAGCGAGAATTCATGAAGAAGCCGTTAAGAGAGCCCAAATCAGCTTTCTTAACGGCTTCTTTCGATTATTTGAAGATATCTTTTAACGGACGCTTTTTGTTTTTCTGCACGACCGGCTGACCGTCCAGCGCGGCGAGCTGTTCCAAAAGCTCGCGCTGCTGTGTCGTGACCCTTTTGGGGACCTCGACGTTGACCGTGACGAACAGATCGCCCTTGCCCTGCTGCTGCAGCCGCTGCACGCCCTGCTCGCGAAGACGGAACGTCGTGCCGATCTGCGTGCCCGCGGGGATGCTGTACTTGATCTGCCCCGTCAGCGTCGGAACCACGATCTCGCCGCCGAGCACCGCGGTCGTATACGGAATGTTCATGTTGAGCAAGAGGTCGCTGCCCCTGCGCACGAACTGCGCATGCGAGCGCACGGAGATCGTGACGTACAGGTTTCCGCGCGGACCGCCCTTATAGCCGGCGTCGCCCTCGTTGCGCATGTTGATCGTCTGTCCGTCGTCGATGCCTGCGGGGATCTTCAGTGAAAGGCGCTTGAGCCGCCTCACGCGTCCCTTGCCGCGGCATTCCGAACACGGCTCGGAAATGATCTTGCCGGTCCCGCGGCACGCGGAGCACGGCCTCGTGATCGTCGTCGCGCCGAACAGCGTATTCTGCTGCATGCGCACCTGACCGGTGCCGTTGCACGTCTGACAGCGCTGCGGCTGTGTGCCGGGCTTTGCCCCGGTGCCGTTGCAGATGTCGCAGACCTCTTCGCGCGTGACACCGATCTCCTTTTCCGTACCGAACGCCGCCTCTTCAAACGACAACGTCAGGTTATAGCGGATATCGTCGCCGGTCATCGGCGCGTTGCGGCTCTGTGTCTGCGCGCCGAAGCCGCCGAAGATCGTGCTGAAGATGTCGCCGAAGCCGTCGAACCCCGTCGCGCCGGTGAACGGATTGCCGCCGCCCATCGTGGGGTCGAACGCCGCATGTCCGAACTGATCATACTTCGATCGCTTCTCAGGATCGGACAGTACCTCGTACGCCTCGTTCAGCTCCTTGAACTCCGCTTCCTTTGCGGCGTCGCCGGGGTGCAGATCAGGGTGACAGGTCTTTGCTTTTTTGCGGAACGCGCTCTTGATATCCGCGTCCGAGGCGCTCTTCTCAACCCCGAGCACCTCATAATAATCTCTCTTACTCTCCACGTTTGTACCTCACGATCGGGCAGACTTGTGTCTGCCCGACCAGTTTCCGATTTGGTTATGGGTTATCTCAGTCGACGACCGTGTAATCCGCGTCGACCACATCGTCCTTCGGCGGCTGCTGCGCGTTGTTCGGGTTCGGCTCCGCACCGGGCTGCTGCTGCGCCTGCTGCTGATAGATCTTGCCGAAGACTTCATAGCTGACGTTCGTGCACTTCTCGGTCTCCGCCTTGATCTTTGCGTCGTCGGTGCCTTCGAGCGCCTTCTTGAGGTCCGCGACCGCCGCTTCGACCTTCTGCTTATCGCCCGCGTCGATCTTGTCGCCAAGCTCACGGAGTGTCTTTTCGGTCGTGTAGACGAGCTGATCCGCATGGTTTCTGGTCTCCGCCGCTTCCTTGCGTGCTTTGTCCTCGCTCGCATAGCGTTCCGCTTCCTCGACCGCCTTCTTGATCTCGTCCTCGTTGAGGTTCGTGGACGCGGTGATCGTTACCTGCTGCTGGTTGCCCGTGCCAAGGTCCTTTGCGGAAACATGCACGATGCCGTTTGCGTCGATGTCGAACGTAACCTCGATCTGCGGTACGCCGCGGGGCGCGGGTGCGATGCCGGCAAGCTGGAATCTGCCGAGGCTCTTGTTGTACTGCGCCATCTCGCGCTCGCCCTGCAGAACGTGGACTTCAACGCTCGTCTGTCCGTCCGCTGCGGTCGAGAAGATCTGGCTCTTCTTGGTCGGGATCGTGGTGTTACGCTCGATGAGGCGAGTGAACACGCCGCCGACGGTCTCGATGCCCAGCGACAAAGGCGTGACGTCGAGGAGCAGGATGTCCTTCACTTCGCCGCCGAGCACGCCGCCCTGAATCGCCGCGCCGATCGCGACGCATTCATCGGGGTTGATGCCCTTGAACGGCTCCTTGCCGGTGATGTTCTTGACCATCTCCTGCACCGCGGGAATTCTGGACGAACCGCCGACGAGGATGACCTTGTTGATATCGCTCGTGGACAGCCCTGCATCCTGCATTGCCTTCTGGACGCAGACGCGGGTCTTGTCGACGAGGTCCGCGGTCAGTTCGTTGAACTTAGCGCGGGTGATCGTGCAGTCAAGATGCAGCGGGCCCGCTGCGCCCTGCGTGATGAACGGGATGTTCACGTTGCTCTGCGTCATGCCGGAAAGCTCGATCTTCGCCTTTTCCGCCGCTTCCTTCAAGCGCTGCAGCGCCATCTTGTCCTTTCTGAGGTCGATGCCGTTGTTTCTCAAAAAGTCGGACGCGATGTAGTCGATCAGTCTCTGATCGAAGTCGTCGCCGCCGAGACGGTTGTTGCCCGCTGTTGCGAGAACCTCGAATACGCCGTCGCCGATCTCAAGGATCGAAACGTCGAACGTGCCGCCGCCGAGGTCGTAGACCAGGATCTTCTGGTTCGTTTCCTTATCCAAACCGTATGCCAAAGACGCCGCCGTCGGCTCGTTGATGATACGGAGCACTTCGAGACCCGCGATCCTGCCCGCGTCCTTCGTAGCCTGACGCTGGCTGTCGGTGAAGTATGCCGGGACCGTGATGACCGCCTGTGTGACGGTCTCGCCGAGGTACGCTTCCGCGTCCTGCTTCAGCTTCTGCAGGATCATTGCGGAGATCTCCTGCGGCGTGTAGTCCTTGTTGTCGATGTGTACTTTGTAGGAAGAGCCCATCTCGCGCTTGATCGAGGAGACGGTCTTATCCGGGTTCGTGATCGCCTGACGCTTCGCGATCGAGCCGACGAGACGCTCGTTGCCCTTGAACGCGACGACGGACGGGGTGGTTCTTGCGCCTTCCGCGTTGGGGATGACGACGGGATCGCCGCCCTCAAGGATCGCGACGCAGGAATTGGTGGTGCCAAGGTCGATACCGATAATCTTACTCATATGTGTATACCTCCGAGTTCTTTGAAGATTTTGTTTTTATTGTATGCAATCAAGCCGAAGACTTGTTGTTGCCTTATTCGCTTACCTTCACCATGCTGTGGCGAATGATCTTTTCTTTGACTTTGTAGCCCTTTTGGAACGTCTGCACGATATTACCGCTCTCCATGCCATCGACCGCTTCGGTCATCACCGCGTTGTGCAGCTCCGGATCGAACGCGCCGTCGGATGGAATCTCGGTGAGCCCTTCCTTTTGCAGGATGTCGGCAAGCTTTTTGTGCACGAGCTTCACGCCGTCCGCCCAGCCTTCCGCGTTCGGATCGCTTTCGGCGACGCGATCGAAATCGTCCAGTACCGGCAGCAGCGCCTTGATGCAGTCGCGCTTGCCCTCTTCGTAGCTGTCCAGACGTACCGACGCATTCCGTTTGCGGAAGTTATCGAAGTCCGCCTGGTTCCGCTGTAAAAGCGCTACTGTTTCGTCAAGCTTTTTCTGCAGCTCGTCGATGTGCTTCTTGACCGTGGTAAGCTCCTCCTGCGTCATCGTGACGGCGTCGGGCGTCGCTTCGGTCTGCTCCTCCAAGGTCTCATTGACCGTTTCGGGTTCCTTTGCCGGCTCCACCGGCTTGCTCTTCTTGGAAGCCAAGTTCCTATTCCTCCTTCAAAAACGATTGCAAAACCGTGCTCAGGTTGCTTTGTACATTCTTCAGGATCGACAGCACCCTCGCGTAGTCCATGCGGGTGGGTCCGATCACGCCGAAGCTGCCGACCGGCGTTCCGTTCACGCGATAGCTCGCCGTGACCACGCTGCAATCCTGCAGTCCCTCCTGCTCGTTCTCGCTGCCGATCGTCACCGTGAACTCCATGTTCGACGCCTTTTTCAGCATCCGGTACATGCTGTCCTTCTGCTCGACCGTCGCAAGGAACGTCTTTGCCTTCGAAACGTCGTTGTACTCCGGATACTCGAGCATGTTCGTCGCGCCGGAAAGCTCGACCATGCGGCTGTCCCGCGACTGGTTCTCGCATAGCGCCAAAAGCAGCGATTCCACGAAGTCCGCCCGCTCGGACAGCTCGCCGCCGAGCTCGCGGATCAGCGCCGAGGAAACCGTCGACATGCGCCGATCGGAAAACCGCGCCGTGATCGCCTTACTGATGCGGTCCAGCTCCTCCGGTCCGATGTCCGCGGGAACGTCGATCACCGTGTTCTGCGAAACGCCCGCGTCGGTCACGACGACCGCCAGCGCCTTTCCGGTCGTCAGCGGGATCAGCTGCAAATGCTTTAACCGGTTCACGCCGATGTCCGGCATCATCACGACCGCCGTGTAGTGCGTGATCTCCGAGAGCGCCTTCGCCGTCGCGCGCAAAACCGCGTCCATGCCGTTGACGTGCTCGCGGAAGTAGCTGTAAAGGAGCTTCGACTCGCCGTCCGAAAGATGCGCGTACTGCATCATCTGATCGACGTACAGGCGGTACGCCTTTTCGGAGGGGATGCGTCCCGCCGAGGTGTGCGGCTGCGCAAGGTAGCCGAGCGTCTCAAGGTCCGCCATCTCGTTCCGGATCGTCGCGGAGGACCACTTCATGCCGCTGTTAGAAAGCGCCTTTGATCCCACCGGGCTTGCCGAAAGAATGTATTCGTCCACGATCGCACGCAGGATCTGCAGTTTTCTTTGATCCAGTTCCATGCGATCGCCTCCTTTCCTTTAGCACTCAATTCCTTCGAGTGCTAATCACTATGCATAAGTTACCACTATCATGCACAAAAGTCAAGTGAACTTCGGGGCAACAATGTGACATAAAAGTGAAATCGTCGCCGCGACGGCATTTTATTCGCGGCAACGCATTTTATAAAGGATATACCTGCACTGTCCTGCAAGAGCGTTGCGCGTTTCTTCCATAGAAAAATGCGGGCCGCACAGACAAGCCGCACGACCCGCATTTGGGGAGGAATACCGAGTTCTTTATTTCATCCGCATCAGACGCACAAACCGCGTGATGAGGATGATCGCGATCAGGATGACGATAACCGCGATCGCCACGAGCAGCGAGATCCACCACTGCGACAGCGTTTGCTGTTCCTTCTGCTCCTGCTCCTGCTTTTCCTTTTCTTCGTCCGTGACCTTCACGGGCTCCATGATGCTGCTCTTCAGATCCTGATAGGCGAACTGCTCCTCGCCCGCCTCGTCCTCGTAGCGCAGTTCAAAGCTCCCCCACGTTTCGCCGTACTTCGCGCTGCCGGGCAGCGTGGTGACGAACACGGAAAGCTCCTTCGTTGCGGAGCCCTGCGGCTCGATGTTTCCGAGATACGCCGACGAGCAGATCAGCCCGTTCACGTTCAGCACGCCGCGCACGTTGTACGCCGTGGCGAAGGAGGGGTTGTACACATAGATGATCTGCATGAACGTGTCGCCGCTCGTGAGCGACTCCGGCAGCTTGATCGGATCGTATGCAAGCTCCACCTGCTGCGCCGCGTGTATGCGGTAAGCGCCGCTTTCGCTGTAGCTGTTGCCGTACTTGTCCTCGTAGGAAATGCCGACCTCGATCAGATGATCGCCTTCGAGCGCATGCCGCGCGACGCGGAAATCAAACTTCGTCGTGACCGACTCGCCGACCGCAAGCGTCGGGTAGAACGAGCCGTTCAGGTCCGAGGTCAGGATGAGATCGCTGTCGGCGGGCGACGCGCTGATGCGGATATTGCACGCGTCAAGGTCGCCTGCGTTGGCAAAGCGAACGGAAAGCGAGGCGTTGTCGCCGCCCGTCGTTTCCTCGGGCGAAACGGTCCCCTTCTCGATCCGAAGCAGCGGCTTTTTCACGGGCTCCGGCTCGGTCGAGCCGCCGCCTCCGCCTCCGCCGCCCGTGGACTGAGACTTGCCCTTCTTGATCGAGACCTGCATCGGAAACGTCAGCTCGACCGGATCGCCCGCGGGCGACTGATAGCTGACCCGCAGCGTGACCGTATAGGTCCCCTTGTAGTGCGGGTTCTTGAGCGGCACGGTGAAATCGATCAGATACGCCGACGCCTTGCCGGTCTTGTCCTTGCCCTGCATGACGTCGTAGGTCTTCTTACGCACGTCAAACTGCAGGTTGTTCGGCGCGAACGGTCCGTCGGAAGGGAACTCCGGCACGACGCGGATTACGTCGCCCTGCGCCTCGCCCACAAGCGGCATGATGAAACGCACGTCCGTGTTCGATTCCTTCGGAAGATACCCGCCCGCATAGCTCTTGTCCATGCCCGGGTACTTCCAGAACGTGTCGATCTTCAGCGGGTCCGCGCTGAGCTCCGGCGCTTCCGTCGGCGCGCTCGTCGGCGTGCCCG
>CALGGM010000006.1 GCA_937915925.1 uncultured Clostridia bacterium | reverse complement strand
CCCTATCTTTCAGCAAATGAACAGGAGCCGTCAAGTCCCTCTTTCGAGTTTCTTAGCGGCTCCTTTTTGTGCGATCTTTCGGGCGACGGAATTCGCGCGTATTTTATGCGGCGCGTTCGGCACAAACTAACGCCGTGCGGGCATAGGATACAGAAAAGGAGCAAGAATGGTCGCCTATCAGATTTTGACATACGAATACGATCTGCCGCTTTTGAAGCTTTTGAACCGCCGCATGAGCGAGCAGGATTGCGCATATGTGCTGGAAGCCATTCCGGACGGCGTTGCAATGAAGATCCGCGGCGAAGCGCCGGAACGCGCCGCGGCGGACGCGCTGCTTGCCGTGCTCGGACGGGACCTCCGGTACTTCGCGCTTGCGGAGTTTGCCGATGCGCTTCCGCTGACGCTGTCCGAAAAGCAGGCGGTTCTGACCGACGCGCTGAAGACCGTGACGGGCGCGGAGGAGCAGACGGTCCTGCGCGAGCGGCTGATCGGGTATCTTCAGGAGCAGCGCACGCTTGTGCTCGAGGGATTTCTGCGCTTTCGCATGCAGGAGTTTTTAATGCTGTGGGAGCTGTCGATCGAGCAGGCGGCGGCGAAGGTTCTGATGCAGAAGGAATACGGCGAGCTGATGGAAACGCTCCGACGCTTTGTCGACGGGAGATCGAGCCGCGTGGACGCGATCTCCGTGTGCATCCACGCAGACGGAACGATCACGCTTTCTGACGACAACGACGTGCATATCGAGTACGTCGACTGCGCGCCGGACGGGATCTTGAACCTGCTGATCAATATGGCGCCTTTGAAGCTCGTCGTATACGACCTTTCCGGAAACGAAAAGAATCGCCTGACCGAGGCGATCCTGAAGGTCTTCGGCGACCGTGTGAAGCTGTACCGGTAAATCATGCGCCGCAGGCGCAATTCATGCCCGCAAGGGCAATTCATGGCGAAGCCAATTCATGCGCGAAGCGCAATTCATTTGCAATGGAACCTCATCCACCGCAAGCGGTCCCCCTTCCCCATGCTGTCCGCAGGGGAAGGCTAAAAAGAGGCTTCTCCCCCTTGAGGGTGGAGAAGCTCCGCCGCAGGCGGTGATGAGGGGGTGTGTCAGCAGAACAACCATGTTCCGGCGAACGGTCACATGGTTGTTCTCTTGACACACCTTAATGAATTACCTTCGGCGTCATAATAACGGTCTGTTGAAATGCCTTCAACAGACCGTTTTTTACGCAAACGCTCTATAGATCGCTTCGACTGCACGCTCGAAGTCGCGCTGCTCGACGCCGATGATGATGTTCATCTCGTTGCTGTCCTGATCGATCAGCCGCGCGTTGACCTCGGCGTCGGAAAGCGCGGAAAACAGTTTTGCCGCCACGGCGGGGTTTCGCACCATGCCGATACCGACCGAGGCAATCAGCGCGATGCAGCTTGCGATCTCGACCGTGTCCGGCGAACACTCGATCATGATGTCGTGATAGAGCTGATCCATCTTGCCGGTCAAGCGCTTGTCGTCGATGACCAGAGAGACCGTGTCGATGCCGGAGGGCATGCGCTCGGCGGAGATGCCGTTGCGCGCCAAGATTCCCATCAGCCGGTAGGAAAAACCGAGGTCGTTATGCAGGTTGTCCTTGGTCAGCGTAATGACCGTGTACCCGCGCCGTCCCGCTATGCCGGTCAGCGGCCTTGCGTGCTCCTTGTCGGTCGCCATGCTGTCCGGCACGATCATCGTGCCTCTCGCTTCCGGCTCGTTCGTGTTCAGAACGTGGATCGGGATGCGCGCCTTTCGCACCGGAAAGATCGAATCCTCGTGCAGCACCGTCGCGCCCATGTAACTGAGCTCGCGAAGCTCCGAGTACGTCACCGTTTCGATCACCTTTGCGTCCGGTACGATTCTGGGATCGGTCATGAGAAAGCCGGAAACGTCGGTCCAGTTCTCGTAAACGTCGCTGTTTGAAAGCCGAGCTGTGATCGCGCCGGTGATGTCGCTGCCGCCGCGGGAGAACGTGCGGATCGCGCCGGCGCGCGTGCGTCCGTAAAAGCCCGGAATCACCGCGCGCTCGTGCAACAGCAGCGCGCCCTGCCGCAGGCTCGTCGCGTCGTCGTCGAACGCGCCGTCGTCGCGAAAGCGAATGAATTCCGCAGCGTCCAGAAAATCAAAGCCGAGGTATGCCGAAAGAAGCTTGCCGTTCAAATATTCGCCGCGGCTTGCGGCGTAATCCGGCGTCGTGCCCGCCTCGATGCGCGAGCGGATCTCGTCGAGCTCCGCCTCGATGCATACGTCAAGATGAAGCGCGTCGCGAATGCCGATAAACCGCTCCGCGATCTTCGAAAACTCCGCGTCGAACGGCGCGTCCAACGCGCGCAGCGCCTGACAGCGGTACAACAGATCGGTGATCTTGTCGTCGCCCGGGAAGCGTTTTCCGGGCGCGCTCACCACCACGTACCGCCGCGCGGCGTCGCGTTCAACGATCGCTTTGACTTTTTGAAACTGCTCGGCGGAGGCGAGTGAGCTTCCGCCGAACTTCACGGTTTTCAGCATTTGGTTTCCTTTAATGCGGGCATTGCCCGTAATTCATGAGCCGTTGGCTCAATTCACGCGACGCAGTCGCAATTCATGACCGCAAGGTCAATTCATGCCGAAGGCAATTCATCATAGTACGGAATCAAATGAATTGCAGCAAGGCTGCATGAATTGACGGCTTTGCCGTCATGAAGGAGGATTCTCCTGCGGAGAATCAATCCTTACTTCTCGATCTTCCTGCACTCAAGATAATACCGCTTCTCGTTCGCTTCGCCCATCGAGAAGGTCTTGCGCGGCAGCGCACCGTCGAACACAACGGTCGGGAACAGCTCGGACTTTTGCATCGCGGGGAGCAGGAAGCCCATGGTGTTCGGCTTGGACGCGAGATCGCGCACGACCGCTTCGCCGTGGATGTAGTCGACCTCCGCACCCTCGGTCTCTTTCAAAAGCGCGTCGATCGCGTTCTGGAGCGTGCCGACCGCGAGCTGCGCCGCGGGCTTTTCGACCACGAACGCGCCGAACACGTCGCCCGTGCAGAACGGGATGGTGTGCACTTCGCCGCCGGAGGCTTTGGGCATGTCGGCGGAAAGCTCGATCCTTGCGTCGCCGTTCTGTGCCTTGAGCTTTGCGAGGATCATTTCTGCGCCTTCCATGCCGCCCAGCCCAAACAGCACGCGGTGGATCGGCTCAAAGACGATGCCGTCGTCGTGCACGTTTTCGACCTCGACAAGCGCGTAGCGCGCCGGATGATCCTTCTGTTCTTCGGGGCTAAGCGTCGCCTTGACCTTTTCCCAGTTCGCCTTTGCGGTCGCGAAGCTGTGGTTGCCGTCGCCCATCGCGAACAGCAGCGGCGCGTGATCGCCGTACTTTGCGTGGAACGCGTCGGCGTCGGTCAGAACGCCCATTGCGTCGATCGCGCCCTGAATGTCGTTCGCGCCGTCCACAAGCCAGCCGGTGATATGACCGCCGTCGAGCATCAGGTCGGTGTCATAGAGCTTGTCGAGCGCTTCGGTCTTTGCGGCGAGCGGCTCGATGACCGTGCGCTTCGGGTCGTCGATGAGAACGAGAATGTGCGGAAGCTCCAAAGGCGCGCCTTCACGGATTCTGAGACGCGGCGGAATGCGCTCCACGATCGTGCCCTCGGTCGCGCGGATCAGCGTCGTTGCGCCCTTGTTATAATCATAGCATTCGAGGTCGAGCGCCATGACAAGACCCCAGCGCGTGTTTCCCGCGACGGAGCGCTTCACGAGCACAAAGCCCTGCGGCTTGGTCTCAAGGATGCCCTTTGCCATGTAGTCGCGCATGTTGCTGCGGATCGTCGCGATGCGCTCCGCTTCGCCGTCCTTGCCGAGATACGCTTCCGGCAGGAACAGGTCGAGGGTCGTCGGTGCGTCGCCGATGAACTTGCGCGCCGCTTCCCAGTATTCGGGCTGCGAGGTGAACTGGTCGCATGCCACGACCGCCCATTTCGAGAAATCCGTGCCCTTCGGGGGCAGCATCACATTGGGAACCAGAACGCCGATCTTGTTTTCAAACATCATCCATTCTCCTTTGCAAAGCATATTTGTACTCTTACATTATACGGGATGCGCGCGTCGTTTGCAAGAGCGAAAACGTCGGAAAAGCAGCGATGCGCATACCGGGAATGGGAGGATTTCCGCCCTTTTTTGCTTGTTTTCAAAACCGGATATGCTATACTGAATTTGCGACACAACCGTTTTACGGTTTCATGTATAGGAGAGGCGCGTTTTTGCCATTCTAGTAAAAACGCGGCTCCTAATAGCGTTTCTTTTATACATGAGAACGGTAGTTGTGTCGCAGCAATCGGAGTTTGCGTTTTTCGTGCGCGGCTTCGGCTGCGCACTTTTCTTTTAGGCGGATGGAACATGAAAAAGAGAATCGCGATTGTTCTGTGTATGCTGATGCTTGCACTGATGCTTCCGTCAAACCTTCGTGCGGCGGTCGCGGATACGCAATCCGGAAGCTGCGGCGACGACCTGACCTGGACACTGACGGACGACGGCACGCTGACGATCTCCGGAACCGGAGCACTGAATGTAACGTACTGGTATCCGCCGTGGGAAACGTATAAAGACGACGTTTCCAGAGTCGTTGTCGGGGACGGCGTTACCTATATCTGCGGCAGCGCATTTACGGATTTAAAGAATCTTGTCTCCGCGCATATCGGCAAAAACGTCTCGGAAATCGGTTGGAATCCCTTTGCATGGTCACCCAATCTGAAGGAGATCACGGTCGATCCGAACAATACCTCCTTTCATGTTGTGAATGGCGTCCTGTTCAGCATGGACGGAAAAGAGCTTTATGCCTATCCGCCCCAAAAGGAAGGCAGCAGTTACGTGATCCCGGACGGTGTAACGTGGATCAAAGGCAACGCGTTCAACCTTGCGAAAAAGCTGAACTCCGTGTCCTTTCCGGACAGCTTGACGGTCATTGACGGATGGTCCTTCTCCCAAAGCGGACTGAAGTCCGTAACCGTTCCGGAGAGCGTAACGGATGTATACGGTGAAGCATTCAATGGCTGTACAAGCTTGGAATCCGTTGTCGTTGATGGGAATAATACGCACTTATGGTTTGATGGCGATGGCTGTGAGGGCGTTTTTGAGAATTGCCCCAATCTACGCTCTGTGACAATACCGTGCAGCTTATCACCGGGCGAGCATACGTTCAGAGTGTGCTATTCTCTGGAGGAACTGCATCTGACAGTCGGAACCGGTGAAATCAATGTTGATATGATTCACGACCTGCTGTTTTGGTATCGCTACTCAGAATTCTACTATTGGAATGAAGAGACGCAGTCTTGGGAAGAAGGCGAGCTTCCCGCTGCCAAACCGCTGTCCGTAATTCTGGACGAGGGAATTACGAAAATTCCCGAAAACACGTTTGACACCAATTACTTCGGCATTGATGATTATGATTCGGACAGCGCGATCGCATCTGTGACGATTCCGGTAAGCGTGACCTGGATCGGCAAAAGCGCCTTTGCGCATTGCGGGAATCTGCAGGACGTATATTACGGCGGCACATCGATACAAAAGGAAGAAACCCTCAGTATTTTTGAAGGAAACAACGATTTGCAGCTTGCCGAATGGCACTGTAATAACGCGACCTCCGGTCAGTGCGGCGACGCGTTGTACTGGTCGCTTGATGAGGAGACCGGCACGCTGACGATTACCGGAAGTGGGGCAATGTGGGACTATACCCTTCAATCCCAACCTTGGGGATGGGCATACGATAAGATCACCTACGTCGTTTTGCCGGACGGACTGACCACGATCGGCGCACATGCGTTTCCGTATTGCGAGCAGTTGAAGAGCATCACGATCCCGACCGGCGTCGTCAGCATCGGCGAAGGCGCATTCTATGAAGGCTATCTGACCTCCGTTGTAATTCCGGACACGGTCACGACGATCGGCAGCGGTGCATTTATGTGGTGTACGAGCTTGACGGATCTTACCCTTGGAAACGGCGTCACAACCATAGATGAATTTGCATTCTATCATGTGGGCGTCACAACGCTGACCCTCCCTGTCAGCGTGCAAAGTATCGGGAAATGCGCATTCCTCGGCGTTGAGCTGACGGATGTGTATTATCAAGGAACGGAGAAACAGGCGGAAGCATTAAAGACGCATATCGAAGCAGATAACGAACCACTGCTGAATGCTACGTGGCATTATCTGGAAAGCGCATTCGAAGGCGTTGTCGAATGGAACAGCGCGGACGTAAAGTACAAGGGCACGACGCCGTATGTGATCGCGAACGGCAAGGCGCAGACGCCGAGATTTACGGTGAAGAACACGGCGGACGGCAGCGTGATCGATCCGGTGAACTATGATTATGAGTATCGCGAGAACACCAAAGCGGGAACCGGCTATGTGATCGTCACATTCAAGGGCGATTATGCGGGGACGTGCCAAGGCGTGTTCAAGATCTATCTGCCGGCGACGACGGCCACGACGGTTGCGAACGTGAAGGACGGCATCAAGCTGACATGGAGCAAGGTCGAGGGCGCGGCGGGCTACGTCATCTATCGCCGCGCGTGGAGCAGCACGACCAACGGCTGGACGACGTTCGAACGCTGGAACAATACGACGGACACGACCTATATCGACGGCGCGGACGCCAACCACAAGGTCTACGCGGGATCGCGTTATCAGTACGGCGTCAAGGCGTACTTTGCGCGGCGTACGGACCCGGTTTCGGGCGCGACGATCGGCGGCAACGTGGGCGACAACTTCAACCTCGGTGAGGTCGGCCCGCTGAAGACCACCGTTCGCATTACCACGCGCGTGCTGAACAGTGTAACGGCAGGGAAAAAGCAGATGACGGTCAAGTGGACGGCGTCGTCCGTGTTTACGGGGTACCAGATCCAGTACGCGACCAACGGCACGTTTACGAAGAACGCCGTCGCGCTGAAGATCACCAATCCGAAGACCGCGGAGACCGTGATCAAGAATCTGACAAAGGGCACGACCTACTATGTGCGCATCCGTTCGTATCACGAATTCAACGGCATGACGTATTTCGGCGAGTGGTCGAACGTAAAAAGCTGCAAGGTGAAATAAAGAAGGATAAGCGGGAGGCCGGGGTCGGCCTCCCCTACATATTTCCGCGCAATTTGCCCGTGTCATTCTGAGCCGCAGAAAGTGGTATAATAAATTTGGACAAAGCTTAAATGACAAAAAAGGAGAGGAAA
>CALGGM010000005.1 GCA_937915925.1 uncultured Clostridia bacterium | reverse complement strand
AGTACCGCAACCGCGATCAACAATGAAATCATTGTCGTCCCCTCTTTTTCCGTTCTTCTGTCTTATCAGGAAAGGTCCGTCAGCTTCAGCTTTTTGACCTTTTTCAGCGCGATCGCGTTGACGATCAAAGCAAACGCCGCGGTCATCAACGCGCCGATCAGCCATGCAGGGATGGAAACGCTGCGGTCAAACTGGACGAAGCTCTGTTCCAAAGACCGCACGATTTGATAACCGATCCCTGCGCCTAAGCCGATGCCGAGCAGGATGCCGGCAATCGTTGTCACAACCGTTTCGCGCGAGCAGTAGCCGATGACCTCTTTGATCGTAAAGCCGTTGATGCGCATGATGGTGAGCTCACGCATCTTCTGCATGATATAGATATTGGTCAGGTTCATCAGCACGACGCCTGCCATGACCGCCGACATGAAGATGAACAGCAGAACGATCATGTTCATAACGCCGGTCGCCGTCTCAAACATTGCTTTGAACGAATCGGACGGCTGATAGCTTTCATAGCCCTTGATTGTTCCGAGTGTATCGAGCAGCGAATCGAGTGATGCGCCGTCCAGGCGGATCAGGCAGGCGTTCGGTTCGGCGTCCTTTGCAAACAAATTCCGGAAGCATCCGTCGCTCATATAGGTCGCACGTCCGATGAAGTTGTTGAATATCCCGGCAATCGGAACCGTTGCGCTCTCCGTTCCGTTCAGCGCGATCTCGATGCGATCGCCTGTGTGGAGCCCGTACAGCTCCGAGAATCGCTTGGAAACCAGAATGCCGTCGGTCGGCGCAAGCTGCTTACCGGTATTCGGATCAACAAGCCCGATCATTTCGCCGACCTTTTCGAGATCGCCGACGTACAGTTCCTGCATATCCAGATCCTTGATGCGAACGGTGATGTTGTCGCGTCGGATCGGACAGGCGGCAGCGCCCGCATCCCGGATGGCCGTTTCCACATTCGCGGTCGTCTCGGTGTCCGTAGACGGATCGAATAAAACCGTGCCGTCATAATGGACGACCTCGGTCATTTGCCGTACGGTCGTGTTTTGAACCGCGTTCCGAATCGTGAACCCGATCACGACGAGCGCGCAGCAGCCCGCAACGCTGACGACCGTGACCAGCACGCGCCGAAGATCCGAGCGAATGTTCAACAGGATCAGCCGCGAATACAGCGACTTGACGCGTTTGCCGGATGCCGCCTTATTCCTGCCCTGCGGCACCGACGGCTGCATGAGCTTGACAGCGGGGGAGCGCAGGAGCTTCAGGCAGGCAAACAGAATCGAGAAGAACGCAAGAAGGATCGCCGCCGCAAATACGATCGCAGTCGGCAGCGCCACCGCCGACGGCTTTGTGAGATGCAGATCAAAATACATGCTGTATCCACCCAAGACAATGCTTTGTATGCCGAACCGCGCGAACAGCAATCCGAAAGCACAGCCGATCAGTGTTGCGGAGACGCCGAACAGCAGATATTTTGCAAAGATCTCCCGGTTGAAAAAGCCGAGCGCCTTGGTCGTTCCGACCTGCCGCCGCTGCTCGTCCACCATCTTGCTGACGGTTGCGTAGATGACCAAAGCGCCGACCGCCACAAACAGCAGCGCAAACGTCATCTCCATACTTTTTAGATTGTTCGCTGCAGTACCGAGCTGCACAAAGCCCGCGTTTCCGTAGCTGTCAAAGACGATCCACTTGCAGGAACCGAGCGCGTCGATCTGCCGTTTTGCGTCTTCGAGTGCTTCCACGCCTTCGTTGAACGCTTTCAGTCCGTCTTCGTACTGCCGTTCGCCGTCCTCCAATTTTGCGCGCGCTTCGTCGAGCTCGCGCCGCGCCTGTTCGAGCTCCTTCACGCTTTTTGCATACTGTGCTTCGCCCTCGTTGTATTGCGCAAGACCGTCCTCGTATTCTTTCAGCCCATCGGCGTACTGCGCTTCGCCTTCCTCGAACGCGGCAAGTCCTTCGTTATACTGCGCAAGGGCGGCGCGATATTGACGCAGCCCTCTGATATAGGTTTTATGTCCTTTGTCCCACTGATTGCAGCCGCCCGATAAAGCGTCGTAATCCTGCTGATACTTCCCCGCCGCCGACGCAAGCCGGTCCGAAAGAAGGCTCAGCGCGACGTCGCGGTCATATTCGCCTTCGCCGCCCAATTTCTCATATACCTTTTGCAGCACTTCGTCCGGAATATTGACCGATTCCAGAATCGTTCCGATCTTACCCGACAGCGATGCGCCGAGCGTGACCTTGAGGTCGTTTGTGATCTGAAAATCGCCTGCGCTTACATTCGCGTTGTCCGGGTTCGCCGCCATCGGTGACGCCCACGCGATCCACCGGGAGGAATCCTCGCCGATCAGACCGTCCAGCGCGGATTTCAGCGAGCCGCGGATCCGCGTTTTCGCGTCCTCGATGGTATTCCATCCCGACACAAGCTCCCGCTTTGCCGAATCGAGCTGTTTCTTTCCCGCGTCGAGCTCCGCTTTGCCTTCGTCCAGCTGCGCCTTCGCCGCGTCCAGTTCCGCGCGCCCCTCCTTGAGCTCCCGTTCGGCGTCGGAAAGCTGCTGCTTCGATTCGTCCAGCTGACGTCTGCCGTCTTCCAGCTGCTGTTTTCCGTCCTCGTACTGCTGTTCGCCGTCCGCGAGCGCCGCCCAGCCGTCGTCCAGTTCGGTTCTGGAATCGGCAAGCGTCTTTTGCGCATCGTCAAGCTTTTGGCGGTTTTCGTCAAGCAGGGCGCTCGCATGCTCTTTCACGGACGCTTCCTGTATCGGCGTGCGGACTTTCGCCAGCGCTTCGATCCGTTCGCTCACCGGGTTCACGGCAGCGCGGTACGCATCCCCGTATCGGATCAGATCGGGCGCGCGGTCGGTCATGACCTCCGCCTTCATATAACAGCCGTTCAGCGCTTCCGCATCGAAGGCGTCGCGCGTGACCGTGATATAGAGCGTTTCCGGAATGCTGCTGCAAACATGGTCGGGATGTACAATGCTTGCCGTGATCGTAAACGTCGCGGTTTTCAGGTATTCCGGCTTGCCGTCCTGCGCGTCTGTAACCGTGATGACGTCGCCGATCTTCCAGCCCATCTGCTCCATCAGACGCTGTTCGACCGCGCATTCGCCGTCCTTTTCGGGCAAACGCCCTTCCTTTATGACCGGCAGGTTGATCCGTTCCGTCAAAGATATGACGTTTGCGTCCGTGCGGATATCGTTTGACGCGACTTTCACGCCCGTCAAGTAAACGCCCTCCGCGTCCGTGACCCCGTCCGTGCGGCGGATCGCATCCAGATCCTCCTCCGACAGCAGAAGCGTGGAAAGGACCTCTGCGTCACGGAACCGCGTATCCGCATAGAACGCCGTGCCGTTTTTGCGGATCGCGTCCGCGGAATAGTCGATGCCCAAAAAGATCGTCACGCCGAGCGCGGTGATCACCACGATCGACAGAAACGAGATCTTCTGCTTCCATATGTTGCGCAGTGCGTCTTTGAACTGTGTTCGTTTCATTCCGTTCTCCGTGCAAGCAGGCTGAACCTGCGTATGGTTCTTATGATGCGACGTCGTTCAGCTTCAGCTTTTTCACCTTTCTGAGCACGACCGCGTTGATGATGACCGTAAAGACGATCGTAAGCGCTGCGCCGATCAGCCATGCGAAAAGACTGATCCCGCGATCGAAGCGAAGGAACGACTGTTCCATCGAACGCACGATGCGATAGGCGATACCGGAGCCGAGCGCAAGACCCAAAACGACGCCTGCGATCGTCGTCAGAACCGTCTCGCGCGTGCAGTAGCCGATGACCTCTTTGACCGTAAAGCCGTTGATGCGCATGATCGTCAATTCGCGCTTCTTCTGCATGATATAGATGTTCGTCAGATTTGTCAGAACCACGCCCGCCATGATCGCCGCCATGACGATGAACAGCACGACGATCGCATTCACAACGGCAGTTGCGGAACGGAACAGTTCCTTATCCGCATCGGAAGGCGTATAGCTGATGAATCCAATCACGTTTTTGATCTTCGTTTTCAGTTCGGTCTCATCCGCGCCGTTGAGCCGCAACAGAAACGCGTTCTTCGTCGGCGCTGATCCGAACCGCGCTTCATAAGCAGCGTCGCTCATCACCATCACGCGGCCGATGTAGTTTTCGTAGATTCCCGCGACGGGAACCATCGCCGCATTCGTGCCGCCGACAGTGATACCGATCTCACTTCCCACGTCGAGATGGTAGATCTCCGCCAGCCGCCGCTGGATCAGCACGCCGTCGTCCGTCGGCGCGATCGGCTGTCCCGTCTTCCAATCGTTCAGCCTGTACATGCTTTGGATTTCGGCAATGTCCCCGCAGAACAGCTCGCCCACCTGAATATCCGTTACGCGGTAGGTAATGTTTCGATCAAACAGCGGAATGTATTCCACGCCCGCTTCCTTCAAAAAGTCCTCCATTTCATCGGAAAACTCGCACTCCGTTTTTGCGTCATAGTTCACCACGGAGGTATACTGATTTTTGATCGCGCCGTCCACAGCCGCTTTCAGCGTGAACCCGATGACGACGAGCGCACAGCACCCGGCGACGCTTGCAACCGTCACCAATACCCTTTTAAGGTCCGTGCGGATGTTTCGCAGGATCAGGCGGGAATAGAGGGTGAGATGCTGCTTTTCGCTGCGTGCAGACGTTTTTTTACCGGCGGGAACCTGCTGCTGCATGAGCTGCACGGCAGGCGTGCGCAGCAGTCGGATACACGCGAACGTGATCGCCGCAACGGCAAGCAGCGCCGCGGCAAGAACGACGATCAGCGTCGGCACGACAGTCACCGTCGACGCAGACGTATCATACGTATAGTACGCGTTATATCCTTTCAGCACGAACGGCTCCAGCGCGAACCGCGCTAGGATGACGCCGAGCACCGCGCCGAGTACCGCAGCGGTCAGACCGAACAAAAGATATTTTGCAAAGATTTCCCGATTGAAAAAGCCGAGCGCCTTGGTCGTGCCGACCAGCGTGCGCTGCTCGTCGATCATTTTGCTGACGGTCGCATAGATGACCAGCGCCCCGACCAGCACGAACAGCAGAGAGAAGGTCATTTCAAGGCTTTTGAGGTTGCCGCTGCCGATGATCAGCTGCACAAAGCTCGGACTGCCATGTCCGTCCAGAACGAACCATTTGCCGGGCTGCAGCTCTTCAATCGTTTTGCGCTGTTCATTGAGCGCCTCGACGGCTGCCGCATACGATTCCTCCGAGATGGCAGGTTCGCCGTCAGACGTCAGTTCATGCGTCAACTGTTCCAGCGCGGCTTCCGCCTCATCCAGTTGCCGAAAATACAGCGTTCTGACCTGTTCGTCGCGAAGTGGGATACGTTCCTCCGACAGCGTTTCAATCTCCGCTGTAAAGTTCGCAACGGTTCTGTCGTAATGAGTGGTGAATCGATTGATATTCGCCGCCTTCTGCACGGTAATTTCCGCCTTCATGCAGCAGCCGTCCATCTCATCCAGATTGAACAGCTCTGTTCTGACAAACAGATACGGCGTCTCCGGTACGGCGAGACTCACATGGTCGGGATGCTCCGCAATGCCCGTGATCGTCAACGCGGCGCCGCCATCATAAAACATGCCGGTGAGGTCGGTCATCTCGATCCATTCGATCTGATCACCGATCTTCCAGCCCGTTTCATCGGCGATCTTCCGTTCGATCGCACATTCCGTTCCGTCCTGCGGCAGCCGCCCCTCCGTCACGTTCAGCCGGTTGATGCGTTCCGTCAGACTGATGACCGTCACGACGGCATGCTCCTCTCCGATGTAGGCGTTTCCCGCGGTCTGCCAGACCGGTTCGATGTCTGCGACCCCTTCGATCGCGCGCATACAGTCGAGGTCCTCCGGCGTCAGAAGACGCGTTGAGATCACTTCCAGATCGCGGAAGTTCTGTTGATTGTATGCTGCCGACGCGTTTTTACGCAGCGCGTCCGCAGAATAGCCGATCCCCAAAAACGTGGTCACGCCCAAAAGCGCGATCACCACGATCGACAGGAACGATACCTTCTGCTTCCATATGTTGCGCAGTGCGTCCTTTAACTGCGTTTTTTTCATAACGGATCACCAGACCAATTCCGCTGCATGCAGCGGATGCAGGTTCTTCTTGATGCTTGCGATCCTGCCGTTTCGCATCTTCACCACGCGGTCCGCCATCTTCGCAATCTCCGGGTTGTGCGTGACCATCATGACCGTCGCGCCTTGGTTGCGGACGATGTCCTCGATGACCGAAAGCACCTCGATGCTCGTGGTATAGTCCAGAGCCGCCGTCGGCTCGTCCGCAAAGATTAGCTTCGGGCGCTTCACGATCGCGCGAGCGATCGACACGCGCTGCTGCTGTCCGCCCGACATCTGCCCGGGATAGTTGTTTGCCCGATCCTTTAACCCTACCTTTTCGATCGCTTCCTCCGCGGGCATCGGGTCCTTTACAAGCTCCGCGATAAACTGCACGTTTTCGAGCGCGGTCAGGTTCGGCATGAGGTTATATGCCTGAAAGATGAAGCCGATGTATTCGCGCCGGTACTGCGTAAGCTCGGCGTCCGTCGGATGCGAGAAGTCCTTGCCCTCGACGAGAAGTTTGCCGTCGGTCAGAAAGTCCATGCCGCCGACGATGTTCATCATCGTCGATTTGCCGCAGCCGGATTCGCCGAGCACCACGACAAACTCGTTCTTGTAAATGTCGAGATTGATCCCCTTCAGGACCCGGCTCACGCCGTCACCGGAGGGGAATTCCTTGATGACGTTGCGAAGCGACGCAAGGACCTCCTTCTGCTCGCCGAGATCGACGGTCAGTCCCTTTTCATCGATCGTGATCGCCGCGAGCGACGCCATGCGCTCGCAAAGCTGCAGCTCCTCCGCGTCGTACAGCGAGCCGTCCTTCTTGTTGACGATCTGCACGCAGCCGATGACGTCGTGCAGATTGTTCAGCGGCACGCAGATCATGGTCTTCGTGAAAAGCCCGTTGTCGTCGAACACGGAGCCGTCGAATCGCGCGTCGTTTGCGGCGTCCTCGATCATGATCGATTTGCCGGTCTTCGTGACGACGCCCTCGATGCCGAGCCCGTTTTCCACGGTGATGTTGGACAGATCGGCGGGACCGATATGGAACATCGGACTCAGCCGATCCGTCTTCGGATCCACAAGCCAGATCGCGCCCGCTTCGCTGTTCAGGGTGTTGACAATGATTTCAAGGCTTCCGGACAGCGCGTCGTCGAGGTTGTCTACCTCCAAAAGCTGCTCCATGATCTGCCACGTCGCCTTTGCAAACCGTTTCTCTTCCGCCATATTTGTTGCCCCTCTCATTCGTTTTCTTTACTCGATTGTCAGAATGTCCGAAAAGCCGGTGACCTCGAAGATCTCCATGACCGTCTCGTTGACATGCAGCACCTTCATTTCGCCCTGTTTGTTCATGGTCTTCTGAGCCGCAAGCAGCACGCGAAGTCCCGCGGATGAAATGTAGTCGAGCTGTTCCATGTCGATCAATAGCGTTTCCACGCCGTCCAAAGACGCGTTCAGCGCCTGTTCAAGCTCCGGCGCCGTGTTCGTGTCAAGCCGTCCGATAAGTGCGACGCTGAGTTCCGCTGCGTTCTTTTTGCTCTCGATGTTCAACATAATGGTTCCTCCTGTTTTAATCGGTTTCTGTTTGGTGCGTTACTGCTTTTCCGAAATCCGCACGCGGACGGTGTTGGCGTCCGACTGATTCGGATCGTAAGTATAGCTCAGCTCCTCCACGCTGCGCGAGAGGATGCGATACGACAGCTCGTTTTCGCCCTCCTGAGGATCGAAGCGTTCGCCGCCGTACGCGACGGTGACCGTAGCCGCCTGCTCCGCTTCGGCATATTCTACCGTCACCCGGATCGGCGTGCGGTCGAGAACCGGCAAAAGCATTTGCTGTATAAGTTCTTCTATGGCGAGGCGAATGCGATACTTCGTGCGCGACGGAATGTCGTTTTGCATACAGTAGCGGTCGATCTCGGCGCCCGCGCCGATAAAGTCGAAGTCGCGGCTGCCGACGGTAAGCTCCAGCACCTTGAGCTTTTTGATAAAGCGCCGCGTCAGCTCCTTTTCGGGATGATCGAAGATCTGCTCCGGCGTGCCGTCCTCATAGATTCCGCCCTGATCCATGTAAAAGACGCGGTTACTGATCGCTCTTGCAAAGTTCATTTCGTGTGTCACGATCAGCATGGTCTTGCCGGTTTTTGCAAGATCGCGAATGACCGCCTGCACCTCGCCGACCATGGTCGGATCCAAAGCGCTTGTCGGCTCGTCCAAAAGGATCACATCGGGGACCATCGCAAGCGTTCTTGCGATCGCCACGCGCTGCTTCTGCCCGCCGGAAAGCTGATCGGGATATTGAAACTCGCGTCCCGCAAGCCCGACGCGCTTTAGGAGCGCAACGCCGGTGTCGAACGCCTCCTGCTTGGATTTTTTCAGAAGATCCATCGGCGCAAGCATCAGGTTTTCGATGACCGTCAGATGCCCGAACAGATTGAACGACTGGAACACCATGCCCATCTTTCGCCGCGCCTGCGTCAGGTCGTACTTCGGCGCGGTGATGTCCACGCCGTCCAGGAGAATTTTGCCGCCCGTCGGACGCTCCAGCATATTGATGCAGCGGATCAGCGTCGATTTGCCCGTGCCGGAGGGTCCGATGATCGAGATCACATCGCCGTCGTTGATCACCGTGTTGACGTCCTTCAAAGGGGTAGCCGCTTCGTATTTCTTTTCAAGATGGACTAATTCAATCATCGGTCTTCACCCCCTTTAGGATTTGCTGCTTCGATCTGCGCCTTGGGTCGATGCGAATCTCGATCCGGTTTACAAGGAAGGTCAGAATCGCCGCAAGGATGAAGTAGATGATCGCAACGGCGATCAGCGGGAAGAACGCCTCGTAGGTACGGCTCCGCACGATGTCGCCCATCTTGGTAAGGTCCTGCACGGCGACGTAGCCGACCACGGCGGTCGCCTTGATGAGCGCAGTGATCTCGCCCTTATACGCGGGCATAAAGTGCGGAAGCGCCTGCGGCAGGATGATGCGGAAGAACGCTTTGCGGTTTGTGTAGCCCAAGGCGTACGCCGCTTCAAGCTGTCCTTTATCGATCGCGCCGACGCCTGCACGCAGCATCCCGTAAACTGCGGAGCCGAACACGAGCGTAAAGCCCACCACCGACACCGCCGCGCCGGAGATGTTGACCTTGCCGAAGATGATGTAATAGAGGATCATTAAAAGCACGACCACCGGCATCCCCTGCACGAGCCATACGAAAAACCGTGTGATGAAATTTGCAGCCGGGTTGCCGTTTCGACAGAGCATGAACACGGCAAAGCCGAGAATCGTTCCGAACAGGATCGACAGCACGGTGATCAGCATCGTCGTGCCGATCCCCTGCAAGAACAGCTGCCAGCGGTTTTCGCGGATAAAGGTCTTTTGGAAACTGTCAGCGATCGCGGACAGGAAGC
>CALGGM010000004.1 GCA_937915925.1 uncultured Clostridia bacterium | reverse complement strand
GTATTCATTTGTAATATCTCGCCGCAAATGGTCTGACCCCTTTTGCGACAGCCTGAGAGCGTCCGGAGGGACGCTCTTGCGGATCGGAGGAAGGGGCTATTCCAGCTTTTTCAGCTGGAGCTTTGCGAGGCGCTCGCGCTTGCGCTGCCCGCTGACGACGACGTAGACCATCATGACAATCGTGATGACGTACGGGATCGCCTGCGTCAGATCGGGGCTGATGACGCCCTGCAGCTGCAGACCCAGCGCGTCGAAGAAGCCGAACATCAGCGCGGCAAGGTATGCCTTGGTCGGGTTCGCGGCGCTGAAGATGACGCACGCGAACGCGATATAGCCGCGCGACGCGCTCATCTTTTCGGTGAACACGCCGTTGAGGTTGCCCAGCGACAGATGCGCGCCCGCGATGCAGCAGAACACGCCGCACAGCACGGATGCGATCCACTTCATCTGCTCGGGATTCTTGCCCGCCGTACGAAGCGTCTCGGGCGATTCGCCCGCGGCGCGGATCCAGAAGCCCATCGGCGTGCGGTACACAAAGAACCACATGATCACAACGAGCAGGACGGTAAGATAGATGAACAGCGAGTGCCCGCTCAGCACGTCGCCGAGGAACGGAATGTCCTTCACAAGCGGGATATTCATGTCCGGCAAGCTCGGCACGTTGAACGCCGACGTGCTCGACGAGTGGAAGATCTCGCGGCACAGGAACGTCGTGATGCCGACCGCAAAGGTGTTCAGCGCACAGCCGATGATAAACTCATCGCTTCTGAGCTTGACCGTGAACAGCGCGAAGAACAGTCCGATCAGCACCCCGAACACGATCGCGGCAAGCACGCCGAGCGCCGCGCTCGCGAGAAAATAGCTTGCGACGGCGGCGACGAACGCGCCCATCAGGATCATGCCGTCCATACCGATGTTCATGATGCCCGCGTGCTCGGTCATAAGCCCGCCGAGCGCCGCCAGCGCCACGGGCGTTGCGCTTCGCAGCATCTGGTTCAGCGTACTGGACGCCACGGTCATTGCATTCGACCAGGAAAACTCATTCATGTGCGGCGCCTCCTTCCCTGCGCGTCTGAACGTCGCGTTCGGCGGCGCGCTTCTCTCTCCGCTTTTGGATCGCGGCGCGGATCCCGCGTTCCGCCGCCATACAGAAGATGACCGCGGTCTGAATGATCAGATAGATCTGGATCGGCACGCCGACGGTCTCCTCCATGCGCATCGCGCCGAGTTTCAGGATCGCGAAGATCAGCGAAATGATAATGGTCGGGATCGGCTGATACTGCGCGATCATCGCGACCATCAGCCCTTCAAAATAGTATTCGTTCGAGATCGACGACTGGTACTTGCCGATCGCGCCGTACACGCGAAACATCCCCGTAAGTCCGCACATCATGCCGGAAACGATCATGGCGACGATCACGATGCGGTCCGCCTTGAGCCCCGCAAACCGTGCAAAGCGCGGGTTGTCGCCGACGAGACGCATCTCGTAGCCCTTGGTCGTCTTTTGCAGGATGTACCACACAAGGAACGTCAGCACTGCCGACACGAGGATCGCCGTCGACAGGTTCGAGCGTGGAATGAGCTTGGTCAGCATATAGTCCTGGGCAAGCACGCTCGTGCCCTCGGTGATGCGCGGGCTCGGATTCTTCCACGGACCCTTCGCGAAAAACGCGCAGATGAACACCGCGACCGAGTTCAGCATGATCGTGGTGATGACCTCGTTGACCTTGAGCTTGACCTTCAGAACGCCCGGAATGAACGCGTAAATGCCGCCGGTGACGATCGCGCCGAGCGCGGCGCAGGGGATGACGATCCACGGCGACATGCCGTTCATCCATACCCCGATCTGCGCGCCGACAAGACCGCCCAAAAGAAGCTGACCTTCGCCGCCGACATTAAAGATGCCCACGCGCGATCCCACGTCGCACGCAAGCCCGCACAGGCACAGCACCATCGCGTACTCGAGCATGTTTCCAAAGTACGCGGGCGACGAGAACGAACCGCCCAAAAGCGACGCAAACGCTTTCAGGGGATCGCGTCCGGTCAGCGCAAGGATGCCCGCGCCGATCAGCAGCGCGACCGCAAGGCTGATGAGAAGCGCGACGAGATACCCAAAATCGACCCTGCGCTTCAAGCGGGAAAAGATGCTTTCCTTCATGCCTTTGCCCCCTCTCCCGTGCCGGTCATGTACAGACCGATCTGCTCCTTTGTAATCTCGTCCGCCTGGAATTCACCGGTGATGCGCCCTTCGTACAGCGTGATGATGCGATCCGAAAGGCGGAACACCTCGTCCAGATCGGCGGAGCTAAGAAGGATCGCCGCGCCTTCGTTGCGCTTTTCGATGATGCGCGTATGGAAGAACTCCATCGCGCCGATGTCCACGCCGCGCGTCGGCTGCGAGATGACCAGCACCGGCGTGTCAAAATTGAACTCGCGCGCCACGACAACCTTCTGCATGTTGCCGCCGGACATCGAGCCGACCTCGGTGTGAATGCCCGCGCCGCGGATGTCGAACTTTTGATATAACTCCTCGGCGTAGCGCTCGACCGTGCTGCGCCGCTGATGGAAGCCGAAAAGATTAAACCGTTTTTCCTTCTGCCGTCCGATGAGAAGGTTGTCCGCGACCGACGCGACCTTGTCCACGCCGGTCGAAAGGCGATCCTCCGGCACGTGCGAAAGCCCCATGGCGCGGATCTCGCCGGGCGTTTTGCCCGCGGCGTCGTGTCCGCAGACCGTGACGCTGCCGCGATTGATCTTCCTGAGACCCGTGATCGCTTCTAAAAGCTCGCTCTGCCCGTTGCCCTCGATCGCCGCGATGCCGAGCACCTCGCCCTTTTTCACTGCAAGCGACACGCCGCGCACCGCGGGAAGTCCGCGGTTGTCCGCAACGTACAGGTCCTTGACCTCGATCGCGACGTCGCCGGGCTCGCCCGTCTTTTCAAGATGGTCGAACAGCACGGGGCGGCCGACCATCATGGACGCGAGGATCTTTTCGTCGACGTCCTTGGTGTTTTCGACGCCGATCAGCTTCCCCTGCCGCATGACGCCGACGCGATCGGAGATCGCCATGACCTCGTACAGCTTGTGCGTGATGATGATGACGGTCATGTTCTTCTCGCGCACGATCCGCCGGATGACCTCAAAGAGCTCGTCCGTTTCCTGCGGCGTCAGAACCGCCGTCGGCTCGTCGAGGATCAGGATGTCCGCGCCGCGGTACAGCGTTTTCAAGATCTCCACGCGCTGCTGAAGTCCCACCGAGATGTCGCGGATCTCGGCGGTCGGATCGACCTCAAGCCCGTACTCCTTCACAAGCTCCTTCGTGAGCTTGACCGCCTTGCGGTTATCGAAGAGCACAGCGGCGTTTTTCGGCTCGCGCCCGAGGACGATGTTCTGCGCGACCGTGAACGACGGCACGAGCATGAAGTGCTGATGCACCATGCCGATGCCGCGGTCGATCGCCGCCTTCGGGCTGAAGCTCGTCACCTTTTCGCCGCGCACGTACAAGCTTCCCGCCGTCGGCTCGTTGATGCCGTACAGGATATTCATCAGCGTGGATTTGCCCGCGCCGTTCTCGCCGACGAGCGCGAATACCTCGCCCTTTCGGATCGAAAGGCTAATGTCGTCGTTTGCGAGCACGCCCGGAAACTCCATCGAGATGTGTTCAAACCGGATCTCGTCCGTCAACCGTTTCACCCCTTTTCATGCGCCGAAGGCGCAATTCATGTGCGAAGCACAATTCATGTCCGCAGGACAATTCATGCGCGGATGCGCGATTCATTCATCCGCAAAAAGCTGACGCTTTTCTGCGTACCGCCTCATCCGTCTCGGCTTCGCCGATCCACCTTCCCCATCAAGGGGAAGGCTTTCGGTCACATACACAGAGGCTTCTCCTTGAGGAGAAGCTGACCGATGAGGTGTCTTTTCCACCGCAAGTCTTTTGACGGGCGGATTAGATCCGCCCCTACAATTCGTTGACATTCCTCTTGCCCTCCCTGTGCAAGGGAGGGTGGCAGCCGAAGGCTGACGGGAGGGTTGTCATTCCCCGGCGGAAGGGTTGTCCCCCGCGCGAATAAACGCGGAAGCTGCCCAAAAGCTCGGGCAGCTTCCCAAAAGGATCGGTCAGTTTCTGGTGGTATCGACCTTGATCTCGCCGGAGACGATCTTCGCCTGCAGCTCCTCGACCGCCGCCTTCACGTCGTCCGGGATCTGCTGGGTCGAGCCTGCTTCGCCGTAGCCGATGCCGACATAGCCGTTCGACATGTCCGCAACCCACGTGCTGCCCCACTGGGACTTGTCGCCCGCGAGGTACTTCGCGACTGCGTCATAGATCGACTTGCCGACTTCCTTCTTCATCGAGCAGATGATGACGGAGTCGTTGATGTACTTCTGATCGCTGTCAACGCCGATCGCGTAGAAGCCGCCCGCTTCCGCCGCCTCGAACACGCCGTCGCCCGCCTTGGACGCGATCTGGAATACGACGTCCGCGCCGCGGTCGTTCAGGACCTTTGCGCAGTCCTTGCCCTTCGCCGGGTCATCATAGTCATTGGTGTAGTTGACCTCGACCTTGGTCGCGTCGTTATAGTACTTCGCGCCCTGCGTATAGCCCACGATGAAGTCGTTGATCGTGATGGAATCCTCGCCGCCGACCGCGCCGACCGTGCCGGTCTTGCTCATCGCCGCCGCGATGTAGCCCGCAAGGAACGAGCCCTCGTTCTGCGCATAGACGATGTTCAGAACGTTTTCAACGGGCGCTTCGGTCTCGTTGTCGATCCAGATGAAGCTGACGTCCGGGTACTCCGGCGCGATGGTCTCGACGTCATAGAACTCCCAGCCGACGCACACGACGATGTTCGCCATGTCCGCCGCGTTGCGCATACGGACCGGATGGTTCTCGTTGTTGCACTCGATGTACTTGACTTCGACGTTGCTGTAATCCTTCGCGAGGCGTTCGCCGCCCTCCTTCGAAGAATCGTAGAACGAACGGTCGCCGAACGTGCCCGCCACGACGATCGCGACGGTGACCTTCTCATCGCCGGTCTGCGCGGTTTCACCGGTCTTCGTGCATGCCGCAAAGCAGCCGAGCATGAGCACGAGCGCCATCATCAATGCAAAAAATTTTTTCATTTCGTTTCCCTCCTGAAAATTGCCCTATTAGGTACGGTATCAGTATAATACGTCTTTGCGCCTTTTTCAAGCGCAATTTGGAAATATGCGTATGATTCGCCGCCGTCCGGAAAGAATAAGCAAAAAGGAAAGGAGACAGTCAGCATGGAACAAAAGGAACAGAAGATCGGCTGCGAGGTCACAAGCTGCCGCTTTAATCAGCAGGGCGCGCACTGTGCGCTTTCGAGCATTTGCGTCCGTCCCGCCTACGACTGCGCGACCGGCCGCGAAAACGAAAGCCTCTGCGGCTCGTATGCGCATCGGGATTGACGGGAGAGGAGCGAATGCAGGCGCTGCCTGCTCGCGGACAACCCTTCCGTCAGCCTACGGCACCTCCCCTTGCGCAGGGGAGGCAAGAATTTTGCCAACGGACTGTAGGGACGGGCATCGCCCGTCCGCCCGCGTAACCCAAACAAAACGAAAAGAGACCGCACGCGCGGTCTCTTGCGATTATGGGAATATCAGCCGAGCTTCTCGAACACCATGTCGACGCCGCTCTCCGGCTCATGCAGCACCAGCGTTGCGCCGTCGCGCGTGAAGTCATACAGGTCGACGCCGAACGTCGTCAGCTTGATCGTGCCGTTCTCTTCGGTCCAGCTGAGCGAATTCGTGCTTTCGCCGTTGTAGTCCATCGACGCGCTGCCGTCCGCGTTGAACGTGAACGACATGCTCTGCCCCATCAGCTCTGCGCTGACTTCGACGCCGGACACGATCGCCTTGGTCAGCGTCCAGGTGCCGACGGTCTCCGTGTCGCCGGTTGCGGGCGCCGCGGGCTCGGTTTCGGTCGTCTTTGCGGGCGCTTCGCCGCGCGCGAGGTTGAGCTTCACGCCGTCCTGCTCGATCACGATCGTGTCAGATTCGGGATCATAGGTTCCCTTGATCTCTGCGCCTTCGCTGACGATCACGAGCTCGTTGTCGGCAAAGGTGTACGTGTCGTTCTCCTCCTCGCCGTACGCAACGACGATGACGGTTCCGTCCTCATGGAACGTGAAGGTCATGGTGAGTCCGAACGCAGCCGCGTCCATCGTCACGCCTTCGCCGACCATCGTGGTCAGCGTCCAGGTGTCGACGATGCTCTTTGCTTCGGGAGCGGGCTCCTCGGTCGGTGCTTCGGTGGGCGCTTCGGTCGGCGCCTCGGTTGCTTCTTCAACGGCTGCGGGCTCCACAACGGGCTCTGCCGCCGGTTCTTCGGTCTTGCCGCTGCATGCGAGCAGCGACAGCATCATGATAACTGCAAGCGCAAGTGTCAGATAACGCTTCATCTTTTTGTTCTCCTTTATTGAAGTTGTCGGTAGGGTATCATATTCTGCGCAATCTGTCAAGAAAAACGTCTCAAAGGTCCGCGGAATTTCCCTGCACAGGCGGCTGTACGACGACCGTGGCGACGACGCTCATATAATTGTCCTTCTTCGCGGTCAGCGTGTAGGTCGTCGGCGCGCCGTCGACGCACGGCAGATCCGCAAAAAAGATCCCGCCCTCATACACGACGGTCTCCGTCCCGTTGACCGTAAGCGTTACGCCGGCGGCGACCGAGGGCATGCCCTCCTCGCTGCTCAGCATCATGGCCAGAAGGCGATACACGCCGTCCGCATCGGCGACGGCATAGAACCCATCCTCTCGCGTTTCGCCCGCGGAATCGATCGCAAGCAGCAGCATCGGAAACGTATGCTGAAACGTCGGACAGTCGACCTCATGCACCGCGCCGTCCGCGGTCGTGATTGTCACCTTTGGCACGAGCGTCAGCGTCTGCTCGCTTAGAGGCTCGTTTGGGAAGAAGACCTCGACCGGGATATTGACCCTGCGATATCGCGCCTCCGCCTCCGTGTTGGTAAAGGTGTAATCGTCCTGATGCGGAAAGTCGATCAGAAGAGTCGCTCCCGCCGGGATCAGCGCCGTGATCGAGACCATCTCCGCCCCGTCCATCTCGCGCATCTCCAGCTCCGCCTTCGTCCAATCGTCCTCCGTCGGCGCTTCGGCGGACGCCTCCGTCTTTCGCACGAGTACGAGCAGCATGCCGAGCGATTCCTCCTCCATGCGGACCGTGTCTGTCTCCGGATCGTAAACCGCGTCCTGCGGATCGTTGTTTTCATCGAACATCGTGACTGCGTTGCCCGAAACCGTGTACGTGATGGCCTGCTCCTGCACGCTGTCGCCGGTCCACATGCGAAGCACGCCCGTGCCGTCTTCCGCGAACGTGAACACGGAATTCAGCCCCGCCGCCGTCGGATCGTACGTCTCCCCCGCGATCTCCACCGTCGAAAGCTCCCAGTCCCCGATCAGCGCTGCCGCACAGGACGGCTCCTCCGTCGGCGCTTCGGTCGGTGCTTCCGTCGGCGCTTCGGTGGGCGCTTCGGTCGGCGCTTCGGTGGGCGTCTCGGTGGGAACAGCGGATGCGCCGATGCTTTGCGATCCGCAGCCGAGCAGCAGCAGTGCGAGCAGCAGAATAGCGATGCGTTTCATAAGGTCCCTCCATCGGTTTTTCTCATCGGTATCATACCACACAAGAACAGGCTTCCGGCGTTTGTTCGCTATTTTTCATTCAAATATTACAATTTGTACAACTTTTGCGGTGGGCGGTTGATTTTGATATGACAACCCCTCAGTCACCTGACGGCTCCACTTCGTTTCCCTTCGCTTCGGCGGTAGATCGCGCGCTTCCCGCGCGTACCATCGACAGCTCCCCTTACACAGGGGAGCCAAGTAAGGCGCCGGAGGGATTGTCACGCGAAGCGCATCACTTCTTTAAGCACACCGAGAACGCGGTGGGGATCGATTGGCTGCCGTCGGCGCGGACGAAGCTGCCTGCGCCCTCCCCCGCGACGTCGGCGGCATAGACGCGCATGTGCCACTCGATATGCGTAAAAACGTGCTTTGCGGAATAGGAAAGCAGCGTGCCAACAGGGTGCAGTCCGTGCTCTGTGAGCCACTCCGCCGCGCCCTCGGCCGAAAGCGTTCCGGACACGTTCGGAAGCTCGTAGAGCCCCGCGAGCAGTCCGCTGTTCGTGCGCTTTTTAAGGAGCGGCGCGCCCGCGTCGTACAGGGCGAACACCGTGCGGTCTTCGACCGTGCGCGGCTTTTTCGGCTTCTTGTTCGGCAGAAGTCCCGCCGTGCCCGCTTCCCTCGCCTTGCACACGGACGCAAGCGGACAGGCCTCGCAGCGCGGCTGCCCGTTCGGCACGCAAACCGTCGCCCCGAGCTCCATCATCGCCTGATTGAACATGCCCGCGTCAAGGGGGATCTCCGCCTTCAATCCGTCGAACACGCGCGTCTTCACGGCGGGATCGGAAATATCGGACGGATCGTTCATAAGCCTTGCGTACACGCGCAGCACATTCCCGTCGACGGCAGGCACGCGCACGCCGTACGCGATCGACGCGATCGCCCCCGCGGTATAGCTGCCGACGCCGGGCAGCGTCAGAAGCGCTTCGTACGTGTCCGGCATGCGTCCCTCGAAGCGTTCGCAAACAACCTCAGCCGCGCGCTTCAGATTCCTCGCGCGCGAATAGTACCCAAGCCCCTGCCACAGCCGATTCAGCCGATCGTCCGGCACGGCGGCGAGCGCAGCGACGTTCGGAAGCTCCGCCATAAACCGCTCGTAATACGGGATGACCGCCGCGACGCGCGTCTGCTGTAGCATGATTTCAGAGACCCAGATCGCGTACGGATCGCGCGTTCTGCGCCACGGAAGATCGCGGTGATGGTCGGGATACCAATTATTCAGAAGCTCTGTCCATTCCATACAAAAAAGTATATCATACGCAGCGCGCTTTTGCAAAGGGTCCTGCCCTTGACTTTGCCGAAGAGAATGGATATACTCAAGGCGAACCATGACGCCGGAGGCGTCTATTCATGCGCGTAAGCGCAATTCATGGCGTCAGCCAATTCACGGCGTCAGCCAATTCATGACCGCAAGGTCAATTCATTCAAAGCATCTTTGAAAATGAATTGCGGCTTTGCCGCATAACAAGGAGTACCATCATGAACGAAACGGAAATCAAAGAACAGGTAAAAGAGGCATTTGAAATCCTGATGAACGCGGCAAAGCCGGAGCCGGGAACGCTCCTGGTGCTCGGCTGCTCGACCAGCGAGATCGTCGGAAAGCGCATCGGCTCGGGCTCGTCCGAGGAAGCGGCAAAGGCGCTCCTTGACGCGCTGCTCCCGCTTGTGAAGGAAGCCGGGCTCGACCTTGCGGTGCAGGGGTGCGAGCACATCAACCGCTCGCTCTGCGTGAGCCGCGCGACGATGCAGAAGTATAACCTCCAGCAGGTCTGGGTGCGCCCGTGGCTGCACGCGGGCGGCGCGTGCGTGACCGAAGCGTATGCGCGCGTCGAGGACGCGGTCATGGTCGAATCCCTGAACGGACAGGCGCGGCTCGGCATCGACGTCGGCGACACGCTGATCGGCATGCACCTGCATTGCGTCGCCGTACCGGTGCACAGTCCTTTACGGCACATCGGCGAAGCGAACCTCGTCATGGCGTTTTCGCGGCCGAAGTATGTCGGCGGTCCTCGCGCGCAATATGACAATGTCCCCGTCGGATCCGACGCTCACAATAATATATCCCGATAACCGAAAAAAACCTTTGCCATTTACGGGCAAATGGTTTATACTGGTGGAGATGTCCGGGTTCGGGTCTGTGGTTGCAAGTCGATGCCAGTCGCAGGCGAAACGATCCACATAAGCGGGCCAAAGCGCCCGTGAGCATGGTGCGGCTTAGAAGTAAGTCCGGCCGGCGGGAAACCGCCGAGAGGGGCAGTAGTGGGGAAGCGTTGCTTTAGGAGCGAACCCTCCTGCCGGCGAGTGTGGGGGCAAAGACCAGGTCAGCCGAATGCGGGTGTCAAATCATCGAAAATCGAAGGGAATCAGAAATCATCATGTACGAAGACAGAACACTGGTTTGCAGAGACTGCGGCAAGGAATTCATTTTCAGCGCGGGCGAGCAGGAATTTTACGCCAAGAACGACTTCAAAAACGACCCCGTCCGCTGCCCGGAATGCCGGAGAGCACGCAAGAACGCAGCGCGCGGCCAAGCGCCCCGCGAGATGTTCGACGCGGTTTGCGCCTCCTGCGGCAAGCCCACCAAGGTGCCGTTCCAGCCGAGAAACGACAAGCCGATCTATTGCTCGGAGTGCTTCGCAGCGCGCCGCGGCAGATAACACCTTTCATCCAAAAGGAAACCGTCCATCGTGGCGGCTTCTTTTTGTTGGCGGCAATCGGATGCGATCCGCCCCAACGGGATGAATTGCACCTTGTAGGGATGACCCTTGGTCGTCCGCTGACCTGTTATCTGACGGGGCGCTGAGGTCGTCGCCCCCTACCGGATTGTCCTCGCCGCCCCATTTCCTCTTGCAATCGTACGGTTCGTTCCATTATAATAAAAGATAACAGGCGACTTTTATAAGAACATGTTTGCTAAGTGTCCGGCACGCAGACCCGGCACCGCGGACGAGATGGCGAACATTGCGGAGCTGCTGCTGAGCGACGCGGGCGCGTTTATCACCGGCTCCACGTTCCTTGCGGACGGCGGCGCGACGGCAAGCTATTATTACGGTCCTTTGCAGCCGAAACAATAAGGAGTTTATATGAAGAAAATCCTACCTATGATCCTTTCGCTGCTCTTGCTGCTGAGCGCTGCCTGCGCGGCGCCGCAGTCCTCCCCCGCTCCCGCGGAATCGGAAGCGTCTGCCGAAACGGAAGCGCCGACCGAAGCGCCGATCGAATTCCCCTCGGATCCGGAACCCATCGTTCTGCCGGAGCTGCCCTTCGAACCGGAACCGGCGGAGGAAGCGCCGCACGCATCGACGCTGGTCGTGTACTTTTCCCGCACAGGCGAGCAGTACAGCGTCGGCGTGATCGACGAGGGCAATACGGCGATCGTCGCAAAGCTGATCGCGGAGGAGATCGGCGCGGATCTCTATGAGATCCTTCCGGAAACGGATACCTACCCGTACACCTACGACGTGCTGACCGACGTTGCGAAACGGGAGCAGAACGAGAACGCGCGTCCTGCCATCCGCGACGCGATCCCCGACCTGTCCGGCTATGACACGGTGTTTATCGGCGCGCCGGTCTGGTGGGGCGACTGGCCGATGATCCTTTACACCTTCTTTGAAAGCGCGGATCTTTCAGGCAAAACGCTCATCCCGTTCTCCACGCACGAGGGCAGCGGGCTTGCAGGCTTCGACAGGAAGCTTTCCGCCGCCGTACCGGGCGCGGACGTGAAAAAGGGGCTTGCGATCCGCGGCGCGGACTGTCAGAACGATCGCGCAGGCGTACAGACAAAGGTGCAAAGCTGGCTAAACGAACTCGGATATTAAGGAGGCATCCATGAACGCTTTTGAACAGGAAAATGTGTTCGGCATTGGACAGCCGAACGACGCGTACGCAAAATATTTTGTCGGCAATTCATACCTGAATCCGCTGACCGATCCGAAAACCTGCCCGCTGTTTTTGGCGAACGTGACCTTTGCGCCGGGCTGCCGCAACAACTGGCACATTCACCATGCTTCAAAGGACGGCGGTCAGCTTTTGATCTGCACCGCGGGCGAGGGCTGGTATCAGGAGGCAGGCAGCCCCGCAAGAAGCCTGAAGCCCGGCGACGTCGTGGTGATTCCCGCAAATGTCAGACATTGGCACGGCGCGAAAAAGGATTCGTGGTTTGCACATATCGCTTTGGAGATCCCGGGCGAGAACGGCAGTACCGAATGGTGCGAGCCGGTTTCGGACGAGGCATATCTCGCGCTGTGAGGGGTATCAAAATCGCGCGAACCGCCGTCGACGCCGCGATGGTCGCCGCGCTCCCGGTGCTGATGGCGTACTCGCTCGTCGGCGAGCTGCTGCATGAGATCGCGGGAACCGTGATGCTTGCGCTGTTCGTCGCGCATCATATTCTGAACCGCAAGGCGACGGCGGCGATGTTTCGCGGACGGCAAACGCCGGAGCGCGTTTTTTCAACGGGTGTAAACCTGCTGCTGTTTCTGATCACGGTACTGCTGCCGCTGTCCGGCATTGTGATGTCGAAGCATCTTTACACGTTTCTTCCCACAAAGGGGCTGTCGGCAACGGCGCGCACGGTGCATCTTCTGACCTCGTACTGGGGCTTTGCGCTGATGAGCCTGCATCTCGGGCTGCACCTTAGGCGCATGTTCCTTCCGCTGCGGCAAAGGAAAGCGCTTTTGATCGCGCTGTTTTGCGCGTTCACCCTGCTCGCGGGATACGGCGCCTACGCGTTTGTCTCGCGCGGGCTTTGGGCGTATATGACGCTGCAAAACCAATTCGTCTATTTCGATTTTGACGAGCCGCGGATCCTGTTCTTTCTTGACATGCTGTCGATCATCGCGGCCTTCGCGTGGATCGGCAATACAATACAAACCGTATTACATCGAATCGGAGGAAAACATCATGGCTAATCTCATTCTCTACTACTCCCGCAAGGGCGAAAACTATGTCAACGGCGCGATCAGATCGCTCGAAAAAGGCAACACCGAGCGCTGTGCGGAATTCATTCAGAAAGCGGTCGGCGGCGATCTTTTTGAGATCGAAACCGTCAAGCCCTATTCGTCGAGCTACATGACCTGCATCGAGGAAGCGAAGACCGAGCTCCGCAGCAACGCGCGTCCCGCGCTGAAAAAGATGCTCACCGACGTCTCCGCGTACGACAACATTTTTGTGTGCGGCCCGTGCTGGTGGGGCACCTTCCCCTGCGCGATCTTCACGCAGCTCGACGCGCTGGATCTGTCCGGCAAGAACATTCTGCCGCTGATGACGCACGAGGGCAGCGGGCTCGGACACTGCGAGCGCGATCTACGGTCCATGCTGAAGGACGCGAACGTCAAGAAGGGACTTGCCGTGCACGGAGCGGACGCGAAGAACAGCGAGAGCGCGGTCGCAAAGTGGGCAAAGGAACAGGTATGACGGATCGCGAGCAGATCGAAGCGCTCTATCACGACATGTACGCCGCCATGGTGCGAAAGGATCGGACGGCGCTTCTGCGCGTGCACGATGAAGGCTTCGTTCTCGAACACATGACCGGCATGCGGCAGGATCGCGAAACGTACATCGACAGCATCTTAAACGGCACCCTGAACTACGCGTCGGAAACGACCGAATCGCTTACAATCGCGGTCGACGGCGACGCCGCCCGCATGAACGGTCACAGCCGCGTCAGAGCGGCGGTGTTCGGCGGCGGATGGCACACGTGGCGGCTTGCGCTTTTCTTCACGCTTCGGCGCGTCGACGGCGTCTGGAAACTGACGCACGCAAAAGCAAGCACATATTGAACGGAGGTATGGACCCATGAAACAGAGCAAATTCTTTCCGGAGATCAACGGCAACTTCGGCTTCGGCTGTATGCGCCTGCCGATGAAGGACGGCGAGGTCGATTACGGCGAGTTCTCGCGGATGGCGGACGCGTTCATCGACGCCGGCTTCAATTATTTCGACACCGCGCACGGCTACCTCAACGGCAAGAGCGAAACCGCGATCCGCGACTGCGTGGCGAAGCGCTATGACCGCAGCCGGTTCCTTCTCACCGACAAGCTGACCGACCCGTATTTCAAAAAGCAGGAGGACATCCGTCCGTTCTTTTTAAGCCAGCTGGAGCTTTGCGGCGTCGATTATTTCGATTTCTATCTGATGCACGCGCAGGACAAGGCAAACTACGAGAAGTTCACGCGCTGCAAGGCGTACGAAACCGCGTACGCGTTCAAAGAGGAAGGGCTGATCCGGCACTTCGGCATCTCCTTCCACGACAAGGCGGACGTGCTCGATCGGATTTTAACCGAGCACCCGGAGATCGAGATCGTGCAGATCCAGTTCAATTACGTCGATTACGAGGACGCGTCGGTCGAAAGCCGCAAGGTCTATGAGGTCTGCGAAAAGCACAGCAAGCCCGTGATCGTCATGGAGCCGGTCAAGGGCGGCAGCCTTGTGAACCTCCCGAAGGAGGCAGACTAGGTCCTGCGCGGCTTAAACGGCGGCAGCAACGCGAGCTACGCGCTCCGCTTTGCGGCGAGCTTTCCGAATATGGCGATGGTGCTCTCCGGCATGAGCGACATGGCGCAGATGACCGACAACCTGTCCGCGATGCGCGACTTCCGTCCGCTGGACGCGCGCGAGTTCGACGCCGTAAAAAAGGTCTGCGACATCTTCAAAAGCCTGAATCTCGTCCCCTGCACCGCCTGCCGCTACTGCATCGAGGAGAACCACTGCCCGAAGGACATTCTGATCCCCGACCAGTTCGCAGTGCTGAACGCGCACGAGGCGTTCCATGATTGGAATGCGGCGTTTTATTACGAGGAGGTGCTCACTGTCGGGCACGGCAAGGCGTCGGACTGCATCAAGTGCGGCAAGTGCGAAAAGGTCTGCCCGCAGCATCTGCCGATCCGCACCCTGCTCGGATCCGTCGCGGAGGCGTTTGAAAAACAGGAATGACGGAAACGCAGAATGCAGAATGGAGGAGGATTTCCCGAGGGAAATCTTCCTTTTTTCAATGCCTTGGCCCCCTTGTGTAAAGGGGGCTGGCTGCGAAGCAGACTGGGGGATTGTTACGCGTGCATTCCCCAAATATCAACATTTTCTGAACTCTTCTGCGCGGCGCTTGCTTTTGACGGCGCGGCATACTACAATGGTCGGCGAGCGACAAATCGCTCCCGGAGGAATTATATGAAACGAATCATTTCCGTGCTGTGCCTTGGCATGGCATTCATGCTTCTTGCCGCGTGCGGACTGACGCCCGCCGCGCCCGAGACCGCGCCCGAGGCTAAAGCGACCGACGCCGCGCCCGAACCGGCGCAGGAGGAGGAAGA
>CALGGM010000003.1 GCA_937915925.1 uncultured Clostridia bacterium | reverse complement strand
GGGAAGGTGATACCTTCCCCTACAACCTCCGTAGGGGCGGATCGCATCCGCCCGCCGTTACAGTCGCGTAATAGCAGAGAAAAGAGAAAAGTGAAAAGAGAAGAGTGAAAAGAAAAGGAAGATTTTCCGATGGAAAATCCTCCTGTCAATCTACATTCTACATTCTGCGTTCGAGAGAAAGCAGCGCCGCCTTCCGTTCGATGCCGAATGCGTAGCCGGTGAGCACGCCGTCTTGCCCCAGCACGCGGTGGCAGGGGAGGAACAGGACGATGGGGTTACGGTGCAGGGCGGAGCCGATCGCGCGGGCGTGGCGCGGGGTGAGGCCCATCGAGGCGGCGAGTTCGCCGTAGGTCACGGTCTCGCCATAGGGGACGGAGAGGAGCGCTTCCCACACTGCTTTTTGGAACGCGGTGCCGTTCGGCGCAAGCTTCGGCGGGGTCTTCGGATCGCGGCGGCGAAAGTATCGGTCGAGCCAGTCCTTCGCCTCCTGCAGCACGGGACAGGTCGGAACGGTCGCAGGCGCGGCGTCGATGAACGCGGCGGACACGATCGCGCCGTGCGTCTCGACGATGCGGATCGCCCCGAGCGGCGATGCGTAGATCAGCTCACTCAAAGCGGTTCGCCTCCCACGGGGTCGGAAAATCCGTCACGGCAAAGTCGCCCGATTCCGTGCGGGCATAGGCGGTGTCGGCTTCCGTTGCAGGCACGACCAGCTCGTCCGCTTCGACCTTTGCGGGCGTTACCAAAAACAGCGTTTCGCCCGATGCGGACAGGTTGAACCCCGTGCAGAACGGGTCGGCATCGCTTTCGTCGGTTCCGCCGGTGCAGTACAGCACGATGTACGCGCCCGGACCGAGCGTCGTGCCGTCCGGGAACGTATAGCGAAATGCGTGATGCTTGATGTCATTGGTAAAGCCGTAGCCGGAAAGATCGATGTCCTCATCGGTCGGATTTACGATCTCGACCCAATCAACCGAGCCGTACACCGGATGGCGGTAGGCGTCGTGGTTCGAGGTCATGACCTCGGAAAACTTCGGAAGTCCCGTGGGCTTCGGCAGCAGAAATACCGCCGCTGCGGTGAGCGCGGCGACGACGGCGATCAGGACGGCGACAAGGATCAGCGCGCGCTTGCGCGTGAACCCGATGTGCTCCTTCTGAAATTCCCCGTCAAACGAGATCGGTTCAAAATTCTCTTCCATAATTGCATTATACAGGAAAAAAACAGTTTCCACAAGCAAGAAACTATGTTATAATGAATTATTCCGAAAAAAGGCGGTATGGACCATGCAGAAATATCTTTTGTCGCTGGATCAGGGCACGACGAGCTCGCGCGCGATCCTCTTTGATCTGGAAGGCAACATCGTCACCTCCGCGCAGTTTGAGTTCACGCAGCATTATCCGATGCCGGGCTACGTCGAACACGACGCGAACGAGATCCTGAGCACCGAGCTGGACGCGGTCCGTGCGGTGCTGAAAAACGCAAACGTTCAGAAGGGCGAGGTCGCGTGCATCGGCGTGACGAATCAGCGCGAAACGACGATCGTGTGGGAGAAGGCGACGGGCAAGCCCGTGCATCCGGCGATCGTGTGGCAGTGCCGCCGCACCGCGCCGCTGTGCGAACAGCTGATCCGCGAAGGCTTGCGCGACTATATCGCGCAGTCGACGGGACTTCTCATCGACGCGTACTTTTCCGCAACGAAGCTGCGCTATATCTTAGACGCGGTTCCGAACGGACAGATGCTTGCGGAATCGGGCAACCTGCTGTTCGGCACGGTCGACACGTGGCTCATCTGGAACCTCACCGGCGCGCACGTTACCGACTACAGCAACGCGTCGAGAACGATGCTCTATAACATCCATACGCTTTCCTACGATCCCGTCATCATGCACCGGCTGAACATTCCGGCGTGCATGCTGCCCGAGGTCAAGCCGTCCGCGTGCGTCTACGGGCACGTAAAGGACGGCATCGAGGGGCTGGAGGCGCTTGCGGGCGTGCCGATCTCGGGCGACGCGGGCGATCAGCAGGCGGCGCTGTTCGGACAGGCGTGCTTCGAGCCGGGGCAGGCGAAATGCACCTACGGCACGGGCGGCTTCCTGATGATGCAGACGGGCGAAACGCCGGTGCAGAGCAAGAACCGGCTTCTTACCACGATCGCGTGGGGCGTCGGCGGCAAGGTCTGCTATGCCTTGGAGGGCAGTATCTTCAACGCGGGCAGCTCGATCAAGTGGTTAAGGGACGAGGTCGGTCTGATCTCCTCCGCGCACGAGATCGACACGCTCGCCGAATCCGTTCCCGACGCGGGCGGCGCGTACTTCGTCTCCGCGTTCACGGGCCTCGGCGCGCCGCATTGGGACATGTACGCGCGCGGCGCTCTGGTCGGCATGACCCGCGCCACGAACCGTGCGCATATCGCAAGAGCGGTCTTGGAGGGCATTGCGTATCAGGTCGGCGATCTTGCCCGCACGATGGAGTTTGACAGCGGCAGAAAGCTTGAGGAGCTGAAGGTCGACGGCGGCGCGTCCGTGTCGAACGTGATGATGCAGTTCCAGGCGGACATGCTCGACGTGCCGGTCAACCGTCCGAAGTGCGTCGAATCCACGGCGCTCGGCGCGGCGTACCTTGCGGCGATCGGCGTGGGGCTGTACCGTGACGAGACAGACGTCATGCGCTACTGGCAGAGCGAGAAGGTCTTCCACCCCGTCATGAGCGAGGTCGAGCGCGCGAACCGTCAGCGCGGCTGGACCAAGGCGGTCGAAAAGGCGAAGAACTGGGAAGACTGAGAAAGTGAAGAGAGAAGAGAGAACAGAGAAGAGAAGTTGAGGATTTTCCGAAGGAAAATCTGCATGATTCAATTCAGAGTTTAAAATCCGAAGGGAGATATAGAATAATGGCAAACGTTGAAACAAGACCTTATGTGGACTGGGAAACCATCGGGAACTTTCTCGTGGACGCGTTCGTGGCGTACGGCGTGCCGCGCGAGGATGCGGAAATCTGCGCGGACGTTCTGATGGAGAGCGATCGCCGCGGCATCGAGAGCCACGGCGTCAACCGCTTTAAGCCGATCTATCTCGATCGCATCAAAGCGGGCATCCTGAATCCCGTCACCGAGTACGAAGTGCTCAAGGAGACCCCGACCACCGCGGTTGTCGACGGACACGACGGCATGGGCATGGTGATCTCTAAGCGCGCCATGCAGACCGCGATCGACAAGGCGAAAAAGTACGGCATGGGCATGGTCGCGGTGCGCAATTCCTCGCACTACGGCATCGCGGGCTACTGGACCACGATGGCGACCA
>CALGGM010000002.1 GCA_937915925.1 uncultured Clostridia bacterium | reverse complement strand
CATACACCGACAATACTTGGCTGGAGACGGCCCGGGAAGATAGGCAGCTGCCGGAATCCAAGAGACACTCGTTCGAGTGTCTCTTTTCTATTGCCCTACGGCGTGGACAACCCCTCCGTCACTCGCAGCAAAGCTGCTTCGTGCCACCTCCCCTTGCACAGGGGAGGCAAGATCGCGTTCCGCGGCAAAAGAAGTGAAGTGCGCCTGCGGCGCGTGAAGTTGCTTCGCAGTGAAGTTCGCCTGCGGCGCGTGAAGTGTGATCTGCGATCACGTTCATGTTGATTCTCCTTCCGGAGAATCGTCGGTTTTCACGGGACGCCGGGGTCGGCGTCCCCTACGGGTCGTATGCAGGACGATGGGGAATCTTTCATGCGGGGTTGCAGAGGGGGAGAAAATTTGGTATACTGGTGCAATCAAATGCAAAGAGGGAAGAATATGCTTGAAAAGCTACACACGGGGGAGATCTATCCGCCGAACGATCCGGAGATCGCTGCCGTTCAGATGAAATGTCTGGAAAAACTGTATGTATACAACGCGACGCTGCCGCACGAGGCGGAGCGGCGGTGGGAACTGCTTCAGGATATGTTTGCCGAGATCGGCGAAGGAACGTACATTGAGCCGCCGTTTTATGCGAACTTCGGCGGTCGGCACTGCCATTTCGGCAAGATGGTCTATGCGAACTTCAGTCTGACTTGCGTGGACGATACGCACATTTATGTCGGTGATTATACGTTGATCGGACCGAACGTCACGATCGCAACGGCGGCGCATCCGATGGACGCTGACCTGCGAAGAGAAGGCCTGCAGTTCAACAAGCCTGTCCGTATCGGTAAAAACTGCTGGATCGGCGCGGGCGCGATCATCGTGCCGGGCGTTACGATCGGCGACAATACGGTCATCGGCGCGGGCAGCATCGTGACAAAGAACATCCCCTCGAACGTCGTTGCCGTCGGGAACCCATGCCGCGTGATCCGACAGCTCGAACCGCCGAAGGGCGAGTGAAGGTATGGATAAACTGAAATACAAATGTCTGGTGCTCGACCATGACGACACCGTGATGAACAGCACGAAGCACGTGCATCATCCGTCGTTTCTCGTTGCGCTCGAAGAATTGCGGCCCGGCATGACGATGGATCTTGACACGTACTTTCGGATCAATTTCGATCCGGGCTTTCTGCCGTACTGCGAGGACGTGCTCGGCTTTACGCCCGAGGAGTTCAACCGCGAGCTCGAGATCTGGCAGGACTATGTGAAGGATCACATCCCGGAGGTTTTTCCGGGCGTTGCGGAGATTATCAAAGAGCAGATGCGGCGCGGAGGGACGGTGTGCGTCGTCTCGCACTCGTTCAAGCACAACATCCTGCGCGACTACAAAGCAAACGGGCTTCCCGAACCGACGCTCGTGTACGGCTGGGAGCTGCCGCGCGAGCACAGGAAGCCGGATCCGTGGGCGCTCAACGAGATCATGCGCGTTCTGAACCTGCAGCCTTCCGACCTTCTTATGGTCGACGATCTCAAGCCGGGTTATGATATGGCAAAAAGCATTGGCGTGCCGTTTGCTGCGGCGGGCTGGGCGTACGACGTGCCGGAGATCCGCGCGTTTTTACAGGAGAACTGTCCACTGTATTTCGACGATCCGAAGCTGCTGTATCGGTATCTGTTCGACTGACGCAAGATGTTGTGAAAGCTGCCTCTTTCAGATACCATATATAGGAAGAAAGGCACTCGGAATTCCGAGTGCCTTTTGACATTCCGATCTGTTGATCAGTTCATGAACACGCTTTCTCTCTTTTTGAAGTAGGTGTAATTGACGGCGATCATGATGATCGAAACGATAATGGAGGTGATGGTGCTCGGCGAGAGCAGATCGCCGATCGTAACGAAACCTTGTCCGATAATAAGCGTGACAATGATGTTGATGATCATGACCGCAAGATTCACCCCATAGACGAAAAGAAGGAGCTTGGGACCGGATGCGGAAAGCTGCAGGAGCTTTACGGCAGTGACGATGACAAGTACCGCTATGCCGATGATCAAAATGCCTAAGATCACATTGTAGACGCTGATGGCAGTGCCGTAATGCGTAAGCTGATGAATCCCGGTGACCAGTGTCGTGATACCGGAAACCCCGTTGAAGAAAGCGCTCAACCAAAGCCCAAAGTATACAAGGAACTTGTACCACTTCATCGGGAAGCCCTTATACTTGTCCTCAACGACAGGCTGCTGATAAACAGGCTGCTGATAAACAGGCTGCTGATAAACAGGCTGCTGATTGACCGGCTGTTCGGTCGGCTGTGCGGACTGTGCGACGGGGGAACCGCAGCTTGGACAGAACTTTACATTCTCCTCGATCATAGCTCCACAGTTTGCGCAGAATTTCATAGTATTCTCCCTTCTATTTATATATGTGCTTTTATTTGCTTACAGCGCGACTTCGCCGGCGACGCGGTACATGTATGCGTCGAGGCTCTTCTTCATCTCAAGCGCCTCGTCGATCGGCGTGAGAAGAATGTGCGAATCGCGGTAGCAGACGACCTGATTGGTCTGTCCTGCGAGGAGCTGTTCGACGGCGAAATGTCCCATGCGGGTCGCCATGACGCGATCGCGCGCGCTCGGCGCGCCGCCGCGCTGGATGTAGCCGATGATGGAGACGCGCGCTTCGAGACCCGTTTCGTCCGCAATGCGGCTGCAGATCTCATCGCACTTGCCGACGCCCTCGGCGACGATGATCAGATGGTGATGCTTGTCGTGCATGCGACCCTCGCGGATCTTCTCAATGACGTCATGCTCGAAGCTGTAGGGGAATTCGGGGATGATGATCGAGGTCGCGCCGACCGCGACGCCGACGTAGACCGCAAGGTGACCGGCATGGCGCCCCATGACCTCGACGACGGAAACGCGCTCATGCGACTGCATGGTATCGGCAAGCCTGTCGATCGCTTCCACCGCGGTGTTCGCCGCCGTGTCGAAGCCGATGGTGTAATGGCTGCAGCCGATGTCGTTGTCGATGGTGGCGGGGATGCCCATGACCTTGACGCCCTGCTTGGACAGCGCAAGCGCGCCCTTGAACGTGCCGTCGCCGCCGATGCAGATGACGGCGTCCAGCCCGAGATACCGGCAGGTCTGCGCCGCACGGTGCTGACCGGCCTCGGACATGAAGTCCTCGCTGCGCGCGGTGTACAGGATCGTGCCGCCCTGATCGACGATGCCGTTGACGCTGCGCGCGTTCATTTCCAGAACGTCCGCGTGGATCAGACCCTGATAGCCGCGGCGGATGCCGACGGGGATGACCTTGTTCTGAATACAGGTGCGGACCGCTGCGCGGACGGCGGCATTCATGCCGGGCGCGTCGCCGCCGCTCGTTAATATGCCGATGCGACGAATTTTCTGTTCCATAGCTTGACCTCCGAAATTTTGTCCCTTATAATATAACATACCGCTCACCGTTTCGCAAGGTGAGCGGGAGGAAAATTCGACAAAAATATATTTTGAAAAAATAAAAATAATACTTGCTTTTTTCGGAGAAATCATGTAATATAGCAATGTTCGCGCCGCGGCTCGATTCTTTTGAGGTGCAGCGCAGGAGTGCAGCGGAGGTTGCCGGTTGCCATTCCGGGTAATTTCGCGCATATCCGACGTCCGAACGGACGGGGCAAAAATAGCAGATTCCCGTGCCGTCCCACCGAACACAGTCGAAAGACTGTGTAAAAAAATGAGAGGGAAACACACGGCTCTGTGTACTGCCCAACAACAATTTTAGGAGGAAAGAAAAAAGTATGGCAAACCAAAGAATTCGTATCAAGCTCAAGGCCTA
>CALGGM010000001.1 GCA_937915925.1 uncultured Clostridia bacterium | reverse complement strand
TATTCTATACTTATATTCCATGCAAAGAGGCTGCCTCACTAATGAGACAGCCCCATTCGTTTTGGAACGATCGGTTCTTTGCGGCTGAGATCTTTTTTCGTCACAGAAAGGGACGCCCGAAGTTTCCCCGTAGGGACGGGCATTGCCCGTCCGCCGAGAAGCGGAACGGGAAGGTGAGACCTTCCCCTACGGGTTGGTTTTCTTCGCAGGATATCATCCTACCGTAGGGGCGGATCGTATCCGCCCGTCAAGCGTCATGCGGTTCAAATGACTACCCTTCAGTCACCTAACGGTGACAGCTCCCCTGACAAGGGGAGCTCGAATATTACTCGTAGGGGGTCTCCCGCGTAACAATGTTCTTGCCTTCCCTGTGTAAGGGAGGGTGGATCGACGGAGCTTGCGACGTCGAGACGGGAGGGTTGTCCCGCCCTGCCTGCGGCATCACGGCTCAATACAGCCAGCGGTTCAGAAGGAACGATTCGAAGGCAGCGAGCTCGTCGGCGGTTAAGGCGGCGTCGGTTTCGACGATCCAGAGCTGACCGAAGGCGTTCGTTTCATAGAGGATCGCGCCGCCGTCATCCGTGCGGAAGCGGTAGGTCGCAAGCTCGCCGACCGTTTCGCTCGCCTCGAGCCCCGCAGTTTTTTCGGCAAACAGCGGTTCGCCGTTCGGCACGACCGTCACGCGGTACGGAACATTCTCATGCGTGAACGTCACAAGGTACGCCGTCAGCCCTTCGTAGGCGGTCTCGGCGATCGCAAGGTCCTCCGCCTCGCCGTCGGCGAAGTGGAAGTACACGCCCGTGCGGTGACCGAGCGTCTCGGTCGTCAGCCCTTCGGTGCGCTGTTCGACCTCGCGCGGGACGTCCTTCGGCACGGAATAGGTGAACACGTAAAAATCGTTTTTCGCGCCGTTGGAAAGTTCGATCACGCCCTCGCCCGTCCAGTAATACTGGCGGTACGTTTCGCCGCCGTTCGATTCCACGTACGGCTCGACGTCGGTGGCGTACGGCTCGCCGTAGCGCACGGACAGCGCGGACTCGACCGTCGGCATCTCCGCGATCGCGTCGGTAAGCCAGATCTCGTTTACGCGCTTCGCCCTTGCGGGATCGTCCCAATCGGTCAGAAGGTATGCGGTCCCGCGCACCTCGTGCCCGAAGAGATCGCCAGAGAACAGGATATCGCCGCTGTCGGAAAGATACGCATCTCCGATCTTAAGCTCCTCGACGGTTTTGCCGATCCACGAAAAGGTCTCGGTCGCGTCGGAGACGGCAAACGGCACGGCGGGCAGCTCCGTCGCCTCCGGAAGCTCCGGTTCGATCTCGGGCGCGTCCGCCGTGCATGCGCAAAGCAGCAGCAAAAGTATCAGCGCGATCCATCTTCGCATGTTTCATCCCTCGCTTTCACCCAATATTATAGCGGATGAACGCGGCCGTTTCAACCGGTTTTCGCGCCGACGGTCAGTCGAGGTCCAGCATGCTGCTTGCGCAGGAGAGCGCGCAGCCGGTCGCCACGCAGGCGGTGCAGGCAGTACAGCCGAGGCTGCATGCGCTGCAGCCGGAGCGTTCCGAGGGACGGACGTTCCCGGAGCAGGCGATCATTGCCGCGATCAGCGCGATGCTGACGATCAGCAATCCCAAAAATCCTCTTTTCATGTGTATTGCCTCCTTTGCTGTGAATTCACGGAACAGGGAAACGGCGTTCTCGCCGTCCCGCCTGTTCTTATGCGTATATATTGCCATATTTTTACGCCGCGCGCCACGGAAACCGCGGCGTAAAAAAGGCGTTTATTTCCGCAAAAAGGGCGAAATAACGAAGGAAGACCGCGTTGACCGAGAGCAGGAAGAATGCTATAATCTGCTTATCATAGGAAGGACCGGAAACAGAAGCATGAGAGAACCGTTTCGAACATGGAACGCGGCGATCGCGCCGCAGGACACGGACGCGATGGCGCGGGCAAAGGCGCATTGGGACGGCGTGGCAAAGCCGCTCGATGGGCTCGGAAAGCTCGAGACCGCGCTTGTGCGCATCGCGGGCGTGACCGGCAGCGAGCGGATCGCGCTCGAGAAGCGCACCGTGCTCGTGCTTTGCGCGGACAACGGCGTCGTCGAGGAAGGCGTGACGCAGACCGACGCGTCCGTAACCGCGACGATGGCAAAGCGCATTTCGGAGCACCGCTCCTCGGTCTGTCTCATGGCGAAGACCGCGCACGCCGATGTGATCCCGGTCGATCTCGGCATGAACACGCGCGTTGCGGGCGTACTCGATCTGCACGCCGCATCCGGCACGCAGAACATGACAAAGGGTCCCGCCATGACCGAAGCGCAGGCGCTTGCCGCGCTTGAGGCGGGCGTCCGGCTTGCGAAGCTGCGCAAGGAAGCGGGCGATCGGATCCTCGTGACCGGCGAGATGGGCATCGGCAACACTACGACGTCGTCCGCGATCGCCTCCGTGCTGTTGGGTCTTCCGGTGGAAACCGTCACCGGGCGCGGCGCGGGGCTGTCCGACGCGGGACTTTTCCGAAAGCGCGACGCAATCCGCCGCGCGATCGAGGTGAACCGTCCCGATCCCGCCGACGCGTTCGATGTGCTTTCTAAGCTCGGCGGCTTCGACCTTGCGGGGCTTGCAGGGCTGTATATCGGCGCGGCGATGCAGCGGCTGCCGATCTTGATTGATGGGCTACCGAGCTCCGTTGCGGCGCTGATCGCGTATCGGCTCGTGCCAAACTGCCGCACCGCCATGCTCGCAAGCCATTGCTCGAAGGAGCCGGTCGCGCAGGCGATCTTAAACGAGCTCGGACTGGACGCGATCCTGTACGCGGATATGAAGCTCGGCGAGGGCACCGGTGCGGTGTGCATGCTGCCGCTTCTCGATATGGCGCTGTCCGTTTACGACGGCTCGGTTTCGTTCTCGGAAACGGGCATCGAGCAATACGTGCCGCAGGGAGGCGAACCGTCGTGCTGATCACGGTCACGGGCGGGTCCGCGTCCGGAAAAAGCGCATACGCCGAATCCTTATGCCTTTCGCACGCGCCGCGCATGTATCTTGCTTGCATGCAGCCGTACGGCGAGGAGGGCGCGCGCCGCATCGAACGGCACCGCGCCATGCGAAAGGGCAAGGGCTTTCTGACGGTCGAGCGGTACACGGACCTTGCGGGCGTTCGGCTTCCCGCGTGCGCAGCCGTGCTTTTGGAGGACGTCGGGAACCTCGCCGCAAACGAGATGTTTCAAAGCGATCCGCCGTGCGATCCTTATGAAGCGGTGATGCGAGGGATCGAAGCGATCCGAACGCAGTGTGCGCTCTTGGTCGTCGTGACCGACGAGATCGGAAGCGACGGCGCCGTCTATGACGAAACGACCGAGGCGTACCGCGCGGCGCTCGGACGCATCAACCGCAAACTGTTTGCGAGCTCGGACGCCGCGATCGAAACGGTCGCCGGCATCCCGATTCTTTTGAAAGGAGAGATACCCCGATGAAAGCCGTCTGGACCGCCGTGGTATCGGCGTTTTCCACCTTTTCCATCCTGCCCGCGCCGCGCATCGGGTGGGATTCGTACAGCCTTAAAAACGTGCTTTCCGCGCTCCCGCTCGTGGGCGTTGTGATCGGCGGGTTTCTCTGCCTTTATCATTGGCTTTCGACGCTTCTGGACCTTTCCCCGATCCTTTCCGCGGTCGTGTATACGGTGCTGCCGATCGCGCTGTCTGGCGGCATTCATATGGACGGCTTTGCGGATTCGATCGACGCGCTGTCGAGCCACGCCTCGCCCGAAAAGAAGCGCGCGATTTTAAAGGACCCGCACAGCGGCGCGTTCGCCGCGCTCGGGATCGGGTGCTATCTGCTCGCGTATTTCGGGCTTTGCGCCGCGCTGCCGTTCGATTGGAAAACGGTGGGACTGCTGTCGCTTACGCATGTGCTTTCACGCGCGGCCGGAGGACTTTTGAGCCTTTTGATTCCGTCGAGCGCGCAGACGGGCATGCAGCACGCGTTCCGCGATTCCGCGTCGAAGAGCGCGGTGTGGATTCTCTGCGCATGGATCGTGCTTGCGCTCGGCGGCGCAGCCGCGCTGTCTCCGCTTGCGGCGGGGCTGATGCTCGCTTCCGGCGCGTGCGTGTTCTTCTATATCCGGCATACGGCGATCAAGCAGTTCGGCGGCATGTCGGGCGATCTTGCGGGGTTCGGCATTTCGCTTTGCGCCGCGGCGATGCTGCTTGGGATTCTGCTTTCGGAAAGGGCGGTGAGCCTATGGTTCTGATCTTAGGCGGATTTGCGTCCGGCAAGCGGGCGTTCGCGCGCTCGCTGGGCTTTCGTGACGAAGACATGTCCGCGGACGCGTTCGACGGCAAACCCGTGCTTTACGGGCTCGAATCGATTGTGCGAAGCGACCCGGACGCAGCGGAAGCGCTTTCAAAAGCGCTGCTTCAAAAGAAGCTTGTGCTGTGCTGTGAGGTTGGCAGCGGCGTCGTGCCGCTCGACCCGAAGGACCGCGCCTATCGCGAGGCGGTGGGACGGCTCTGCTGTAAGCTTGCAAAGGAAGCGTCGGCGGTCGTGCGCGTGGTTGCGGGGATCCCGACAGTGATCAAGGGGGAGCTTGTATGCACGTACGATTGATCCGTCACGGCACGACGGCGGGCAACGCCGCGCGCCGCTATGTCGGCAGAAGCGACGAGCCGCTTTGTCCCGAGGGACGCGCGGCTGCCGAGCGGCACGAAAAGGATCCTTTGCTCGATCGCGTTTATGTTTCGCCGCTTCTTCGCGCAAGGGAGACGGCGGCGATCCTGTTTCCGAACGCGAAGCAGACCGTGGTCGAGGACTTCAAGGAAATGGATTTCGGCGCGTTCGAGGGGCGCAGCGCCGACGAAATGGAGCATGACCCTGCCTATCGCGCGTGGGTCGACGATCTCTGCCGCGGCGCGTGTCCGGGCGGCGAATCGCAGGCGGAATTTCACGCGCGCGTGCTGCACGCGTTTACGGAAACGGCGCGCGGCGCGGGCGAGGACATGACCGTCGTCTCACACGGCGGCGTGATCATGTCGATCCTCTATCAGCTTGCCGAGCCGAAACGCGAATTCTACGAGTGGCAGACCCCGAACCTCGGCGGCTACGAAGCCGACTGCACGGAAGAAAACGGACGTCCCGTTCTCCGAAACGTCCGTCCGATCGAGTAAAACGGTTCGCCGTTATCCTGAGGAGCAAAGCGACGAAGGATCTCCAACCCTCAAAAGCTCCTATAGATCGCAAGCACCAGGGCGTCGGATTCGTTCAGAAGCCCCTGCTTCATGCGAGCATTGATCTCGGCAAAGGCGGCGACGGCGTTTTTTAACCGCGCGGTCGGGTACTTCTGCGCGTTTTTCAGCGCGATCTCCGCGGCCTTCGGATTGCCGCCCATCGTCTTGATGATCTCGGGGCGCGGGCGCTTGTCGTCGAGCATCTCCTTTGCGATCAGCATTTGCTTTAATCGCCCTTCGAGAAATGACGCCACGCGCAGAGGGTTCTCCTGCCCGTCCTTCAGCGCTTCGGTCAGCATGCGCATCGCGGTTTTTTTGTTGCCCGCTAAAAGCGCGTTCAGCATCGGGAACACCTCGTATTCGACCGACGGCGTCACGATAAAACGCAGAACGTCGTCGGTGATCACGCCGCCGTTTCCGACGTAATCGCAAAGCTTTGACACCTCGTTTTCGAGGCGGTACGCGTCGGTGCCGACCATGCCGACAAGCCGCATCGCCTCCGGGCGGTCGAGGCGCACGCAGCGCCGCGCGCATAAAAGCTTTACCATATCCTCGGCGCGCGTTTCGCTCAGCACGTCGAACAGCACGAGGCGGTTCTTTTCCGAAAAGAGCTTGGAAAACGGCGTCTCGCGTCCCTTGCCGCGCCGCACGAACAGGATGATCGCGTCGACCGGGGAAAAGAGCGCGTCAAGCGCATGCCGCTTTTCGAGCGCGTCGTAAAGCGCCGCGTCGTCAAAATCGGTAAACACCGTAACGCACAGCGCGTCGAATACCGGCACGGCGTGCGCGGCGTCGAGCACCGCAGCCGCGTCCGGCTCCTTCATCCGCTTCAGGTTCAGATCCGAAAATCCGGGATCCAGAAGCGAAGTGATGCGGTCGATCGCCTGCTGCTTGGTCAGCTCCTCCGCGCCCTCCAGAAGGTATGCGCCCGAAAGCGTCCGGGCATTTGTCTTCTTAAAAAGCTCCTGCTCTGTCATGCTTTTATTGTAACATAAACGGCATTGCTTTTCAATGCCGTTATGTCCGTCAGGACAATTCCTACCCTTGGCTCCCCTGTGCAAGGGGAGCTGTCGCTTGAGGCATCGCCGAAAGTGACTGAGGGGTTGTCAAAGCATCACAACCCTTCCGGCTCGGTACGCCTCGCCACCTCCCCTTGCACAGGGGAGGCAGGAAAAGCGCGCAAGGGGCAGCGCTCGCGACGAAAGCGTCAAATCTTTGTAGGGGAAGGTCTTACCCTCCTGAAAAAAGATCCGAAAATCGCAAAAAAGCCCTTGCAATCGGGGATTGTTTGTGATATAGTACGAAGGCTAACGGTCCTTCTTGCCTTCAGGAGAAGGCCTAAAGTCCATAAGGAGGTGAAAAACATGAATCAGTACGAAGTTTTGTACGTGATCACGCCTGAGCTTGATGAGGAAGCGGATAAGGTCGTCATGGATAAGTTTGCCGACATTATCACCGCAAACGGCGGCGAGATCGAGAAGACCGATGTGTGGGGCAAGCGTCGCCTGGCATATCCGATCGATTACAAGACCGAGGGCTTCTATGTTCTGGTAACGTTCAACGCGAATCCGGAACTGCCCCGTGAGCTGGAGCGCAACATGCGCAACGATGAGCGGCTCATGCGTTACATGGTCACTCGCAAGGAAGCATAACAACCAAAGTAAGAGCACGAAAGAACGGAGGAAACGAAAGCATGAATAAAATTACTTTGATCGGCAACCTGACCCGAGACCCCGAAGTGCGCAGCACCACCAGCGGTGTGACTGTCTGCACCTTCACCATTGCCGTTAACCGGCGCTTCGCAAGCCAGAACGGAGAAAGACAAACCGACTTTTTCCGCATCAATGCCTGGCGGCAGCTGGGCGACACCTGCGCGCGTTACCTTTCGAAGGGACGCAAGGTCGCCGTCATCGGCGAGCTGCAGGCGCGCACCTACGAAGCCACGGACGGTACGACCCGTATGTCGCTTGATGTATCGGCAGACGAAGTTGAGTTCCTGACGCCGAAATCCGCAGACGATGCAGGCAGCGGTTATTCCGCGCCGCGTCCCTCCGCGCCCGCGCAGGATCTCGCCGGATTCACCGACATCAATTCCGACGACTTACCGTTTTAATTCAAAATTTACAGGAGGCATCACATGGAAGATCGTAAACTGCGTCCCCGTCGTCCGAGAAGCAGACGCAAAGTTTGCCGTTTCTGCGTTGAGAAGGCCACATCCATCGATTATAAGGACATCAAAAAGCTGCAGGGCTTCGTTTCCGAGAGCGGAAAGATCATGCCCCGCCGCATGTCCGGCGTGTGCGCCGAGCATCAGCGCGATCTCGCGGTCGCGATCAAGCGCGCGCGGATCATGGCTCTGCTGCCCTACTGCGCAGAGTAAGTATCAATCACAACACAGACCGCTTAGCACGAGACCTTTAGAATCGTCCGACAACGATTTTAACGACTTGGCTAAACGGGATTATCCTTAACCGGACCTTTAGCAAAAGCACAAGACCTTGGGAACCCGCTCTGTTCGAGCGAAACCCCAAGGTCTTTTTTCTTTTCTCTTTTCCGTCAAATCGTCTGAAAAAAGAAGCCCTTACTTTCTCTCAGGCTCTCCCGCCACCATCCTCCGTCCTCGCCTCTCCCACAGCTGTTACCGCTTCCGATTCATCTAATCCAATTCCATAAAAATGTAGATAAATAGGGCATTTTTAAGGATGGAAGATATAAGGGAAGAATGAAGAAAGAAAAAACATGACTTGGAAATGGCAATAAAAGAAACAGCAGGAAGGACGTCATTGGATGTGGAAAGAGAGAGTTCTCGGGCGAGGATTTGGAGGAAAATATGCGGTCAAAGAAAGAAGACCTGAAGGAGAAATGAAATCCACTTCAGGAAAATCAAAATCTGACAAAATTAGGGTTTGGAGGAAAAATGGAGTCGGACAGGCATATAGTGTTTTCCCCAAAACCTGTTTTTGGGGCCCCAAAACGCTGTTTTTCGGGTTGTTTTTTGGGAAATGAGGCTGTTTTTGGGGAAAATCATACGTTTTTGGGAAAAAGGCGTTTTGTTTTTGGGAGGATAACGAAAGGAGTTCCAAGTGAGAAAGAAGGATTATAAGGGGCGCTGCACAAAGGCAGCGTCTCCCAAATCGGAGACGGTGTGCAGGTTATACGATGATTTAATGATTGCCTATCTAAGGAATCTGGAAGCGGAAAAAGACATCGTATCCATCCAAACAAATGTTCAGTTGGAGGGAATGGATTTCACTTCCGATTTCCTTTGTCAACGCGAAGGCGGCGATTATATGGTCAGGGAGTGTGTTTACAGGAAATACCTGACGAAGCCTTTGACAGCACGGCTTCTTGACACCTCCAGAACCTATTGGCTCAAACACGGAATCTACGATTGGGGCGTGATAGTCGATGCAGAAAAATGATTTGCTGAAGAAAGGCGATTCCATCATAAGAATCCTCGCCATGGACGGGGAATGCGCTTTAATAATGAATTGCATGCATCCTCATATGCCGAAATGGTTGTCTCTCTCAGAACTGGACGGGTATGCTCCCAGTACAGAAAAAGACTTATACGAAGCGACGGGCACTGTCCTTTACGACATCGAAGCCTTGGATGCTTCGGCCCGCAAAGCGGCGTATGAGCGTTATACGGTCATCGCGGGGATTCTTCCTTATCTCGCAGATGAAAGCAGACGGGCTGAAGCTATTCATATAGCGGCCGAGCGATTTGAAAGGACGGAGATGACGGTTCGCAAATATCTTTGCCGTTATCTTGTTTTCGATTCTGTTTCCGCCCTGGCGCCTAAGCCGACGGCCACAGAGAAGGAACTGACTCAAACGGAAAAGGTCATACGTTGGGGCTTGAACAAATTCTATTACACTGCCAAGAAACACAGTCTGCGGCAGTCGTATACGCTTCTTCTGAAAGAAAAGTTCTGTGATGAGACCGGGCAGTTGAAGGAATCCTATCCGACCTTCAGTCAATATCGGTACTTCTATTACACAAAATACCGTGACATTCGGAAGCAGAGCATTTCAAGAGACGGGCTGAAGGAGTATCAGAAGAACGTAAGGCCGCTGCTCGGGGATGGCGTGCAAGCGTTTGCCCCAGCAGTGGGCGTGGGCATGTGCGATGCCACGATACTCGATATCTATCTGATAGATG